>DVHK01000043.1 GCA_018712135.1 Candidatus Coproplasma avicola | reverse complement strand
TGCTGCGCCCTAATTGAGGGCGCAGCACGCCTGTATTATTTTTATGCAATTATCAACCGCTCATATATACCGCTTTACCACAACAATTTACTTTTGCAACATTTCGACAAACTGCTGTTCGTCGATTATTTTTACGCTGAGTTTGCGCGCCTTTTCGAGCTTAGAGCCCGCGTCCTCGCCCGCGATGACGAGCGTCGTTTTTTTTGTGACCGAAGAGCCGCACTCGCCGCCCTCGTCCTCTATGATCTTCTGCGCCTGGCTGCGGGTGTACGCCGACAGCGCGCCCGTGAGCACGACGATTTGACCTGTGAATATGCCCTGGCGAACGCCCCTTTGAACGTATTCGGGCGAAACGTATTTTAAAAGATTTGCGAGCTCGGCGGCGTTTTCGGTGTCGGCGAACCAGCCCACTATGGCGCGGGCGGTGATTTCGCCGATGTTTTCGAGCTCGACGAGCTGTTCGACCGTCGCCTTTGAAAGAGCTTCGACGCTGCCGAACGCCGCCGCGAGGTCGCGCGCGGCTACTTTGCCCACGCCGTCGATGCCGAGGGCGAATATAAACCTTTCAAGCGGGATATGCCTGCTTGAATTTATAGCCGACAGAAGGTTGTTTATCTTTTTATCCTTGAAGCCTTCGAGCCTGCCGATGTCTTCGGCGGTAAGCGAATATAGCTGCGAACAGTTTATTAGATGCAATTTTTTATTGAGCTGGACGGCAGTCGCCTCGGAAAAGCCTTCGATATCTATGGCGTCCTTCTGGGCGAAATGTTCAAACTTTGCCGCGATCCTCGGCGGGCACAGGCGGTTGGTGCAAAATAAGTTTGCCCCCTCCTCCTTTACCTCGCTGCCGCAGTAGGGGCAGACGGCGGGTTTTGTTATGTTTACGCTTTTGCCCGTGTGCTCAACGCACCCTAAAATTTCGGGAATGACCTCGTTTGAACGGCGTATAGCCACGACCGAACCTATGCGCACGTCCTTGCGGGCGATGTCGCCGAAGTTGTTGAGCGTAGCTTTGCGCACGGTGGCGCCCCCCAGCTCGACGGGTTCGACGAGGGCGAGCGGGGTAAGCTTGCCCGTTCTGCCCACCTGCCATATGACGTCCTTTACCGTAGTCTGCGCCTCCTCCGCCTCGAACTTGAAGGCTATCGCCCAGCGCGGGAATTTATCGGTATAACCCAGCCCCCGGCGGGCGAGCACGTCGTTGAGCTTTATAACTGCGCCGTCGGTCAGAATGTCGATCTTCTTGCGCTCGACCTCTATCTCCTGCAACGCCTCTATAATGTCGTCCTCACTTTTACATACGCGGAGGTACGGGTAAACTTTAAAGCGGTTTTGCTTTAAAAAGTCGAACATTTCGACCTGCGTGGAAAAGCTTTTGCCCTCGATATAATTGACGTTGTAAAACAAAATTTCCACCCCGCGCGAAGCCGTGACGGCGGGATCGAGATTGCGTATGGCGCCCGCGGCGGCGTTGCGCGCGTTCTTTAATTTTTCGGTCGAGGTCGCGTTGTATTTTTCGAGCGCGGACAGCGGAATGACCGCCTCGCCCTGCACCTCCATAATACCCTGAAAGGGAATTTTGAGGGGCACGGATTTTACGGTTAAACACTGCGCCGTAACGTCCTCGCCGACGACGCCGTTGCCGCGCGTAGTAGCGCGCACGAAGCTGCCCTTGTCGTAAGTTATGCACATGGTCAGCCCGTCGTACTTGTATTCGACGGTAAAATCTGCGTCCTCATTCACCTTTTTGACGCGGGTGACGAAGGCGGACAGCCTGTCGTAAGTCACGCACTTGTCGAGCGAATAAAGGCGGGCTATATGCTCGTGCCGCTCGAATGTTTTAAGCGGTTCGCCGCCCACCCTGCGGGTGGGGCTGTCGGGCAAAGTTACGCCCGACGAGCGTTCGAGTTCGCACAGCTCGTCGTAAAGTTTGTCGTACTCGCTGTCCGGAACCGAGGGGTTGTCGAGCACGTAATATTCATAAGCCCATTGATTGAGAGTGTCAACGAGCTGCCTCATTCTGTCCATCATAAAATCTCCAAGGGGGCGAGCGCCGCCGAAAGTTCTTTAATGCCCTGCCCGTCGAACGCGACGTTTATGACCGCGCCGCCGTTTTTGACGGCGATTACCGTGCCCATGCCGAATTTGGGGTGTTTGACCTTTGTGCCGACGGCATAATTTTTGGATTTGCCTGCGCTTTGCGCCCTGCCGAATGTCGTAGCCGCCGAAAAGTTCGTCTGCTCCGCGCGTTTGGGCATTGCAGGGGGAACGTCGCTTTCGTAACCTTCGTCCGACGAGTAAACGCCCCTTCCGCGCGAGCTTTCGCCGCCGTATGAACGGGAGCCGTAAGAGCTGCGCGCGCCGTAAGAATTTCCGCCGTAGGAGTACGGAGAATAGCCGTTACCCCGCCCATATGCGCCGCCGAACGCGCCCGCGCCGTACGAAGAACCGTAAGGCGAACCGTAGGACGAAGTTTTGTCGATGCCGAGCTCTTCTGCAAGTTCGCCGATAAAGCGCGAGGGCATGGTGCGGTCGCGGTGGCCGTATAGGTAGCGCGACTTTGAGCGCGTGAGATACAGCCGCTTGCGCGCGCGGGTGATGGCTACGTACATCAGCCTGCGCTCCTCTTCGAGCGATTTGGGATCTTTTTCGGAGCGCGAGGAGGGCATTATGCCGTCTTCGAGCCCGCATATTATGACGTTATCGAATTCCAGCCCCTTGACCGAATGAATGGTGGCGAGGGTGACGTAGTTGCCGTCATCCATGTCGTCGGTGTCGGAGGCGAGCGTCACCTGGTTGAGATATTCGTCGAGCGTGGCGTCGGGATTGAGGCGCACGAAGTCGTCTACCGAGGCGATAAATTCGTCTAAGTTGGCGAGTTTGGAGTCGCCCTCGTCGGTGCCGTCGTCGTAGGCGTCGCGCAGTTCGGTGCGGGATATTATGTCGCGGACGAGCTGGGCGACGTTTACGCCCTGCGCGTCGATGACAAAGCCCTTTATGGTTTGGGCAAAGTCTGAAATTTTGCTCTTTGCGCCCGAGGTGAGGGGCAGATATTCGGCGTCGAGGCAGGCGTCGTAGAGCGACAGCCCCGACTGCGAGGAGTAACCCTCCATCGCCTCGATAGTTTTGCCGCCTATGCCGCGCTTGGGCACGTTGATTATGCGGGTGAGCGCCTCGTTGTCGAAGGGGTTGGAGATGAGTCGCAGGTACGCGAGTATGTCCTTGATTTCGCGGCGCTCGAAGAAGCGGAAGCCGCCGAAAACCTTATAGGGAATGCCGTATTTGGTGAACTCCTGCTCGTACGAGCGGGTGAGCGCGTTTATGCGCATGAGGACGGCGAACGACGAATATTTTTCGTCCCTGCCGGCGAGGCGGGATATTGTGCGGGCGGCGAACAATGCCTCGTCCGCCTCCTCTTCCGCCTGGTAATATTCGGGCTTTTCGCCCTCCTCCGCCTCCGTCCACAGCGTTTTGTCGTGACGGGCGCCGTTGTTCTTTATTATGGCGTTGGCGAGGTTTAAAATGTTCTTCGTTGAGCGATAGTTGCGCTCCAACTTATAAACTTTGGCGTCGGGGAAGTCCTTGTCGAAACGCAGGATATTTTCGATTTCGGCGCCGCGCCAGCCGTATATAGACTGGTCGTCGTCGCCGACGGCAAACAGATTTTTGTGCTTTGAGGCGAGCAGTTTAATTATATTGTACTGCACAGCATTAGTGTCCTGAAACTCGTCGACGAGGATGTATTTAAACCTGTCCGAAAGGTATTCCCTCGCCTCGGCATTGCCGCGGAGAAGGCGCAGGGTGCGCAGAAGAAGGTCGTCGAAGTCGAGCGCGTTGTTTTCGGCAAGGTGCTTGTCGTACTTATCGTATATGCACACGATGTCGTCCATGTGCGGAATATCCTTGAAGCGCGTGCCGTATGTGTCGGGGTCGAGCCCGAGCATTTTGGCGTTGGCTATGTGATATTTGGCGTCCTTTAACAGTTTTTCGTCGTCGAAGTCGAGCTCCTTGAACGATTTTTTTATAATGTTCGCGCGCTCGGTTTCGGAGTAAATGGAAAAGTTGCTTTTGATGCCCGCCTCGGCGGGGAACTGCCTTAAAATGCGTACGCACATGGAGTGAATGGTGCATATCCACATGCCCGAGGAATAGTCGCCGAGCATGGCGGACAGTCTTTCGCGCATTTCGCCCGCCGCCTTGTTGGTGAAAGTTATGGCGAGTATGCCCTGCGGCGAGGACAATCCGTTTTGGAGTATGTAAGCAATGCGCGAGGTTAAAACGCGCGTCTTGCCGCTGCCCGCGCCCGCCAGAACGAGGACGGGACCTTGGGTGTCGGTTACGGGCTTTATCTGTTCGGAATTGAGTGAAGAAAGTAAATCGTTCATTTTCGCCTTGATTAAAATATTGAAATTCTACCCGCATATTATACCACAGCTTTGCCGCTTTGACAACAGCTTGCGCAAAACAATTTGCAAAGGTTCGCGGGTGAAAATTAAATTGAGCCGCGGCGCGGATCTTAAAGTTCCGCGCCGCGGCTCAAAGTCGGGCAAAGTAAGGCTTTACACCCCATTCACTGGTTGTAAAATTATTTGCGCGGCAAATCAATTCCGCCGCTCAATCCCACCACCGCGAGCGGAACGAACGGCGGCTTTTGGGCGTTTCGTAAAGGTTCAAGGGGAATATCCACATCGAAAGGCAGCGCAGCATAAGACTTCCGAGATGAACGCCCATGAAAACGCAGAATAGCACATAGGCGACGGGTTGCGCCGAAGCGGCGTACCACGCGGCGAATGCTATGAAAGGGACAAACGACAGGTTGACGACGAAAGTCAGAAAGACGGTGATCCTGCTCATTGCGCCTTTGAGCCCGAGGAAAAAGAGCTTTTTATATGCGGGATAAGTGAAATAAGGAAAGGTCTGACAATTCTTTTTCCACCTCGATTTAGCGCTCAAATACACATCGAGGTAGCAAACCCCGCCGAAAAACGCGTCCATGACGAGCCCCACAAATATTAAAATTATTGCGTCGGTAGTACTCATATTCCTTTATCCTTTGCAAGTCGGTTTAATTATATCACCGCATATATGCTCTGTCAACCGCGAAGAAACATAAGGGTGTTCCATAAAGCGCATAATCGCAATTTTTTTCCGTCATTTCGACCGAGCGCAAGCAAGTGGAGAAATCTATCAGTAAAGCAATAATAAAGAATAGATTTCTCCGCGCGTTCGCTATGCTCACTTAGTCGAAATGACATAAGTAATACCCAATAGAAGAGTTTTCGACGTGCGTATACACGGAGAAAACTCCCCAATGTGTGGCAAATGCAAAACGCCGCGCACATACGCAGTATGGGCGGGCGAAAGGGCATTTGCCTTCGCAGAGCGCACTAACCAATTCCTTAGCACTCGCGCAAAACCGTGGCTTTTGCGCGAAGCCGCGGGGCAACGGAGCGAAGTTGCAAGCCATGGTACATGGCTTGCATAAAGCGCAGTTTGCCACGCCGGCTATACTCCGCTTTCCTTTTCGCGGCGGTATTTTTCAAGCGCGGAAAGATATTTTGCCGAAAGCTCTAAATTATACCTCTGCTTTTCCTCGTATGTGAGCGTTGCATAGTAATCTTTGTCCGTAAGCCTGCCGATCGCGTCCGAGACCTCGCCGCAGGTATCGAGCAGATTTTTGACGCGCAGATAAAAGTCGTCGGGCTTTTCGCCGCGCACGTCGGAGAGTACCCTGCCATATATGCCCGATTTAACCTTATCTTCGTTGAGCCCCATGCTCCTCGCCTTTTCTGCCGTCTCGTCGGCGGCAGCCTTGCATTTTTGCCAATAGCCCGTTTTAAGCCTGCGCTTTGCGCGGCGGGCGGCGCACTTTAAATCTTCCATATTTCGCCCCTTTACGACATTATTTTTAAATTAAAAGCCCCGCCGAATATCTTTTGTATTCAGCAGGGCTTTGATTGCGTTTTAGTTGCGGCTGCGCTTTCTTGCAGCTTCGCTCTTTTTGCGCCTCTTGACGGAAGGAGATTCGTAGAACTCTTTCTTTCTGAGGTCGCCGATTATGCCGTCGCGCGAGCACTTTCTTTTAAATCTTCTGAGCGCGCTTTCGACCGATTCGTTTTCGCCGACTCTTATAGTGGACATCCTTTTTCAACCCTCCTTCGCCTACGCAGTTATTTTTTTCAATTACCTATTTATTATACAAAAGCCTTTAACCAAAGTCAACTTTTTGCGCGCGCATTTTATTATTTTTTCTATCTTTTGTTGCAATTTATATTGCGCTATGGTATACTTTATTTACTATATTATATACTTTGTTTTTCGGGAGAAAGCTAAATGAAAAGAAAGCTTTTTTTATTTTTTCTTGCTCTTGCCGCAACACTATGTATTGCATTCGCCCTACCTGCCTGTGTATCATCCGAAAAAAGTAATGCTCCATTCATAGGCAGCGATGGATTGGAATACACCATCTCTGACGACGGAACATATTGCATAGTTTCAGGCATGGGAACTAACTTTCAGACTGACATAATTATCCCATCAATTTGTAATAATCTACCCGTCAAAGAGATAGGCGATGAGGCTTTTCAGAGCTATTCACTTACAAGCATAAGCATTCCCAACAGCATAACCCTCATAGGCGATCGCGCATTTCGATATTGCGACTCAATTACAAGCATAACAATTCCCGACAGCATAACTTTCATTGGTGAGAGTGCGTTCTTTTTATGCTCCGCACTTACAAGCGTACATATAACAGATATTGCCGCATGGTGTAAAATTAAATTTGAAGACGAATCTTCTAATCCGTTATATTATGCTAATGATCTATACTTAAATGGTAAACTTGTATCCGAACTTAAAATACCCGATAGTGTCAGATCAATTGGCAATCTAGCGTTCATTAATTCTTCCTCCATTACAAGCATAATCATTCCCGACAGCGTCACTTCTATTGGCAATAGCGCGTTCAGTGGCTGTACTGCACTTATAGGTTTGACCATTCCCGACAGCGTCATTTCTATT
This sequence comes from Candidatus Coproplasma avicola, assembly GCA_018712135.1. Lineage (GTDB taxonomy): Bacteria > Bacillota > Clostridia > Christensenellales > Borkfalkiaceae > Coproplasma > Coproplasma avicola. The sequence goes on along the minus strand of DVHK01000043.1, from coordinate 5,387 downwards.
GGCAATGGCGCGTTCAGTAGGTGTTCCTCACTTGCAAGTATACCCATTCCTAACAGTCTCACTTTTATTGGCGATGGTGCGTTCACTGGTTGCTCCGCACTTACAAGCATAACTATTCCCGACACAATAACCCACATTAACAATAGTGTATTCTTTGGTTGCTTCTCGCTTACAGATATAGTTATTTCTGACAGCGTCACTTCTATTGGCAACCATGCATTCACTAATTGCTCTTCGCTTACAAACGTGACCATTCCAAACAGTATCACACACATTGGCGATTATGCGTTTGAGACCTCTGGTCTTACAAGCGTAATTATTCCAGACAGCATCACTTCCATTGGCGATTATACATTTGCAAGCTGCATTTCACTTACAAACGTGACTATTCCTGACAGCGTCACTTCCATTGGCGATTATGCATTTGGAAGCTGCACTTCTCTTACAAAAGTAAATATTGGCGACAATGTCACTTATATTGGCGACCAAGCGTTCCTTGGTTGCTCCGCACTTACAAGTTTGACCATTCCTGACAGCGTCACTTCCATTGGTGAATATACATTCAGTAGTTGCACTTCGCTTACAATAGTGGATATTGGCGACAATGTCACTTGCATTGGCGATTTGGCATTCGTTTATTGTTCCACACTTAAAAGCATAATTATTCCCAAGAGCGTTACACGCATTAGCGAGTCTGCGTTCGCGGACTGCAACTCACTCGAAAGTGTATACTTTACAGGAACTGCAAAGGATTGGAATAATATTGATATTGGTTTGAATAATACCTACCTTACAGAAGCGACGATATACTACTATTCCGAAAGTCAGCCGACCGAAGAGGGTGATTATTGGCACTATGTGGACGGAGTGCCCACGGTTTGGTAAAGCTGTTTGGACGGTTTTTATTGAATTTTATGAAAGCCTCGGCGGACGTTGTTCCGCCGAGGCTTTCATTTTAAACAGACCGCTTTTATTAATTATGTCATTTCGAGCAATCGCGCGAGGAGGCGTAGCCGACGACGCTATGCCGAGGCTCCCGCAGGGAAACGGCAGATAAATCTCGCCTTATTACATGCTTTATTGATAGATTTCTCCATGCGCCCGACCTCGTCGGGCTTAGTCGAAATGACAGGGCGGGACACCATAACCTGCAAAAACAATAAAACCCAACCTGCCGCAAGGCGAGATTTGCGTTAATATAGCCCCGCAGCTATACATATGCCGTTTACCGCTATGCCGACGAGCACGGAAATTGCGTATACCGTGACGATTAATAAAAGGTTGCGCTTTATCTTTTTAACGTCCTTCAACAGCACGACAAAGCCCAGCCCAGCGTTGCAGCACAGCCCCGCCACCATGCTGCCGAACATTATGCCGCCTTCGCAGTAGGTCTGCGCGATCACCGCCGACGACGCGCAGTTGGGAATGAGCCCGATTGCCGCCGTTATCAGCGGTTCGACGTAAGGCCCGCCGACAAATGACGAGATGATGGCAGCCTCGTTATATTCAAAGATATAACCGAATATGAGGGTGACGACAAAGATGTAGAGCGCGACTTTGAGCGAGTGAAGGAGCGGTTCGACAAAGTAAACCTTGACGGCGCTCTTGCCATCGTGCTCGCGCCCGCAGGAGTAGGCGTGAATGTCCTCGTGGTCGCTCTCTTCTGGTTGGGCGAGATGCTCGTTCCTTAAAATAAAGTTAATGGCGTAGCCCGCTATCAGCCCGACGACCACTTTGACGGCGATAAGCGGCGCGACTGCCGCCGCGCCCGCGGGATTGACGATGAGCACAATCAACGCTTCGTCGCTGGTGGCGAGGAACACGGCGATCAACGTGCCCGTGCGGATATACTTTTTATCGTAAAGCTTTGCCGCCATGACCGAAAAACCGCACTGGGGAATTATGCCCGTGACCGTGCCGATGAGCGGCGCGAGCTTGCCCTGCAAAAGCCTGTGGTTGCTCGAAAAAGACGTCTTATGTTCGAGGAACTCTATTAAAATGTAAATTACCAGTATGAACGGGAACACCTTTAAGGTGTCGAGGATACTGTCTATAAAAACTTCCATTAAATTACCCGTGCGGCGGCATCCGCGCGCTTTGCGGCTGCCGCCGTTAAATTAACGCCCCCTTATAGGGGGCGCGAAATGCTTAATTTTATCTGCGTTTTTTATCCTTTGCAGGGGGAACGGGCTTCAACGAAGTTTTAAGCTGTTCCTCCTCTTCGTAAGCCATGGGCTGAACGGACGCGTCGGAATAACTTGTCTGTTCGTAGCCGCCGTCCCGCGATAAAAGGGTGAGGCGGGTCTGACCGTCAAAGAGATATATGCGGGCGCCGTCAGGCTTGATCTTTGCAGCGCCGCCCTTTGCCGTGCCCGCGGGCGCGAGGGCGAGCAGCGACAGATCGCCGCTCAGCTGACATTCGGCGTAAAGCCTGCCGTCCGCCTCCTCGGTGGCGGTGACTGCGGCGTCCTCCCCTTCGCCCCAGACGACGTCCTCGGGACGGATGCCGACGATTACCTTTCTGCCCGTGCCGACGTAAGCCTGCTTATCTTCGAGGCGCGCCGCAACTTCGGGCGAAATTGCAAAATTGACCCCCTTATATGCCGCGACGAGCGCTCCGTTTACTTCTTTAAGCGTGGCGCCGCTTATCATGTTCATGGCGGGCGAGCCGACGAGCAGACCGACGTAGGCGTTGGCGGGATAGTCGTAGAGGTTTGCAGGCGTGTCTACCTGCTGAATTACGCCCTCTCGCAGGACGACGACGCGGGTCGCCATGGTGAGCGCCTCGTTTACGTTTTTGGTGGCGTATATAAACGTGCCCTCCATGCGGGCTTGCAGGCTGACGATTATGCTGCGCATCTGCGCCTTTAAATTGTCATCCAAACCTGCAATCGGGTCGTCCAGAAGATATAGCTTTGGTTCCCTGGCTATCGCCCTGCCGAGCGCGACGCGCTGGCGCTGGGCGGCTGTCAGCATTTTGGGTTTGCGGGTGAGAACGTCGGTGAGCCCGAGAATTTCAGCGGCTGCCTTTACGCGCTGTTCGACGGCTACCTGCGGCGTTTTGCGGATTTTGAGGCCGTAAGCCATATTTTCGTATACGTTTATCGAAGGATAAAGCGTGTCGTTGCGGAAAATCATGGCGACGTCCCTGTCCTTGGGGTGAACGCCCGTCATGTCCTTGCCGCCTATTATTATCTGCCCCGAAGTGGCGTCGTCAAGCCCGGCTATTACGCGCAGAAGTGTAGTTTTGCCGCTCTTTTCGGCACCGATCACGGCGATAAACTCCTTGTCGGAAACTTCAAGATTGACTTTGCACAGCGCGAGCGCACCCGAAGGGTAAAGCTTGCTGACGTCCTTCAAAACTAAATTTGCCATTTAAATGCTCCGATTTATATAATTGTGTTATAATAATAACACACCGAAGCGCGTTTTACAAAGGGGTTTGGGGATAATTTTATAAATTTTTATAAAATTTCTTGAAAAATAGCGCGCTTGGTGGTAAAGTTATATTGTAAATGCAACGACAAGGCGGCGACGATGAACAAACCCGATTACAACAAACTGATGTACGAAGAGATAAACAAAGGCGGGGCGGCAGGCAAAAAACTGCTGCTGCACGCCTGTTGCGCGCCCTGCTCCACCGCATGCCTCGAAAGGCTCAAAGGGCTGATGCAGGTCACCGTCCTTTTTTACAACCCCAACATCGAAACAGACGAATACCTTAAACGCAAAGCCGAACTCATGCGTTTTATTAACGAGACGGGCTGGGCGGACTTTTTGGACTGCGACCACCAAAAGGAGGCGTACTATGCCGCAGTGAAGGGACTTGAAGGCGAAAAGGAGGGCGGCGCGAGGTGCGCAAAATGCTTTGAACTGCGCCTTGGTTTCACCGCAAAAACGGCGGCGGAAAAGGGCTTCGATTACTTTGCCACCACCCTCACCGTCAGCCCGTTGAAGAATGCGCAGCTCATCAACGCCATTGGCGGGGCGTGCGCGCAAAGATACGGCGCAAAGTGGCTGCCCACCGACTTCAAGAAAGGCGACGGGTATTTGCGAAGCTGCCGCCTTTCGGAGCAATACGGGCTGTACCGCCAGAACTACTGCGGATGCATTTTTTCGCAGAATACTTGATTAACTATTTTTTGTATGATATAATTGTGTAAAGGACGGGCGCGCCGCCGCGCCGCGGCGGCGCGCCACGCTTATTACATTTCAAGGAAAAATATATGGACATAAACCGCTATTCGCCGAGATACGGCGTCAATTACAAGCACATGACCAAACTCGCCGATTTTTCGACCGAGGAAATTTTTGAATTCCTTTATGCCGCGCGCGCAATGAAAGATAAATTCATCGCCCACGAGGACACGAGGATATTCCGCGACGTAACGCTTGCGCTGCTGTTCGGCGACACGTCGCTGAGGACGCGCTCGGCATTGGAAATTGCCATTCACCAGCTTGGCGGCGACTGCATAAACCTACCCTATAACGAGCGCGACATGCGCGCGGGCGAAAATATCAAGGACATAGTCACCGTGCTTGCGCGCTACGGCGTGGGCGCGCTGGTCACGCGCGGCATTAAACAGCGCGAACTCGACGATTATGTTTCAGTTTCGCCCATCCCCATAATAAATTCGACCAACGACGACTTCGACCCCGTTCAGACGGTGTGCGACCTGTTCACCATATGGGAGCGCAAGAAAAAGCTAGAAGGTCTGAAAATTGCTTACATAGGCAAGGGCACGCACGTGGCGTCTTCGCTCATTATGGGCGCGGTAAAGTGCGGCATGGAAGTTGCCGTTGCAACGCCCGCGGAATTCCGCTTGAAACGCGAACACATTCTGCGCGCCGAACAATACGGCTCGATAACAATAACCGACGACCCCTATTTTGCCGCCAAGGACGCTGACGTAGTTTATACCGACAGCTACCGCTATCACAGCAAGCCCTCGGAAGAGGAAATGCACATCATGGCGCCCTATAAAGTAAACAATTCGCTCATGTCGACGGCGCGGCCCGACGCAATGTTCATGCATCCCCTTCCCGCTTCGCGCGGGGTCGAGGTGACTGCGGACATAATCGACGGCAAGCATTCCGCCGTCATGGAACAGGCAGAAAACAAGCTGCACGCCATTAAGGGCATACTTGCATTATTAATAGAATAAATAAATCGCTCGTGTCGTGCGGCAGCGCGACACGCAGCGAGGTTGATACATTAGGCGGCGCAGGCAGAAGTAAATTCCGCCTGCGCCGCCCGGTTTTAATTTATTTCATAACAAACGGTCTACCGCTCCGCTCGTGTGGATTATGCCGTTGTTTGTCGCGCCGCTGTTCTTTTATTATTACCTGAAAGTACTTTTTGCTAACCATTAAAATTTAACGGCGGG
>DVHK01000042.1 GCA_018712135.1 Candidatus Coproplasma avicola | reverse complement strand
CGCACGACTACGAAGCGGGCGGCGCGGCGGCAATCTCCTGCCTTACGGAGCCGTATTATTTTCTCGGCTCGGATGACATTTTCAGACAAATCCGCGCACAGGTCAAGCTGCCCATGCTCAGAAAGGACTTTATCCTCACTCAATACCAGGTATATGCGAGCGCGGCAATGGGCGCCGCCTGTATATTGCTCATAATGTCTGCCCTCGATGCAGGGCAGGCGGGCGAGCTGTACGCACTCGCGCGGTCGCTCGGCATGGAGGCGCTGTTCGAGTGCCGCACCGCGCGGCAGATAGAGGATGCGCTCGCCCTCGGCGGCAGTATAATAGGCGTCAACAATCGCAACTTAGCCGATTTTTCGGTGGACGAAAACAGGGCGGCGTGCATGCGCCCGCTCGTCGGTAAATCAAACATATTCGTCTGCGAATCGGGCATAATGTCGGTTGAAGGCGCCCGCGCGCAGCGGCGCGCGGGCGCGGACGCGGTACTCGTGGGCGAATTTTTAATGAGGTCGCGCGACAGGGTCGCGCTGTTGAAGGAACTCACATGTATAAAATAAAGGTCTGCGGCGTGACCGACGGCGCCATAATTCCCACTTTAAATAAATTTACCCCCGACTATGTAGGATTTATCATGACTGCCGGGTTCAGGCGCAGCGTAGATGAAGGCTTCGTCAAACAGAGCGCCGCCCGCCTCGCCCGAGATATAGAGAGGGTGGGGGTGTTCGTCAACGACGACGTTTTCCGCATCGCGCGGCTGGTCAATGACGGCATAATAGACGTCGTTCAGCTGCACGGCGACGAGGACGGAGAATATATCGGGCGGCTAAAAGCCCTCTGCCCCGCGACGGTCATAAAATGCGTCGCCGTCCGCGGAAATGACCCCGTAATATACCCCGACGAGTGCGATATTGTCCTCCTCGACGCATACGCGCCGTCGGCGCGGGGCGGCACGGGTCAAAAGGTGTGCTGGCGGGAGTATCGCGAAGTAAAAAAACCGGTAATTCTCGCGGGCGGAATTACGCCCGAAAACGTAAAGCGGGCGCTCGCCGCCGTAAAACCGTGGGGAGTGGACAGCTCGGGCGGGTTGGAAACGGGCGGCAAAAAGGATGCGCGCAAGGTGGCGCAATACATTTCGGAAATAAGGGAGTGCAACTGATATGCAAAACGAAAAAAAAGGCAGGTTTGGTAAATTCGGCGGGCAGTATGTGCCCGAAACCTTAATGCACGCGCTCGAAGAGCTCGAACAGGCTTATGCGCATTTTTCCGCCGACGAACAGTTCAACGCCGAACTCAAATATCTTTTAGACGAATACGCGGGCAGACCGTCCCGCCTGTATTACGCCCGCAATTTAAGCGAATATGCGGGCGGCTGCAAAATATATTTGAAGCGCGAAGATTTAAACCACACGGGCGCGCATAAAATAAACAACGCGCTCGGTCAGGCGCTGCTCGCCAAAAAAATGGGCAAAAAGCGGCTGATAGCCGAAACGGGCGCGGGCCAGCACGGCGTGGCAACCGCCACGGCGGCGGCCCTCCTCGGCATGGAGTGCGAAATTTACATGGGCAAGGAGGACATCGTCCGCCAGGCGCTCAACGTCTACCGCATGAAGCTGCTCGGCGCGCGCGTTCACGCCGTAACTTCGGGCACTAAGACCTTGAAGGACGCCGTCAACGAGTGCATGCGCGAGTGGACTAACCGCATTTCGGATACGCACTACTGCCTCGGTTCGGTTATGGGACCCCACCCTTTTCCCACAATAGTAAGAGATTTTCAGGCGGTAATTTCGCGCGAGGCGCGTGCCCAGATCCTCGAAAAGGAGGGCAGGCTGCCCGCCGCGGTCGTCGCCTGCGTGGGCGGCGGAAGCAATGCGATAGGCGCGTTTTACCACTTTATCCCCGACGCGGGCGTGCGCCTCATCGGCTGTGAAGCCGCGGGTCGCGGCGTAAACACCTTGCAGACGGCGGCGACCGTCGCAACGGGCAGACCGGGCATTTTTCACGGAATGTTTTCGCTCTTCTGCCAGGACGGCTGCGGACAGATAGCCCCCGTTTATTCGATATCGGCGGGGCTCGACTACCCCGGCGTCGGACCCGAGCACGCCTACCTTCACGACATCGGCAGGGCGGAATACGTGCCCGTCACCGACGACGAGGCGGTCGAAGCCTTTGAATTGTTGTCGCGCACGGAGGGCATTATCCCCGCGATAGAGAGCGCACACGCCGTCGCGCACGCTGTCAGAGTGGCAAAGGAGTACGGCGCGGACGAAAATATAATAATCTGCCTGTCGGGCAGGGGCGACAAGGATGTCGCCGCGATAGCGAGATACAAGGGGGAAAGCATCTATGATTGACATTTCAACGGCATTTGCGGGCGGCAAAAAGGCGTTTGCCGCGTTCATTACGGCGGGCGATCCCACGCTCGAAGATACAAAAAGGTACCTCGGCATCATTCAGGACTGCGGCGCCGACATAATAGAGGTGGGCATTCCCTTCTCCGACCCCATCGCCGAGGGCGAGGTCATTCAGGATGCCGACGCGCGCGCCCTCGCGGGCGGTGCAACGCTCGATAAAATTTTTCAGATGGTCGAAGGCGTTCAAAAAAAGGTGCCTTATCTTTTCATGACGTACGCCAACCCCGTATATTTTTACGGCTACGCGCGCTTTTTCGAGCGCTGCCGCCGGGCGGGCGTTTCGGGGGTAATCATCCCCGATATTCCCTTCGAGGAGAGCGGCGAGGTAAAAGAAGTGGCGGCAAATTACGGCGTGACGGTAATAGACATGGTTGCGCCCACGTCGGAAGAGCGCATAAAAAAGGTGTGCGCGCAGAGCAGGGGATTTATATATCTCGTCTCCTCGCTCGGCGTCACGGGCATGCGCTCGCACATCGACACAAACATATCCTCGGTCTATGGGCGCATACGCGCGGTTACCGATACGCCCGTGTGCGTTGGCTTCGGTATATCCTCGCCCGAACAGGCAAAAAAGATGGCGGGCGAGTGCGACGGCGCGATAGTCGGCTCCGCCATAGTAAAGATAATCGGGCAGGAGGGCAGCCATGCCGACGAAAAACTTGCAGACTTTATAACTTCTGTCGCCTCGGCAGTTCATTCTGTATAAACTCGGGTGCGCAAAAAAACGGTGCAAGCGCCGTTTTTTTGCGCACCTGTTTATTATTTCAATGGTAATATGTTGCAAATATTGTAAAAAAGTGCTATAATGCCGAATATAAGTTTTACATTCGCGCTATGACGGACAAAGAAAAGACACAAAAACTCGATATCGCGACAAAAGCGCGCCTTCTCACGGGTTCTTCTTTCTGGAAATCGGCGGAGTGCCGTCAGATAGATTTGTCGCCCGCACTCATGTCGGACGGGCCTCACGGGCTTAGGGTGCAGGACAAGCTGCCCAACCATCTCGGTATGGGCACTTCGCTCCCCTCAACCTGCTTTCCCACGGCTTCGTCAATGGCTTGCAGCTGGGATATATCCCTCGGCGAAGAGCTGGGCGCAGCGCTCGGCGGCGAGGCGGCGCATATGGGCGTCGCCATGGTGCTCGGCCCCGGGCTAAACATAAAGCGCAGCCCCAAATGCGGCAGAAATTTTGAATATTTTTCAGAGGATTCGTATCTTTCCGGCAAGCTCGCCGCGGCATATGTGCGGGGTATTCAGTCGGCGGGCGTTTACTCGTGCATAAAGCATTTTGCCGTAAACTCCCGCGAATACGCGCGCATGGTCTACGATTGCAGGGTAGACGAGCAAACTTTGCGCGAAACCTACCTCACAGGTTTTGAAATCGCCGTAAAGGAGGGTAAGCCCGCCGCCGTCATGACGGCATATAACAAGCTCAACGGCACATACTGTAACTCTGACGAATATCTTATAAGCGGCATATTGCGCGGAGAATGGGGCTTTGACGGGCTCGTCGTCTCCGACTGGGGCGGCACCTACGACAAGGTCGCTGCTGTCAGGGCTGGGGTTGACCTCGAAATGCCGCGGTGCGACTTTTCCGCCGAAGAGGTGCAGACCGCCGCCGAACGCGGCGAACTCGCCCCCGATATAATAGATAAAAGTATATCCCGCCAGCTCGCCTTTTCGCGCGCCGCGCAAAATATAGAAAAAGGGCAAGTCGATTGGCAAAAGAATGCCGAACTCGCCCGCCGCTGTGCCGAAAACAGCCTCGTGCTGCTCAAAAACGAGGGGAACGCCCTGCCTTTGAACAATGCCGAAAGGGTCGCCCTCGTCGGCAGTTTTGCCAATAATCCCCGCTGCCAGGGTGCGGGTTCGTCGCTCGTCAATCCGACTTCGCTCGACAATATATTGGGGGCAATGCAGTCGTCGCCCATAAATTTAATAGGCTTTGCCGAAGGCTTTGACCGCAAGGGCGGCAAAAATGAGAAGCTTAAACAGTGCGCCCTGCGCCTTGTCGGGGACGCCGATACCGTCGTATTGTGCATGGGCTTACCCGAGGGCATGGAACTTGAAAGCGCCGACCGCGCGCACTTACAGCTGCCCGAAAACCAAATTGATTTGTTAAAATCTCTCTCTTCGCTCGGCAAAAAGATAGTCGTCGTGCTGTCGTGCGGCGGCGTAGTCGATACCTCGTGGGATATTTACTGCTCCGCGCTCATTCACGCCCACCTCGCGGGGCAGTCGTGCGGCGGCGCGGTGGTCAACGCCCTCGCGGGCAAGGTAAACCCTTCGGGCAGGCTGGCTGAAAGTTACCCTTTGCATGAGGGCGACGTTCCCTGCGACAAAATTTACGATAAATATGCCTACAAAATGGACTTTGCCGAGGGCATATATGTGGGGTATAAGTACTACAACGCCCTCGGCGTGCCCGTAAAATACCCATTTGGCTATGGGCTTTCTTACACAACGTTTGCCTATTCGGACGCCTGCGCCGACGAAAAGGGCGTATACGTCACCGTGGCCAACGCGGGAAAGGTCGGCGGCGCAACCGTCGTGCAGATGTACGTAAGGGCGCCCCGCCCCGAACTTGAAGTTTCCCCCGCAGAGCTCAAAGGCTTCAAAAAGGTGTTCCTGCCCGCGGGCGCAAGCGAGCGGGTGTTCATTCCCTTCGACGAATATACGTTCAGGGTGTGGGACAATGCCGCCCATTGCTGGCGTCAAGGCGGCAGATACACGGTTTACCTCGGCGAAAACAGCCGCGACTTTTACTTTGAACATACAATATGCTTTGGTCAGTCGCCCGCAATCTGCGGCGCGCCGTCAAGCTATGAACAATACTTTAACTCGCACATATCCGCGGACGAAAGCCGCCCCGAATATAAAAAGGGGCAGCTTGTAGCAACGCCACTGACCGAAATTGCCGACCTCCGCTACTGCAAAGGCGTCGTCGCGCGGTTGTTCGCGTTCATCGCCCGCCTGTATTCGCGCTCCAAGGACGAGCTTTTGTCCAACTCCATGAACCACCTTCCCATAAGGTTCATAATGGTCTTTCTTCACTTCAACGCCGCCAGGGCGCGCGGGTTTATAGAGGCGTGCAACGGTCATTTCTTTAAAGGCGTCAAAAAAATTTTATTCGGTAAATAATTTTTTAATGCGCCCGTATGTGGGCGCAAAAGGAGTTTTTATTGATGAAATGGGTCACGGTCTGGGGCAACGCGCCCTCGATTACCGAGCATAAGCCCGAGACTTATGCAAAGGACATAACCCTCAGATACCCCATAACCTGCGCGTTCGGCGGCGAAAAGGTCAGGCTGCATTTTTCCAACTTCTGCGGAACCGAGCCTGTAACGCTGTCGCGCGTCACCCTCGCCCGCGCCATGGGCGACAGGGAAGTCAGCCTGCACAACGCCCGCCTTGTCACATTCGGCGGAGAAGAGAGCGTAACCATACCCGCGGGGCAGGAGGTCTTTTCGGACGAAATCATCTTCCGCATCAAGCCCAAGGGCGTGCTCGCCGTCAGCATATATTTAAGGGATTTCACCCTCATGCGCACGGGCGTCGTCACCGAAGGGCCCCTTTCAAAGGGATTTTTCTCGCTGGGTGACTGCACCTTTTCGCAGGTTCTTCCCCTCGAAAAAACGCGTTCTCTCAGCACATTTTACTTTTTGTGCGGCATGGATCTGTACGCCGACGACGACAAGCGCGCCGTAATATTGTACGGCGACAGCATCACCGCGCAGAGCTGGGCGGACTACCTCGCTTTGGAGTGCATGAACGACCCCTACAATACAACGGCTGTCGTCCGCCGCGCGGCGAGCGGAACGCGCGTTTTAAGGGAATACAAGTGCATCACCTACGAAAGCTACGGGCTTTCGGGCGAGCACCGCTTCGCCCGCGAAATTTCGTCGGTCAGCGGCGCCGATACGGTCATTATCCAGCAGGGCATTAACGACATTATTCATCCCGTCGGCACCGACGTCAACCCCTTCCGCCCCATGAGCGACCTGCCCACGGCGGGCGAGCTCGAAAGGGGGGTGGAAAAGTATATAGACTTCGCCAAAGGGCGCGGGCTCGACGTCTACGTCGGCACGCTCCTGCCTATAAAGGGGTGGCGCACCTATGCGCCCTTCCGCGAGGAATTGCGCGCCTCCTTCAACGAGTGGGCGCGTTCGGTCGGCAATATTAAGGGGTGTATCGATTTCGACGACGCCGTCCGTTCCCCGCGCGATCCCTCGGCTTTTGCCGAAGGCTACGACAGCGGCGACCATCTTCATCCCTCCGACAAGGCTTACAGGGCAATGGCAAAGCTGGCGTTTGAATATATAAGCGGACAGAGGTGATTTTATGCGCGCATGCATTTACGGCGCGGGCGCCATGGGTACGGTGCTCGGCGCGTTCATCGCCCGCGCGGGCAGACAGATAGATTTAATAACCCGCAACCGCAGCCACGTTGCCGCCCTCAACTCCGCGGGCGCAAAGGTAGGCTTCGCCGCATCGGGCGGCGGCTTTACTCAAAAGGTGAACGCCCTCTTGCCCGAACAGATGACGGGCAAATACGACGTCATCTTTCTCATGACCAAACAGCGCGACAATGCAAAAACCGCGGCATATCTTTCGGGCTTTCTCGCCGAAGACGGCATTATATGCACCACTCAGAACGGTCTGCCCGAGCGCTCCATAGCCGATGTCATAGGCGAGGGCAGCACTCTCGGCTGCGCCGTGTCGTGGGGCGCGACCTATGTCGAGCCCGGTTACGTGCTTTTAACTTCCTCGCCCGACGCCATGACCTTTTCGGTCGGCTCGCCCTTCGGCAAAAACGACAAAGTTTCGCTTCTCTCGCCCTATCTTTCCTGCGCGGGAAAGGTGGATGTCGAAGAAAATTTTATCGGCGCGCGCTGGTCGAAGCTCATAATCAATTCGGCGTTTTCGTCGCTCTCGGCAATAACTTCGCTGTCGTTCGGGCAGGTGGCAAATGGCAAAGCCAGCCGCGCCGTCGCGCAGCTGCTATTGAAGGAGGGCATCGATACCGCCCTCGCCTGCGGCGTGACCCCCGCAAAAATTCAGGGGCACGACCTTGTAAAACTTTTAAATTATAAGGGCGCCTTAAAAAAGCGGTTGGTGTACATGCTCATACCATTCGCCATGAAAAAGCACAAAAACCTCGTTTCGGGCATGTATTTCGACCTCGCGGCGGGCAAAAAGTGCGACATGGACTTTGTCTCCGGCGCAGTCGCCGAACACGCCCGCGCGGCGGGCGTAAATACCCCCGCAACAAACGCCGTGCTCGCCGTCTGCCGCAGAATAGAGGAGGGCGAATTGCAGCCCTGCCCCGACAATATATCGCGGGTAGCGGATATTTTAAAGGAAAAAGAGATAGAGTGAAATGCGCACATGGGTGCGCATGAAATGCCGCCAGGGCGGCGTGAAATGCGCCAAAAGCCCGGTCAAAATATCATCGGCACCAATGGCGCGTGAAATGCAACCTTACGGTTGCGTTGTGGTTGACGATTATTATTCTAAATATTTTTTACCATAATGCGCACTGCAAGTGCGCATTTCACAAACGCAAAGCGTTTATTTCACACGCGCACTGCGCGTATTTCACGGCGAGCAAGGTATTCTCAAAACAGCCATAGTATGCTGTTTTGCCTTGCGAGGTGAGCGAGCGCATCAGGCTGCGCGACGCGGTGACCGAGGCGGCTGCTCTCCTTACTGCCGCCGAGAAGAAAGTGCATTTCACCTTAATTAAGCTTATGTATCAGGAAATCACATATCCTTCGTCGGATAAAAAAACTACAATTCATGCCTACATATGGCGTCCGCACGGGTGCGTGCGCGGCGCGGTGCAGATAGTTCACGGCATGGCGGAATACGCCCTGCGCTACGAACAGTTTGCAAACTTTTTAACTGCGCGCGGCTTTGTCGTCTGTGCGGAAGATCACCTCGGTCACGGCAAATCGGTTCTGTCGGCAGACGAGCTCGGTTATTTCGACGGCGGCGACGCGACTGATAAAGTGCTCGCCGATATACATGCTCTTTCGGATATAGTGCGCGCCGAAACGCGGAATCTGCCCTATTTTATGCTCGGTCATTCCATGGGCTCCTTTTTCTGCCGCAAGTACATCTCGCTGTACGGCGGCGAACTTGCGGGCGCGGTCATAATGGGCACGGGCTTTCAGCCGTCTGTCGCCACGGGCTTCGGCAGTTTCGCCGCAACGCTCGTCGCGGCTTTCAAGGGGTGGAAGCACCGCTCGCCGTTTATCGACAAGCTGGCTTTCGGCGCCTATAACGCTAAAACCGACAAACGCACGCCCTACGATTGGCTGTCGGACGAAAAGAAGAACGTCGACGACTATATCGCCGACGACCTGTGCGGCGCAACGTTCACCTGCGGCGGGTTCAAAACGCTCTTTTCGATTGTCGGTCAGGCTTGCAGTGCAAAGACCATAAAGTCCACGCCAAAAAATCTGCCCATATATCTCGTTGCGGGCGATGGCGACCCCGTAGGCGGTTACTCAAAGGGCGTTAAAAAGTTGTACGACAAGTTTATAAAGGCGGGCATCTCCGACGTGCAGATGACCATTTACCGCGGCGCCCGCCACGAAATTTTAAACGACTTCTGCGCCCCGCAGGTCATGGAAGATATCTCTTCGTTTGCCCTTTCGCACATATCGGCAAATTAAATTATCCTTTTAAAGCGCATTAATCGCGGCATATGCCGCAGTCAATATATTTTCGGCGCGGCTCAAAAAAATTTATGCCCCGCCGCAAAGGCATTCTATGAAAAATTTTATATTTATTTCTCCCAACTTTCCCGAAAACTACTGGCGCTTCTGCCGCCATTTAAGGGACAACGGCTTCAACGTCCTCGGCATAGGCGACTGCGAATATTATAACCTTTTGCCCCAGCTCAAACAGTCGCTCACCGAATATTACAAGGTTTCAAACCTCTCAAATTACGAAGAAGTTTTCCGCGCCGTCGCGTTTTTCACCTTCCGCTACGGCAAGATAGACTGGCTTGAAAGCAACAACGAATACTGGTTGGAGCGCGACGCGCACCTGCGCACCGAATTCAACATAAACACGGGCTTCCGCGACGGCGACATGAAAAAGGTAAAGTTAAAGTCGGAAATGAAGCGCTATTACAATATGGCGGGCATAAAGACTGCGCGCTACTGCCTTGTGACATCTGAGGAGGAGTGCAAACGGTTCATAGCCGAAGTCGGCTATCCCGTAATCGTCAAGCCTGACAATGGCGTCGGCGCCAGCGACACCCACAGGCTGTGCTCCGACGGCGATCTTGAACATTTCTTTAATACAAAACTGCCCGTAAGCTACATAATGGAGGAATATATCGACGCCACCGTCAACTCGTACGACGCCATCGTAAATAGCCGCGGCGAGCCCATCTTCGAGACGGGCAACGTCACCCTGGGTTCGCTCATGGACGTCGTCAACACGGGCGACAGCTCTATGTTCTACATAGTAAACCGACCCTTCGACGACGTGCGCGACGCCGGGCGCAGGGCGCTTAAAGCCTTCGGCGTAAAGTCGCGCTTTGTCCATTTCGAGTTTTTCCGTCTCAACCGCGACCAGCATATAGGCAAAAAGGGCGAAGTTGTCGCGCTGGAAGTAAACATGCGCCCCTCTGGCGGCATTTCGCCCGACATGATGAATTACGCCAACTCCACCGACGTGTATAAGATCTGGGCGGATATGGTAGCTTTTGACGGCTCGCAGAAGGGCACGGGCGAAAGATTTTACTGCGCGTTCGTCGGCAGGCGTGACGGCAAGCCCTATGTTCACGGCGACGACGAAATTTACGGGCGCTATGCCGAAAATTTAAAAATCTGCCAGCGCGTGCCGCACGCCCTCTCGGGCGCCATGGGCGACAGAATGTTCGTAGCCAACTTCAAAACCAAGGAGGGGGTAGACGAATTTTATAAGTTCGCCACTCAGTGCTTTTAAAATTGTGCCCGAAAGGAAATATTTGTACCCGAAAGGCAACGTCATATAGTTGAAGAACCGAAGCGCCCCGCGCAAGTTTTTGCGCGGGGCGCTTCGGCTCTGTTATTCCCTCTTTTGCGGACAGCAACGTTCCGTTGGAGGCGTGTCGTCGGGCGTTATTGTCATGTTGAGCGACAGTCGAAACATCTCGGAGCACAGCGACGGACAATAACGCTTTTTTAATTGTCTTAAATATAGATTTCTCCGTGCGTGCGACTGTGCCGCACTTAGTCGAAATGACATGAGTGGTTTGACAATAGCTTGTGTTTAATACAAAATTTTGCATAATCGGGCGGGCGGGGAAATATGTTATATCATAAAAGCATGGAGGAAATTCATGAACGGTCAGAATGTATATATGGATATCGCGGCGCGCTGCGGCGGAAGCGCAAAAATAGGCGTGGCGGGGGAAGAGGGTTCCGCCGCTAAATTCAACGCCGCCCTCGCCGAGGCAACCGGCGGCGAGGGGTGCCACGTAACCTTCTGCGACGGCTTAGACGGCTGCGCGGCGGCGATCGCCGTGGGCGAGGTCAATGCCGCCGCGGTCGAGAGGAGGGGGCTGCCCTTCGCCGTCGCGGAGGATGGCGAAGTTGCCCCTTCGTCGCTCGAAAGGCTGATGCGCTCGCTCATACTCGCTTTTCCCCTGTCGTCCGTCGACGTAATCATTCCGTCGTGGGTGCGCTCGCTGCCCGCCGATAACTCGGCGGTTTCCGAGCTCATGGCGAGGGTAAGGGCGTGCGCCGCGCGCGTAAATACCATGGCGGATTGTTCGGTTTTCGACGATATGATGGCAGACAGCGTAAACTGGCAGGAAGAGGTGGAGTGCGACGTCTTTCCCGACAGCGGCAGGGTGGTCGTGCGCGCAAAGATTAAAGACGGCGCGTTCTTCAACATGCTGTCCGAAACGGCGGGCGAGCCTATTTCGGACGAGAGCAGCCTGATGTCCTTCGTCGTGTCGGCGGCGGAGGCGCGCAAAAATTACGGCAAGGTCAAGGACGCGCTCGAATGTGCGCGCGTTACCGGCTACGGCATAGTTCAGCCGTCGGACGACGATTTAAGTCTCGAAAAACCGTCGGTCGTGCGCCAGGGCTCCAACGTCGGCGTAAAGTTGAAGGCGAGCGCCCCCAGCTATCATATTATAAAGATAGACGTCAACGGTGAAGTCAGCCCCATAATGGGCGGCGCGGCGCAGAGCGAGGGCATGGTCAACGACATAATGAACGGGTTTGAAAATGACCCTCAGTCAATGTGGAATACAAATCTTTTCGGCAAGTCGTTGCGCGCAATGGTGCAGGAGGGGCTCGCGGGCAAGGTCAACTGTATGCAGGACGACACCCGTGCAAAAATGCGCAAAGCCATAACTCGCATGGTCAACGAGGGCAAGGGAGGGGTCATCTGCATCCTGCTTTAAGTGTGTTCGCGTGCATATAAATTTTTGTCGCAATCTGACGAAATTTGCCGCGTGCGCGCGCAAGCATGTGTATTATAATTAATATGTACGCAAAATACTTTGAGCGGGGAACATATGAACCCCGCTCAAAGCGCAGCCGTTGCATATGTGTGGCGGCGCAGGTATAAAAGGCTGATATGTCGGGCGGCGCGGGCGTTTTTCG
>DVHK01000041.1 GCA_018712135.1 Candidatus Coproplasma avicola | reverse complement strand
TTTTTTATCTTAATTGTTGCACTTGATATGATAATTCACCATAGGTTATTCGGGCGCGGGCAAGTCTACGCTTGCCCGCGCCCTTTCGCAAAAATTTAATATTCCCTGCCTGCACCTCGACAGCGTTTATTGGTACGGCGACTGGCAGCACCGTTCTCGGGAAGAGATGGATTTGGCGGTCAGGCAATTTGTTGGCAGAAATGACGATTATATCATCGAAGGCAATTACAGATACGCTTACCCGCAGCGGTTTGAAGAGTGCGACGTGCTCGTTTTTCTCGGTTTCAATCGGTTCGTCTGCTTCCGCCGCGCATTTTCGCGCTATAAAAAATTCAAAGGCAAACCGCGCCCCGATTTGCCCTGCCCGGAAAAGTTCGACTTTGAATTTGCAAAGTGGATACTCTGGGATGGAAGAGCGCGCTCCCGCAGGCGCGGACTATATTCTGCGGCGCGCAGTTGCAAGGGAAAGGTTTTTATAATAAAAAAACAAAGACAGCTTGATGAGTTTTTAAATAAAATTTAATATTGCCGCTCATTTTTATTGAGATTTCTCCGCTCGCCGTTGCTCGGTCGAAAAGACAAAAGAGGGTAACTGTCGCTCGGACAAAATGATTGACTATTATTTCTGTCATTTCGACTAAGTGAGCGAAGTGAACGCACGGAGAAATCTGTCAATATACAATAGATTTCTCGGTCTGGATGACAGACAATAAGCAAACACGCTTTTCAGAAACGCCTTTGGTTTATGCGCAATTTATAATTGTCTGTTACCTTTTTGCAAAGGAGGATGACATGCCAACCTTGTTTGCGGTCGACGCGCTGGCAATAACGCCTACGCGCAATTTAAATCTGCTCTATATAATTTTAGACAGTATTTTTATTTTGGTTTTTCTATGCCTGCTCATCTGGAAAAAGCGCTATTCAACGGCGCTCTTCGCCCTTTTCGGCGGCGTCATTTACACTATTGTCGATTACGGCGGCTTTTATCTGCTCAGCCATACGCGCACCGTTTACATAGATGGTCAGCTCGCCGGCGCGGGCGGCACATTCTGGGTGCTTTTGTGGATGTCGATGAGCTACGGCATAACCAATTTTGCCTTCATCTGGGTGTGCGTCAACCGCGATAAGCTTATGAAGTACTGGCTTTTCCTCATAATAATGTGGTGGCTAATCTGCCCTTCTATATGTGAGCTGGGCGGCGAAGCTACAATCACTACGTCACGCACTACCGGCGCCTACCACGGCTGGATGGGCGTGGTGCTCGTCGTTTCTTACTTTATTCTGATAGTTCTTCTGATGAAAAAGGAAGGGCAAAAGGCTTTTGTGAATGTGTTGGTGCTGTGCCTTATCGGTTTTTCGGTGCAGTTTTGTTGGGAGTTTTCGTTGCTCGTCAACGGCATCCGCCCCTTGAACGATGCGTCGTTGCGCACGTTGATTGTCAACTCGTGCCTCGAAACAAATCTCGGAATGCCGGCAATCTTCGCCATTAATTATTTCTGGCGAAAGCGTTTCAACGAAGATATGTCGCGCGCACGACCTGCAATTGTTCAGCCTGATGACATTGAAAATTTGCAAAAGGTATAATTTCATTCAAAAAACCGCCTGCGGCGAACATTGTTCACCGCAGGCGGTTTAGTTTATAACACTTTAAAATAATTTGCGTTTGAAAGCGAAACCGCGCTTTCGTGTCGCAAGACTCAATTTGTTGCGGTCAGCAAGCTCACCGAGGGGAATTCGCGCGATTAAATAATAGAGGGCTATTTAAAAATCGCGCGAGGAGGAGCGGGCTCCCAAATTAACGGCAAGTTGCAGGCGTCCTCCAGCCGAAACTTGCGTTAAACATTTTAAAACTCTATCGCTTTTGAAATATATTCTTCAAGCTCGGATATGGGCAGGCGAATCTGTTCCATGCTGTCGCGCTCGCGCACGGTGACGGTGTCGTTTTCAAGAGTGTCGAAGTCTATTGTTATGCAGAAGGGCGTGCCTATCTCGTCCTGGCGGCGGTAGCGCTTGCCGATTGAACCCGTAACGTCGTATGTTACGCAAAATTTCTTGGCGAGGTTTTTATAAACTTCGTCTGCCTTTTCCGAAAGGTTCTTCTGCAAGGGCAGAATAGCCGCCTTGTAGGGCGCAAGGAAGGGGTGCAGGTGCAAAACCGTTCTCACATCCTTTTTGGCTTCGTCTAAAACCTGCTCGTCGTACGCGTCGGTGAGGTATGCAAGCACCATTCTCTCTACGCCGAGCGAAGGTTCTATTACGTAGGGAATATATTTTTCGTTGGTTACGGGGTCGGTGTATTCCATGCTCTCGCCGCTCTCGTTCTGGTGCTGGGTCAGGTCGTAGTCCGTTCTGTCGGCAACGCCCCAAAGTTCGCCCCAGCCGAAGGCAAATTTATATTCAAAGTCGGTCGTCGCCTTGGAGTAGAACACCAGCTCTTCGGGCGAGTGGTCTCTCAGGCGCAGATTTTCTTCCTTCATGCCG
Organism: Candidatus Coproplasma avicola; assembly: GCA_018712135.1. Lineage (GTDB taxonomy): Bacteria > Bacillota > Clostridia > Christensenellales > Borkfalkiaceae > Coproplasma > Coproplasma avicola. The sequence continues at coordinate 3,024 of DVHK01000041.1, read as the reverse complement.
AGGGAAATGAGGAACGAGCGGCAGTATTCCTTCCAGTAGTTGAACCATTCAAGGTCGGTGCCGGGTTTGCAGAAGAATTCAAGCTCCATCTGCTCGAACTCGCGCACGCGAAAAATGAAGTTGCCGGGCGTAATTTCGTTGCGGAAAGATTTGCCTATCTGACCTATGCCGAAGGGCACGCGCATCCTCGTCGACCTCTGCACGTTCTTGAAGTTTACGAATATGCCCTGAGCCGTCTCGGGGCGGAGATATACCGTGTTAACGCTGTCCTCGGTGACGCCCTGGAATGTCTTGAACATCAGGTTGAACTTTCTTATGGGCGTAAAGTCGCTCTTGCCGCACACGGGGCACACCACGTTGTGTTCTTTTATGAACGCCTCCAAAGCATCGTTGTCCATCGCTTCGACTTTAACGTCCATGTTGTGTTTTGCCACATATGCTTCAACCAGATTGTCGGCGCGGTGCCTCGTCTTGCAGTTTTTGCAGTCCATCAGGGGGTCGGAAAACCCGCCCAGGTGTCCCGAAGCCTTCCACGTCCTCGTGTTCATGAGTATGGCGCAGTCGACGCCGCAGTTCAATGTGTTTTCGGTTACAAATTTTTTCCACCACGCTTTTTTGATGTTGTTTTTAAGCTCTACGCCGAGGGGACCGTAATCCCATGTGTTGGCGAGGCCTCCGTAAATTTCGCTTCCGGGAAAGATAAATCCGCGGTTTTTGCACAGCGCGACGAGTTTTTCCTGCGTCACAGCCCTTTTGTTTTCAGCCATAAAAATCTCCTTGGCGCACTTGGCAGAAATGCGCACGTTTAAAATATTTTTAAATATTTTATAAAATAAGCAATTGCAAGTCAAGTAAATGCGCCCGCCGCCGCAAAAGCAGACAAATTTTTTTGCAGAATTTGCAAAAAGTTTGGCAAAACTATGTACAATCCGTGTTAATGTGTGGTATAATCTAATTGGAATTTAATTTTGTACAGAGGTTAAGATGCTCAGCGATATCGAGATCGCGGAAAATTGTAATTTAAAGGACATCCGCCAGATCGCAAAAAAACTCGGGTTAGGTGAAGACCAACTCGAATTATACGGCAAATATAAGGCAAAAATCAACGTTGCCCGCCTTTCGCCCAAGGCAAAACTTATTTTAGTTACTTCAATCAACCCCACCGCGAGCGGAGAGGGCAAAACCACCGTTTCGATAGGCCTCGCCGACGGCATCGCCCGCCTCGGCAAAAAGGTCTGCCTCGCCCTGCGCGAGCCTTCCCTCGGCCCCGTTTTCGGCGTAAAGGGGGGGGCGGCAGGCGGCGGCTATGCCCAGGTCGTGCCTATGGCGGACATAAACCTGCATTTCACGGGCGACCTTCACGCCATAACTTCGGCGAACAACCTTTTGTGCGCCATGCTCGACAATCACATCTTCCGCGGCAACGCGCTGGATATACAAAAGGTGTATTTCCACCGCTGCATGGACATGAACGACAGGGCGCTGCGCGACATAACCATATCCTGCAAGGCGGGAAAAATGAAGGGCTGCGCCGATTACGAGCGCAAGGAGAGCTTTGAAATTACCGCCGCAAGCGAGGTCATGGCTATTCTGTGCCTCGCCCGCGACCTCAAAGACCTTAAAGAGAGGCTGGGCAACATAGTTGTCGGCGTAAACTCAAAGGGTCAATATGTCTACGCCCGTCAGCTGGGCGCCCACGGCGCAATGGCAACCCTTTTAAAGGACGCCATAAATCCCAACCTCGTGCAGACGTTGGAGGGTACCCCCGCCATAATCCACGGCGGGCCGTTCGCCAACATCGCGCACGGCTGCAATTCGGTGCGCGCAACTTACGCCGCCATGAGTTTTGCCGACTACGCCGTCACCGAGGCGGGCTTCGGAGCCGACCTCGGCGCGGAGAAATTTCTCGATACAAAGTGCCGCATAGCGGGCATAGCCCCGCAGTGCGTTGTCGTCGTCGCCACGGTAAAGGCTTTAAAGCTGCACGGCGGCGCCGATAAAAACAATCTGTCCGTCAGCGACGTAAACGCTTTAAAGGCGGGGCTTCCCAATCTTTTAAAGCACGTCGAAAACATGAAAAAGATATATTCCCGCCCCGTCGTCGTGGCGATGAACAGGTTTGCAACCGACTCGCCCGAGGAGATTGAAACAGTAATGCGGGCGTGCGGGGAGGCTGGAACGCAGGCAATATTCACCGACGTATTCTTGAAGGGCGGCGAAGGCGGCGAAGAGCTCGCAAAGGCGGTAATATCCGCATGCGATTGCAAAACGCCCCTTACATACGCCTACGACCTCAACGCCGACACAAAGACAAAGATAAACGACATCGTCACAAAGGTTTACGGCGGCGAAGGCGTTACATATTCTCCCGAAGCCGAACAGGCGCTTAAAGAAATAGAGTCCAACGGCATAAAGGGTCTGCCTGTGATAGTTGCAAAAACGCAGTATTCCCTTTCGGACGACGCCAAAAAACTTGCCCGCCCCGCGGGTTTCACCGTGCACGTAAGGGACATAATTTATAAGGGCGGCGCGGGCTTCATCGTCGCAATCGCGGGCGATATAATGCTCATGCCCGGTCTCGGCAAAGTCCCCTCGGCAGAGAAGATAGATATTTCTGACGACGGCACAATTACCGGTCTGTCCTGAAAATAAATGAATTCTCGCGGGCTATGCCCGCTCCATGAATTGAATACTTCGTATTTATGAATTGAAAATCTTCAATTTTCATGAATTCTCGCAACCTTGAGGTTGCTCCATTGTGGCGTAAAATAATTTAAAATAACTACTCACCACAATGCAAACGAAGTTTGCAATTCATTTTGATTAATTTGCGCGTCGCCAGACAAGACTTTTGTGAAAAATATTTAATTAACGGTGCAAGCGAAACCGCGCTTTCGCGCAGCACAACCCAATTTGCGCATACTTGCGGCTCACCGAGGTGAATTGCCGCGACCATATAATATGAGTGCTATCATAAGGTCGCGGCAAGAGGAGCTGGCTCCTCAAAATCACGAAAAGTCGCAG
>DVHK01000040.1 GCA_018712135.1 Candidatus Coproplasma avicola | reverse complement strand
AGGATGGTGTCCATCATGCCGGGCATGGAAGCGCGGGCGCCGGAACGAACGGAAACGAGAAGGGGATTTTCCTTGTCGCCGAACTTTTTACCGCAGATTTTTTCCATCTTGTCGACATATTCCATTATCTCTTTCTGGATCTCATCGTTGATCTTTCTGCCGTCTTCGTAATACTGCGTGCACGCTTCGGTCGAAATGGTGAAGCCCTGCGGTACGGGCAGACCGATTTTCGTCATCTCGGCGAGGTTAGCACCCTTGCCGCCGAGTAATTCTCTCATAGAAGCGTTGCCTTCGCTGAAAAGATAGCAATACTTTTTAGCCATAACTATTAATTACTCCTCCTGTGGATTTTTGTTTACAAACAGATTTTTATTGTTGTCTTTCAACTACTATATTGTAATACATATTTTAAAACTTTTCAAGTATATAAACCAACTTTTCGGTTAAAACCGATAAAAATTTATCGGTTTTTTTGTAAAAACTTTGTAAAAAAATAAATTTTGTCCCATTGTTGCGCTTTACTTGTCCTCACCGTTCAAATCGCAGCCGGGCAGGCGTACGGAAAAGACGCCGACAAGCCGGGGACAAAGCATATTTACCCGCCAAAATAAAAATTGCCGCCGACATAAAAAGTCCGATTGCGGCAATCGAATGCCGCCTTCAGACACACAAAATTATTCGGTTATTCCGCTGTCGCGAGGGCGGAGCGCAGGTAATCGTTTGCAAGTATAGTGCCGCCCCCTATCACCGAACAAAGCGCGGGTTCCTCGCTTTCGTTTACGGGTATGCCGAGCTTTGCCGAAACATATTCGCCGAAGCCGTCGAGCTTGGACAGCCCGCCCGAAAGATAAATGCCGCTGTGCATAACGGCGGACATCACCTCGGCGGGGAGCTTGGAAAGCACTATGTTTACGTATTCCAAAATTTTATCGACATACAGCGTGATGCATTCCTCTATCTGCGAGGAGTTGACCGCCACCGAAAGGGGCGTTCCGCCGTCGAGCGAGCGCCCGTCGACGACCATCATCTTGTTGTCGTCTTCGAGCAGGCTGCCGACGGTATTTTTGAGTTTTTCAGCCGTCTGCGAGCCTATTTTTATGCGGAAATTTTCCGCCATGTAGTCCATGAGCTCCAAGTCGATATTGCCGCCCCCGAGGTTGACGGACAGACCGGATATTATGCCGTCGAGCGAAACGACGGCTATGTTTGTGATGCCGTAACCGACGTCGAGCGAAAACACGGGCGTAGTTTCGGAAAGGGTGACATTCTGCCCGATGACCGCCGCGAAGGGCGCCTGGGTGAAACACGTTCTGCCTATGCCGCAGGCGTAAGCGACGTCGAGATAGTTTTGTATAAGCTCGTCCTTGGCGCCGCAGGGAATTACAAACATGACCTCGCAATTTTTAGCCTTGCGGCGGGAAATTTCTATTTTGCCGAAAAAGTAATTCAGAAGCTCTGAAAGCAGTTCGGGGTAGACTATTTCACCCTCGGACACGGGATTTAAAATGCGCGTATTCTGCGCCGCCTTGCCCCAGAGGGCACGCGCCCTGTCGCCGAAAGCCTTGCAGGCGGGCTTGCCGCCCTCGGTTTCGACGGCGACGCAGGTGGCCTCGGAAAGCACCACGCCGCAGCCCGGCATGTAAATTTTTGTAATCAACGAACCGACATCGATAGCAAGTCTTATCATTGGCAAACACTCTCCAACATATCTTTTACTAATTTGACGGGCAGCCCCACCACGTTCGTGTAGCTGCCGTAATATTCCTTCACTACCCCTTCGTCCTGAATGCCGTAGCTGCTGGCTTTGTCGAGGGGCGAACCTCCCGCGACGTAGGAGCTTATAAACTCGTCCGTAAGCGCGTTGAAGCGCACCTCGGTGCGGTCGTATCTGACGAGCTTTTTATCGCCCCGACGCACACACACGCCCGTTATGACGTAGTGGGTTTTGCCCGAGAGCTTTCTGAGCGTATGTACCGCGTCGGCGGCGTCTTTGGGCTTACCCAAAATTTCGCCGTCAAAGACGACTATAGTATCGCAGCCGATTACGGTATCGTGCGGGCGCAGGGCGAACACCTCGTCACACTTGCGCTCGGCAAGTGAGCAGGCGATCTGTTCGGGAAAAAGCGATAAATTTACCTGCTCATCCCCCTTTGCGGGAACGACGGCGAAGTCGGGCAAAATTTGTTTTAATAGTTCGCGCCGTCTCGGCGACGCGCTTGCAAGAACATACATAAATATACGAACAGCGCGGAAAAAGCAATCCGCGCACGGCGGTTTGGCGAAAAGGCGCGCTCCTGCGAAAGCCGCACCGGATAAAGTAATATGCCGCCATATTAAACGGCGGCATCATGGTTACAATATTTCAAGATTTTTGCGGAAAGCCTTTCTGAATTCCGTGCCCGCCGCCATGGCGTCGCGGATTTCGAGACTGGCGTCCCCTTCGACTTCGGTTTTCATTATGACCGAATCGCCGAGAATGTCGCAGTTTATGCCCTTTATTGTGCCCGAATTTGACCTGTCTAAACTTTCGGCTATGCGCAGCATTACGCCGAGGCGCTTGACGATTTCGATGTCGTCCTCATGCAGAATGTCGCGGTAGCGGTTCCAGTCGTAGAGGTTGATATCCTCCTTTTTATGGCAGCACGCCGTGAACGCCGCGAGCACGATTTCCCTGTGGCTTACGCCGTAGAGGGTGGAGTTGAGTATCATATAGCAGCTGTGGCGCTGATGGTTGTAATATTTTATCCTCATGCCGCAGTCGTGAAGCATGGCGGCGATTTTGAGCACCTTTAAATACTGGCGGGGGAACTTGTGCAGCACGCGCAGCTGTTTGAAGAGCTGAATAGACAGGTTAACCACGTGTTCGACGTGCTTTTCGTCGCAGTCGTAATACTTTACGAGCGTGGTGAGCGAATAGTTCATTACGTCGGTTATGGGCTTTTCTATCGTGCCGGGGAGCGCCTGGTTGAACATTATGCCCTCCCTGAGCCCCGCGCCTGAAATGGTGAACGAAGATACGTTGATATAGCTGACGAAAGATTTGATTATGGCGAGCGCCGCGGGGAGAATGTCTGCCCGCTCCGCCGAAAGACCCTTGATCTTCTTTTTCTTGTCGAGATCGAGCACCTTTATCATGTCGTAGAGGGGCATGAAGTCCTCGGTCTGCATCTCAAAGTTATGCACGGTATCGAGGGGATACTTGTGAACTATTTTGCTGATTTTGAATACGTTTCTGAAACTGCCGCCCACGCCTATCATGCGGACATCGGGGTCGAGCTGGATGAGCCAGTCGAGCCCTTTGAGCTGTTCGGTGAAGAACTCCTCCATCTTTGCCGCCTGCTCTTCGGGCTTCAAGCCGTCGTGAGCGAAAAGGTCTGTAAGCGTGACCGCGCCGAAAGGCAGGGTTGCATAGTTGAGCATGTTCCTGCGGTTGTAATAAACGATTTTTGTGGCGCCCCCGCCTATTTCAAGAATGATGCCCTTGGGGACGTCCATGGTGTTTATCACGCCGCGGTATACGTAAACCGCCTCTTCCTCGGCGGTGAGCACGCGGATTTTTATGCCGCAGCTCGCCTGAATTTCATCGAGGAATGAGCGCTGATTTTTTGCACGGCGAACCGCCTCGGTAGCAACGGCTATTATGCGCGTTACCCCGCTGGCGTCGCAAAGTTTTTTGAACATTCTCAACGTTTTGATTGTTTCCGCTACGCGCTGGGGCTTTAAAAAGCCGTCGCGTTCCATGTCCTGACCGAGGCGTACGCTCTCTTTAAGTTCATCCACCACCATAAAATAACCGTCGGCGAACAGATTGACTATTACGAGACGTGCGGAATTGGAGCCCAGGTCGATAATGCCGATTTTTTCCAACTTAAACACTTCCTTGACAATTGTCCATTAGTATACAGCGCGCACCCGCGCGCATTATTTATAAACGCATATGATTGCGGCGGCACCTTTTTTGCCGCCATTTTCAACCGCATACTTTATCCACTATGTGGAATTATACCACAACCGCGCTGTTTTGTATAGATATTTTAAAAAAGTTTGTGCAACTTGCACAAACTTTTTTTATAATTGTTAAAAATCTCTGCATAAACTGTATTTTTTTCGACACAACTTACATATCCTTGATCGCCTTGTGGGTGAGCGGGCAGATTTTTTCGGGGCAGAGTTCCTTCAAAGGCAGGGTAACGAAGGCGCGCGAGGCGTAATGCGGGTGAGGAACAGCCAGCCCTTCTTCGGCAATTACCTTGTCGCCGAAAAAGATTATGTCGATGTCTATGGGTCTGTCGTCCCAGCGGCGAGAGCGCACCCTGCCGAGGTGGGCTTCGACGGTGTGAATTTTGTCGAGCAACGCGCGGGGCGAAAGAAAACAGTCGAGCTCGGCAGCGCAGTTGACAAACTCATTTTGGGCTACCCCGCCGACGGGCGCGGTTTTTATCATGGACGACGTGCGCAAAAGCTTTATTCCGCGCATTGCAGAAAGCTTGGAAAGAGCGGCCTTGATTGTTTTTTCCCTGTCGCCCATACTTGACCCGAGCGAGATATACACGCTGTTGCGCTCGGCATAATAGCTGACGGAAATATTGCCGAACTGCGCCTTTACCGGCGCCTTTGGCTTGCTGACCTTAACTTCGACCGAGCGGACGCGCTCAAACTTTTCGAGTATGGAAAATGCGCACTCGCGGGCGAGCGCTTCGATGAGGTTGTACGTCCTTGCCGTCGCCACATTCTGCACGAGCGCGCACACCTGCGAATAGTTTACCGTCTTTGACAGGTCGTCGCGAAGAGCCGCCTCCTCGCAATCGGCTTCGAGCGAAATGTCGAAGATAAAGGGCTGGGGGTTGACCTTTTCTTCGGGCAGGACGCCGTGGGTGGTAAGTACTTCGAGTGAAGAAATTTCAATTTTCATATGTTTTTTTTATCTCCTCGACATTGAGTTTTACGTCGTGCACGCGCACGAAGAGCACGCCGCTCTTTGCCGCGGCGCGCGTTGCCGCCAGCGTTTGGGGCAGCCTGTCCTCCACCCTTCCGCCGAACAGCGATTTGCGGCTGCAAGCGAGCAGCAGCGGATAACCCAAATCTTTGAGGCGGGCATAGCCTTGAAGGAGGGCAAGGTTCTGTTCCCTGCTCTTGGCAAAACCTATGCCGCCGTCCAGAATTATTTTTTGGGGGTCGATGCCCGCATCGACGGCGACCTGCGCCTGCGCCTTTAAAAAGCTTTCGACGGGCGGAAACACGTCGCCGACAACCGGCGAGGGGCTGTTGTGCATGATGCACGCCGAGCCGCCGTGTTTGGCAATTACCCCCGCCATATTCCCGCGCGTAAGCCCCCACACGTCGTTAATCATGTGCGCGCCCTCCGACAGAGCGAAATCGGCGACGGACGGAAAATATGTGTCGACAGAAACGGGTATGTCGAACTCCCTTAATATGGCGCGCAGGGGGCGTTCGAGGCGGGATATCTCCTCTTCGGGAGGGATTTCGGTATATCCGGGGCGGGTAGACTGCGCGCCGAGGTCGAGCACGGCCGCCCCATCATTTACCGCGCGCCCGGCGGCGAAGAGAGCGCCGTCTGCGGCGGCGCGGCTGTCCTTCCAGAAGGAGTCGGGCGTGAGGTTGATTATCGCCATGACGTAGGTATAATCTTTGAATTCTTTATTTCCTATAATCATTTTACGAGCGCGAGAACCTCCGCCTTTTTATCTTCGGGAAAATTGCCCAACGTGACGTAAGACACCGTTTTGCTGCCCGGTTTTTTTACGCCGCGGCAGGTCATGCACGTGTGCTCCGCCTCGCACCATACCATTACGCCGACGGGCGAAAGACAGCGCATTATCTCTTCGGCTATCTGGCGGGTAAGCCGCTCCTGCAATTGCAGGCGGGCGGCGCAGATATCGACGCACCGCGCGAGCTTTGAAAGCCCCACCACCCTGTCGCCGGGGATATAAGCTATGGCTATTCTGCCGAAAAAGGGCATCAAATGATGTTCGCACATCGAAGAAAAGGCGATGTCCTTTTCTATAACCATGTCGCCGCCCTCGACGGCGAAGGTCTTTGACAGTTCCTCTTCGGCGGTCTTGCCCACGCCCGACAGCAGCTGCGCATACATGTCAGCCACCCTGCGGGGCGTGTCCCTTAGTCCCTCGCGCGACCTGTCCTCGCCGAGGGCGTCGAGCAGATCCTCCACCGCCCTTATCGCCTTTGCTCTATCCAATTCTTTGCCTCCTTTAATATGGTGAACGAACCGCACACCGCAACCGTATGTCCGCGCGCGCCCTCAATGGCAGATTTTACATCTGCACATATGCGCACGTTTTTATTGTAAGGTCGGAACGCCGCACTTATTTTACCGACATCCATCGCCCGCCACGAGGGTGCGGGAAAAATTATCACTTCGCCGAAAAGCCCGCCGAGTGCGGCGGCGCAGCCGTTTACGTCCTTGTCGGCAAGGCAGGTGTAGACGAGCGACTTTGTGCCGCCCATACCCCCCGCCGTCTGTGCGAGCGGCGACAGCGCCTGCGGATTGTGACCGCCGTCGACAATGTACCGCCTGCCGCCACTGCGAAAAATCTGCACCCTGCCGGCGAGGCGAGTATTTTTAAGCCCATTACCGACCGCGCCTGCGGGAATGCCGAGCAGGGCGGCACACTCCGCCGCGAGGGCGGCGTTGTAAGCCTGCTCGTCGCCGAACGCATGAATGTAATATTGCCTTCCGCCGCACGAAAAATACTGCCCGTATACGGTGCGGCGGGTAACTTTCAGCCCCGTACCCGCGACCTTGGCGCCCATGGCGGCGAAATAATCGCGCGCCTCCGCACACATGTTGTCGGGGATGACTGCGGGGCAATTTTTTATTATTCCGCCCTTGTGGCGGCAGATGTCTTTAATAGTACTTCCGAGCACGTCGGTGTGTTCGAGCGCGACCGACGTTATGACGGCGAGCTCCTTGCGGCTGACGGCGTTGGTGGCGTCATATAGCCCGCCCAAACCACATTCGAGCACGCACCAAAGGCACCCTTCGCCCGCGAACATGGCGAGCGCGGCGCACACCTCGGTTTCAAACTGCGAGGGGGCGTCCTCCATGCCCTCCGCCGCCGAGCGCGCATAAGACAGATAGCTTTGCAGTACTCCGTCAGCGGGGGGACGACCGTTTACATAAAACTGATCGGAGTAGGAATATACGGGCGGCGAGGTGAAGCAGCCGACCGTAAGCCCCGCCGCGCGCAGTATGTTAGTAAGATATGCGCACACCGAGCCCTTGCCGTTGGAGCCCGCGACGTGTATTATTTTAAGTTTTTTATCGGGGTCGCCGAGGCGGCGCAACAGTTCTTCGGCACGCGCGGTGCCGAATTTACTGCCCTCCCTTTTGCCTATTTTGAGATTTTCCATAAAAAAACGGGCGCAGAATGCGCCCTTTTAATAGTTGAACAAACAATATTGGGACGCGCACAGCCACCGCGGTTTTTATCCTTCGTGCGCGGGCTGTCCTACCCGCGCCACTTTACGCAACTGTACTTTAAGGCATTATAACACACCCGTGCGATTTTTGCAATAATATTTTGCAAAAAAATATGCATACTGTCTGTATATGGCGCTCATTTTTATAAGGACGGCGATAATCTTTATAACCCTGCTGCTGTGCATGAGACTGATGGGCAAGAGCCAGATAGGCGAAATGCAGCCCTTTGAATTCGTAATAACCATGCTGATAGCCGAACTTGCCTGCATACCCATGGCGGACAGTTCGATACCGCTGATGTACGGCATAGTTTCGGTGGTTACGATATTCATACTGCACCAGGTGGTGTGGCTGCTCGATTTGTGGTTCAAACCCATGAAGACGGTTATCTGCGGCAAGCCTTCGCTCGTAATCACGCGCGAGGGCGTGGACAGCTATCAGCTGCGCAAGAACAATCTTGACGTTTCTGACCTGATAGAGAGCATGCGCGTTGCGGGGTATTTCAATTTAGACGACGTATATTACGGGCTGTACGAAGCGAACGGCTCCTTTTCGGCATTGGAGAGGGAGAACAAAACGCCAACCCTGCCCGTACTCGTCATCGACAACGGGCGGGTGGATAAAACCAACCTCGGCATTGCGGGAATAGACAGAAAAAATCTCGACTATTTTTTGAAACAGTGCAACGCGCGCCCGCGGCAGGTGCTGGTGATGACGGTGGACGGAAACGGCAGGGTGTACTTTCAGAAAAAGGGCAAACCATATTCGATAGAGCACATCGAGGTTGACGGAAAATGGTAAAATCGATTATATATACTCTGGCGGCGATAATACTCTGCGCGGGATTTTTTATATTCACCGAGCTGTATGTGAGCAGGCAGTTTGAATATGTGAGCGCCGCCGCAGATACGCTGTACCGCAAGGTTGAGGAGGGCGACGCGACTGTCGGCGATGCGCACGCCGTAATGGAACTTTGGGAGGATAAAAAGAGCAAACTGCACATCTTCATCCCCCACAACGACATAGCGCAGATAGACTATTACCTGACCGAAGCGGGCGGCCACATACGCGACGGCGAAAACGGACTTGCGATGGCAAAACTCAACGTGGTCATACACCTCGCCCAATCGCTGCCTTCGGCGTACTCCGTGAGGCTTGAAAATGTATTCTGACCGCGGCATATTGCGGCACGAAAAGCATAAAAAACATCCCGCGAATTTCGCGGGATGATTTGTTTTTATTTAAGATATCAGTTTTCGTCGTTGTAGACGTCGATATTCTTGTCGTCGGTGAGGTCGACTTTGAGTCCCTCTTCCTTTTCGACCGCTTTATTCTTTTTGCGGCGGATGAGGAATATAGTCAGAACTACTGCGCCGCCTATCACGGCGAGACCGACTACGCACATTGCGATGATGAATACAACCTGCCATGCCGTGCCCATATCGTCCCACCAGGTGGAGTTATCTACGGGCCATGACTGCATGAACGAAGAGCGGAAAGTATCTGTAAGGTTTTCGCTGTCCTCTTCGGTCATTCTTCCGAACAACGCATAGTAATAGGGCTGCCTGTTGGCGTGAACGACTTCGCCGTTTACCGTGCGGGACTCATCCGCATATTCTGCCCAGTCGCCGGTGGCGTCGATAAATTCGTGGTAAATTTCAGCGCTCCTCTTGGAGTAAAGATACTCTTCATCCTCGCCCTGAATATCGACATATGCCTGAATGAGCTCATCGAGGTAACTCTCGTCGCCCGTATAGAAGGCATAACGCAGCGCATCTGTCAGATTTTCGTAAGCGGTGGTGCCGTCCGAATTGGTTTCGTCGCCGTAGGCGTCGATTTCGTCGAACACTGCGTTATACTGCTCGTTATATGCGTTGAGTTCGGCGTTGGACATCATGTCGCCGTCGTCCGAGGACAGGTCGCACGCCATGAGATAGTTATACTCGCTCATACCCTCGGTTTCGGAGGCAAACAGAATTGTGTTGCCGACGAACTCGGGAACGTACCAGCTGGAATATGCGTCGAGGTCGAGTATGCGCACCTCGGAGTAGGTATAAACCTCCTCGTAGGGCAGTTTATTTACTTCGTAATTGTCGGGGTCAGTGCTGAGCGCTATGCGGTAAATGAAGTAGCCGTTCCCGTCGCCCGTCCTCATATAGTACAGATAAGTGAGGGTCTGCGTGCCGCTGCCGCTTTCGAGGGCGGTGGTTTCTTCCCTTACCGCAAGTATAGTTGCGGTGCCGCTGGAAGTAATGGGGAACTCGTTATCGATCTGTCCGCCGACAAACTGACCGAGCATAAGACCGTTGTCGCCGTTATACAGCGCCCACTGTTCGCCGTCGAGCGTGACGAAAGTGTATTCGGTGTCCTCAGTTGAAATGAGCAGACGATGATCGTTTATGCTGTCATTCTGGGTAATAGCGTTCCAGTCGTCGTCTACGGCGCCGTCGCCGTTGACATCGATACCCCTTTCATCTACCTGACCGTCGCCGTTGACGTCGATGCCGTCTATGCTTATGCGGTACAGTCCGGCAGACGATGCAAGCGACGACTGCGAAGTAAACGTGAGAACGCCGTCTTTATAATACGAGAGTTCGTAAGTTGTATCCGTGCGGTTGATGGTATAAGTTTCGTCGCCGCCGTAGCCATAGTTGAACTGGCTGTATCTCTCGCCGTAAGATATGTTGCCTATGCCGTCGTACACAAGGTCGCCGCAGTTTATATATAAAGGATTTTCGTCGGCGTTATAGTCGGCAACATACGAAAAATCGTATTCGTTGCGCTCGCTCGCGTCCGCCCTTACCATATAGAGCTGGTTATACCCCTCTTCGATGGCATTGTCGGAACCGAGGTTATACGTAACCGGCATTGTGTAGAACACATAGGGATTTGTGGGATCCTGCGTGTCGAACGAATATTCCGAAACGTTGTAGGCAAGAATGGTATCGACGCCCGTAGATGTATTCACGGAGTGAATGTTTGTAACATCGGACGATTCGCCGTACAGCGATTCGTCAATGACGTAAAGAAGGTAAACGTCGCCTCCCTCTTCGGGCTGAACGTACCTGTATTCGAGCGCGGTTGAATTTGAACGGTGATAATGTTCGGACATCGTTTCGCGCCCGTCGAGCGAAGAACTTTTGAATTCGAGGTTGGAATTCTGAATTTCGCCCGTGCTGTTGCGCGCCGTGGAAGGCGTCGCGTAATAAATTCTGTCGCCGTAGATGTAAATACCCGCATAGTAATGCGAAGAATACGCAACGAGGGGCACGACGGTTTCGCTCGCGGTGTAGTCGCGGCGGGCTATGCTATCCTTGGATATACGCTGGATAGAGCCCTTTAACGGGGTACCGAAGGTGTTGTCGGCAGTGTTGAGAGTATAGCCGTTGATAAAATAAACGTAATCGTCCGTCTGGACGGCGAAACCGCCGTTGGAGGTGACCTGCGTGTAATTATCGGGGGATACGCCCTCGGTTGTCCAGTTGCCGCAGCCAGCGGCGAGAGCAAGACCCGCGACGGAAATTAAAGCCGTCGCGGCGCATATAATTTTAGTGATGGTTTTGCGCATAATTGGTTAAAATCCTTTAAAATTGCCTGTAAAAACCTTTTAACTTTTCAAAGCTCTAATAATTATACCCCAAATATCAGTTTTACGCAATAAAAAATAAGTTGATTTTAATGAAAATTTAGTAAAAGGAGTATTAAATTACGGAAAAGTTTGCTGTTATGGACATATTGAAGGCGATAGGCGCGCTTTCGCAGGCGGCGCCGCAGACAAAGCAAGGCGGAGAAGAAAAGCCCGCCGCGCAGTCCGCCCCAACTCCCCCGCCATCCGCCGACGGAGGAAACGCGAGCGCAGAGCGCGAAAACATTATGGCTCAGGCGATAATGCGCCACGAACAGATCGTAAACAGGGTGCGCTCGCGGCGCAAATAATTTGCGCCGCGACGAGCAAGGCGCGGCGCAAAGTTATAAGTTGCGCTATGCGCAACGTTTACGGTTATGGTTGCGCGCTCGGCGCAAACTATGAGCGCGCGGCACAGCCGCGCGCACTATGGTATAATTGCCTTAACGCCTGCGCGAACGCGCAGGCTCATAACGCGGCGCAGCCGCTCATAACCCATAACTTGCCGCAACGCGGCAAACATAACTCAAAAAGGGCGCGGTGGCGCCGCGCCCTTCAATAAAATATTAACGTTCTAATTTGAGATGACGGGGAAGTCCGTCGACCCAGAGCGGAGTGATTTCCGACTGGATGAGCGGACGGATGTAATGAATTAGTTCGGGGGTGACGTAGGTGCCGTCCGGCGTTATCCATTCATCGGGCACTTTCTTTTCGACGTTGGCAATTTTAGAAACTTCGGCGAGTTCGGTTATGCACATGTAAGGATCTTCGGATACGCGTTTGAGGCAGGCGACCATGCCCGTTTTGCCCTCGAACGCCGCCTTTACCGCCGCGCCCGCAGAGTTGAACGCTTCGGTTACGTCTATTCGCGAAGTTATGTGCGCCGCGCAGCGCTGCAACGACGAAAGCTCTATCGCCCTCGTCTTTACGCCGTACTTTTCTGCCACTTTGCCCGCGAGGAAGCGCGCCGTTCCGGCGAGCTGTTTATGCCCGAACGCGTCGACATAATCGACATGATCGGCGAGCTCGCACACGTACCTGCCGTCGGCAACCTTTACGCCCTCGGATACGGCGATCACAATCGAACGGTTGCCTTTGAGCTTTTCGCCGACGTCATTTAAAAATTTATCTATATCAAAGACCCTTTCGGGCAGATAGATCATATCCACGCCCTCGCAGTCCTCGCCCTTTGCGAGAGCCGCCGCGGCGGTGAGCCAGCCCGCGTTGCGCCCCATCACCTCTATTACGGAAACGACGGGATAATCGTAGACGAGCCCGTCGCGGATTATCTCCTTGGTGGTTGCGGCTATATACTTTGCCGCAGATCCGTAACCCGGCGTGTGGTCGGTTATGGCGAGGTCGTTGTCTATTGTCTTGGGACAACCCATAAAGCGTATTTTGCTGCCGATTTTCTGCCCGTATTTTGAAAGTTTGTCTATGGTATCCATAGAGTCGTTTCCGCCGATGTAGAAAAAGGCGAAGATGTCGAGCTCCTTCAAAATTTCAAAAATTTTGTCGTAAGTTGCCTCGTTACCCTCGATAGACGGCAGCTTGTAGCGGCACGAGCCGAGGAAGGACGAAGGCGTGCGCTTTAAAAGATCCATATCGAGGTCATTTTTGACCTGCGTGGACATATCCACCACGTCCCTGTCCAAAAGTCCCTTAATGCCGTGAACCATGCCGTAAACCTTGTCCGCCCCCCTGTCCTTTGCGGTTTTGAATACCCCGAGAAGGCTGGAATTGATTACTGCGGTGGGGCCGCCAGACTGACCAACAATTACATTTTTCATTACATGTCTCCCTTTCTTATCCGTTTGGATTTTATGCGGCTTTTCTGCCTTATTTTATTATAATATAAAAAATAAAAAAAAGCAATAGTGCGGATATAAATTTTTACAAAAAATGAAAAATCTGTTCAATCACACTTACATCACGCAGCCGCCATAAAATCTTAAAAGTGTATTGCGCGGCGCGCCCGAGGGACGCGCCGCGCAATACACTCGATTAAATTTCAACTTCTATCTCCTCGCCGCGGAAGGGGACGGTTATTGCCGTGAAACCTATGTGTTTAAGCGCGGCGACGACAGCCTCCCTGCCGTCGCAGATGCGCGCGGCATAATGCGCGTCCGAGGCAAAAGAGACCTTGCGCCCGCCTAGTTCGAAATACCTTTCGAGCACGTCGCAGTCGGGCAGAAAGGCGCTGCCCGCCCCACGCGCCGAAGAATTGACTTCGAGTATTTTTCCGTTTGCTATGATGTTTTTAAGTATTTCGTCATAAAGCTCCTTGAAGTCGGCATAGCGCAGCTTGGGGTCGGGGTAGGGCGCGTTGCGCGAAACGTAGCCTATGTGAGCGACGATATCGTAGTGATAGGGCGCCGAAAGACTTTGCAGGACACGGCGCAGATAGCGGGAATATGCCCTTTCCTTGCTCTTTCCTGAAAAATATTCGCCGTACCAGCAGTCGGCGCCGTCGCACGTGTGTACGCTGTTGACGACAAAGTCGGGCGAATATTTTTCAATGAGTTCCATATAGCGTATGAGCGAAGCGGGGTCGTCGGTATAGCCCAGTTCGCACCCTGCAAGAAAGACGAAATTGGCGTCGCTCTGCGCCTGAATGGCGCGGGCGGCGGTAAAGTAAGCCTGCTCGTCGATGTGCGCGGGAGCGCCGTCAGAATAGGTTAGTCCCGCAGGGGGATAATCGTAGTCGAAATGTTCGGATATGCCGAAGTAGCGCACGCCCATTGCGCGCGCCGCCGCCACCATTTCGGCGAGCGGACTGTCGGCGTCGGCAGAGAACGTGGAGTGAGTATGTATATCTGTAAGTATCATATAAATATTGTACCTGTATCTTTTCTCTTTGTCAACAGCATAGGCAAAAAAACCGCCCGAAAAGGACGGTTTTGCTTGCTTATTAGTTATGACTGTGCAGCCTGAACGGTGATAGTGCAGACGAGCAGCGCGGCATCGCCGAATTTATGACCGTTTTCAACGAGGAGCACTACTTGAGCCGTGCCGCTGCTGATTTTTGAGCGGTCTATGCAAACGGCAAAATACCCGGCGGAATTGCTTGAACTTGAAGCATTGATTACCTTTACCGACAGGGCGTCGTCCGGCACGACCGACTGATTGAGCGAAAACGCCCTCTGCTCGTGGGACGTGAAATAGCCGCCCGACTGCGAGGGAGTGCTCGTTACATCGGCAGTAACAAGATTTTCCCCGTCGTAATCGGGATTATACCACTCTTCCTCCTCGTCGGTCGTCATTGAGAATGTATATGTATTGTCGCCCGCCCATGTGAGGAAATTGTCGGTTGTGTTGTCGTTGAACGAATACTCCACCGTGATTTCAACATTTTCAGCGGGCATAATGAACTCGTAGCGATTGCTCTCCGCCGCGCTCTTTGTACATTCATTGCCGTTATAAAGCACTTTATCTACCGATACAGCATCAAACTCCGGTTGTATGACAACATAAGCGGCAGTACCTTCCGATGCCTTTGTGGTCTGTCCGCTGACGTCGTAAAAATCGGACTCCTCCGCAGTGACCGTATATACCGAAACGTCGCCGGGCTGTTCCTCTTGTGTAGTTCTGCCGTCGCCGCAGGCGGTGAGCCCGAGCACGAGCAGCGCCGCAAGCGCCAGCACAAATGCCGCGACGAAGATAATCACGCGGCTTTTGGAAAATTTGTGCATATTTCCCCTCCTTAACGAAGAAGAGATAATCTCTTCACGAAATATTATATCACCGTATTGCGATATGTCAATAGCCGTTTGCGCAAAAATTTTAAGCGTGCGCGGCGAACTTTGTTCTCCGCGCACGCTTTTTGACGATTAAACGACATATAGGCGCCGTTCAATTAAAAGTCTGCACTCCTTTTTTGAGCCTTTGAAGCCCGTCTTTGAGCCGCGCGCGGGGACAGGCGGCATTTATGCGCAAAAAGTGCGCTCCGTCGCCGCGGTATTGGTTGCCCGCCGTTATCCATAAGCCCGTAGTTTTGCGGATGTGGTCGGCGAGCTTTTGCGCGTCGTCGGTCACAGCCGAGCAGTCCACCCACAAAAGATAGCTCGCCTTGCCCTTTACAACCTTTAACTGCGGGATATCGGAAGAGATAAAGCGCTCCGCCTCCCTTCGGTTTTCAGCCAGATATGAATTGAGCTCGTCCAGCCACTCGCCCCCTTCGGATGAGAACGCCGCGGCAGTGGTGAGCGCAGCAAAGCAGTTGGGTTCGGCGAGTTCGTCCGAATTGAGCCCGCGCGAAACTTTGGCGCGCATGTGTTCATCGGGCACGGCTACGGCGGCGCACTGCAAACCGGCTATGTTGAACGCCTTTGTTGCCGAAAGACAGACGGCGCATATTTTTGCATACTCCCCGCCGAGCGAGGCGAACGGAACGTAATGTTCTCCGGGGAGGGCGATGTCGCAATGAATTTCATCCGAAATTATCGTCACACCGTGCTTTATGCACAGATCGCCCATCTTTTTGAGCTCTTCCGCACTCCAAATCCTGCCCATGGGGTTGTGGGGATTGCACAGAATGAACAGGCTTGCGTTGGGGCGGGAGAGCTTTTCTTCCAGGTCGGCAAAATCGACCGAATAGCCCTGACCGTCATATATGAGGCGGCTTTCGCACACGTGCCTGCCCGTGTTTTCGACCGAGTGATAAAAAATGTCGTAGACGGGCGTCAGGAGAACGACGTCGTCGCCGACCTCCGACAGGCGCTTGACCATGGAGGTTATTGCCGGCACTATGCCCGTGCAGAAGATGAGCCAGTCCTTTTTAATGACCCAGCCGTGGCGGGCGCCCCACCAGTTTATTATGGAGGAATACCACTCCTCCCCCACGTCGGTATAGCCGAATATGCCGCGCTCGGCGCGCTCCTTCACCGCTCGCATGATGCAGGGCGCGTTTTCAAAATCCATATCGGCGACCCACATGGGCAATTCGCCCTCGGCACAGTCCCATTTAAGGGAATTTACGCCCCGCCTGTTTGTAAGTTTATCGAAATTGTAATTCATAGACATAGTAATGGGTGAAATACACGCTGCGCGTTTGTGAAATAAATACCTGCGGTATTTGTGAAATTTACGGCTGTGCCGTACGTTGCGGCGGGAATTATTTTAAATAATAATCGTCTACCTCAACGCGCGTTGTTAAACGCGCATTTCACGCGCCATTGACAGGGCTTTTTTAACCTGTCGGGCGGATGGCGCATTTTACAGCGGCATATATGCCGCTATTTCACACACGGCATTGCCGTGTATTTAACCTCAAAAATATTACGCCGTTTTTTCGGCTCTGCTCCCCCTCACCTCTATGCGGGTGAGCGAGGTATTCACCTTGCCGTCTTCCATTATTATCTGACCGTAGCCGTCGGCGACGATATAGCCCGAGGAAGGGTTTTTTACGCTGTCGACGGTGCCGTCGATATCTGCCTCGACATCCGAATATTCAAAAGCGAGCGTTGTATTTACGAGGCGGCAGTTTACAAGTCTGAGCCCCTTGATATAGCACAAGCCCTGCAAGCTTTCGATGGTGCAGTTTTCGAGCGTTAAATTGCGCGCGTTCCAACCGAGGTATTCGCCCGATATGTAGGAATTTTTAACCGTGACGTTTACGCTGTTCCAGAATGCGTCCTTGGCGAGCAGGCGGCAGTTTTCGATTAAAACGTTTTCGGCGCCGTCGAAACAATAATTGCTGAGTATCGTGCAGTCTTTGAGCCTGAAATTTTTGCCGTTGAAAGCCAGGTAGTCGCCGTGAGCCGAAACGCGGGTGAGTTCGACGTCCTCGCAGTTCCACAGCGTTTCCTGCGCGTTGGGAATGGATACGTCGACAAGCTTTATACCCCGGCTGCGGCGGAAAGTTTTGGGGGCTTCTATTATGCAGTTTGCCATTTCAATGCCCTGCGTGTACCATATGCCGGCGCGGGCGGTATCGAACAGCGTGCTGTTTGTAACCTTTACGCCGCGGCAGTACCAGAGGGGATATTTCCACCTGAACGCGCAGGCGTCGACCGAAATGTTCTGCCCCTCCTTCAAGGGCGATTCGCCGTCATCGAAGGTACATTCGTATAAATTTATGTCGCGGACGCAGAAGAGAGCGCGCTCGCCCGTAAAAATTTGCCTTGCGTATTTTTTCATTTAATTCTCCGAAAATTGATTGAACGATATTGCTCTTTTAATATAAACCGAGCGGGCGCGTTTTAATCGCCTTGCGGATATTTGCGGCTTTGCGCCTTTTACGCCGTTATTATAAGCGGTGCGGGGCGATATGTCAAATGCTTATATTTTATGGTCGCCGATGCCTTTAAGGCATAATTAAAAAAGCAAGCCCGCCCCGCGCTGTGCGCGGGG
>DVHK01000039.1 GCA_018712135.1 Candidatus Coproplasma avicola | reverse complement strand
AACGCGTGGAGAAATCTATTCCTTTTTTGTTTTAATGATAGATTTCTCCATGTGCCGCCGCGCCTTAAAGGGCGCGGCGGCACAGTAGAAATGACAGAGAAGAATTTTTCAATAGTGCAAAAAAAACGCGCAAACCGGGGCGCCCCGGTTTGCGCGTTACAAATTACTGAATGACAGAGCCGCTTATATAATCGGTCTGAACAATCATATGATGGTTGGAACAGATTATAGGCAGGGATGAATTTGACGTGATTGCAGGCGTATGAACGCAGTCGAGCGAAGGACAGTCCGCCGAGGTGACCGAAACGCTGGCATTGGCTATGTCTATTAAAATGACATTGTGCCCACCGTTTTCGGCGTGAAAGGTGAGTTCAATTGCATCTTCGGTGCGGGAATTGACGGTGATTGCAGACTCGTCGTAGACGAGCGAACGCGTGGCAAACGTATACGTACACACCGTGCGCTGTTCGCCGGCAAAACCCGCCGATACCGTAATCACGTCGACGGGGGATGCATCGCGCGCAAACACAAACACGACGAAAAGCACGACAATTAAGATTATTACCGCCGCATAGACCACAAGATCCCAGACTTTGAAGCCCTTTTCGGCGCGCACCTGCTCAACTTTTTTAAGTGACATTGTTTTATGCTATCAGTTCAGAACAATATTTCCGGCGCCGTCAATCGTGTTGGCGAGCGTGTATGCGGGGTTGTATTCAAGTCCCCTGATGTTGGTTACAATGTGTTCACAAGAGCCGTCAGACCCGCGGACAATCATGGAAACCATATATGATTTAAGATTGGCGTTTATAAACTCCACCGCCTTTTGCTCGCCCATTACAAGAAGGGCGGTTGTCAGCGCGTCATCGCGCGCGGCTGTTCCGCCTATTACCGTACACGCGGCAATACCCACGGTTTTGGGGCGACCGGTAAACGGGTCGATTATGTGGCAATAGGTCTGATTGGTCTGTTCGCTGCGATACGCCTTTTCGTAATCGCCGCTGGTTGAAAGCGCGACGTCGGAAATATACACCCTTGCATATGCGCCGAAAGGATTGTCGGGGTTGGTTTGGTTCATCTCCCACGTGCCCTCGGTAGTGGTTGCCGAGCGTTTTACGTAATAGCTGGAAGAGCCGAGGGTGAAAAAGCCGTACTTAAAGCCATATTCATCCATAAGTCCGTTGACGACATCGGCAGCGTAACCCTTGCCTATGCCGCCGAGGTCGAGAGCCATGGTGTATTCGTCGCCATAAAGCCCCTCCACGGTGTAGGCGGGCTTGTACGCATAGTAATGTCCGTCGCGTTCGTAAACCTCAATTTCATCAGCGTGCGAGGCGAGATCGGCGAAGATTTCAACATAGTGTTCGTCAGGTTCGGAAAGAGCCGTAACATATCTGCCGTCGGACGACAATCTGTCGTACGCCTTGCGCGTTGAAAGCTCTGCCTGAAAAGTATATGTGTTGAAGCGGGGTGAAAAACCGAACAAATCGACCGAGTAGTACACGGCAGGATTGTAGTAACCGCCCGTGTATTCGTACATATAAAGCGCGTCCGAAAGGACGGTGTAAGTCAGCTCGTCAACCTCTACCTCGCTGTCGGCGGGCGCCGAATTGAAAATGGAAATAAAAGAACCGCTTATGTCGGTTGAAATGGAATTTTCGAGATTGTTTAAAAACTCCGTGACTGCGGAATTAAGCTCATCGAGGCGGCGGGTGGCGTCGTTTTCGCCGTCGTCCTCCGGGAAGTCGGCGCTGACGCGAAGCGAACTTGTAGTGCCGAAATTGCCATAGGTTATCTGCCTTGTGGAGTAACCCGAAGTATCTTCGTCCTCGGGAGCGTCGCCGAAATTTATCGCCCTGTCGTAATTGGCGGTAGCAAAGAGCGCCGCGCTCAGACAAATATAATTTGAATAAGTTGCACCGGTAGAAATACCGTTGTCTTCGTAGTTGGTATTGTCTGAAATCTGACCGTCTTCACCTATTACAGAAGCAAAAAAGCTTTGGCTCTTGCCGACAAAACCCTTATAAATAAGGTCTGAATAACTTTGGTCAGTCGAGCCGTCGCCGACGATTTCAAATGAAACTATGGTCTTTTGCGGACCAACGGTTATGTTGAAAGTAAATAAGCCGACGGGGGGATACTCATTGGTAACCACATTGTAGTTTACGTTTCCCGCATCGTCGACAGTGTAAGTCGTGTGCTGGACGGATATGTTGTCTACCGCATCCCACTCTGCCGTTATCTGGTAAATATCGTTTCTGGGGATTTCGTCGGAAGGTTGCTCCGCGCAGGCAGTCGCAAAAATGAGGACTGCCGAACTTAAAAGCGCTGTCGATGTGGTGAGAAATTTTTTCATGGTCATATTATATATTATTTTTTTGCATAAATCAAGCCCGCCGCAAGGCGGGCTTGATTTTTCACTCAATTATTACTTTTTAAATGGAGAGATTTCTCCATGCGCCGCCGACCGTTTCGGGCGGCGGCTTAGTCGAAATGACAACAGCGTTCCGCTGTACCATACTCCGCGACCGAGCATTGTATCTTTACCATACTTCTCTTGCGGACATCAATTTTGTTGCTTATTCGGCGGCGCTAGCTTTGTCGACATTGGCAAGCGCGAACAGACCTGCATTTACACAGAGTTCGTTTGAGCGCGTTGCTCCCGACTGAATTTCGTCGCCTTCGAGATAAGCTTCAAGCTGTTCAAGCGTCTGACCGACCATATTCTTGGCAACCGACGACATGATTTCGGCAAAATGGTCGCTTGTAGAGCCGTTTACCGTTATTTCATATTCGGTAATAGCGCCGTTTACTACGGTTATAGTAATTTCAAACGCATTTGCGGGAGCATTAGCCGTGGTGACGATATTGTAAGTTACGCTGCCGTCGTCGTTGGCAGTATAGGTTGTAGCGGCGTCGATATATTCATTATACTGCCAATCTGCGTAAGGATTTTCGGGCTCCTCGGGCTCTTCCGGTTCATCGGGGTTGGGATTAAGGAGCGAAAGCGCATTCTGCACGGCGAGCATGAGTCTGCCAGAGCCCTGAGTTGCACCCGATATCATGAGATCGGAATCGGAGACAGCCGTGGGCTGACCGTTTGCATCGACAGTTACATCCACATCAAATATTTCGGCTACCGTCTTGCCCTGGTATGCGGCGAGAAGACTGTCGAGGTTGTTTATCCAGATATCCTTATCTTCCCAGCTGTCGGTCACTTCGGTGTAGTCGCTGTCGAGCACTTCAACTTTGAGAATAGTTTCGCCCTTTACCGTTACGGCTACCTTTATGCCGTAATAGCTGCCGGGAACCCAGGTATTTTCATATTTATATTCGCCCGTATAAACTTTGGTGGTATTTGCACCAGTGGGGTCGATGGCGTTCTGAACTGCAAGCAGCAATCTGCCCGAACCCTGCGTTGCGCCCGTTATCATGAGATCGGCATCGGATACGACGTTGGGCTGACCGTCTGCCTGAGCGGTTACGTATGCGGCGAGCACTTCCTCTACCGTCTTGCTCTCATATGCTGCGAGAAGCCCTTCAAGACCGTCGTTCCAGAGATTTGCATTGTTCCAGCCGTCGGATACTTCGGTGTAATCGCTTTCGAGCACTTCAACATTGACGATATCTTCACCCTTGACGGTTACGGCTACCCTGATGCCGTAATCGGGAGCCGTGGGCGCCCAAGGGTTGGCGTAATGATATTCACCCACAAACGTTCTGGCATAATTGTCTTCTATAACTGAAAGCGCATTCTGAACTGCAAGGAGCAGTCTGCCCGAACCCTGCGTTGCGCCCGATATCATGAGTTCCGCATCGGAAACAGCCGAAGGCTGACCGCTTGCATCGACGGTTACGGACGCGTCGAGAATTTCCTCTACCGTTTTGCCCTGATATGCTTTGAGAAGGCTTTCGATATTGTTAACCCAGATATCCTTATTTGCCCAGCTGTCGGTTACAGACGTATAATCGCTTGCAACTTCGTTTACGGCGACGATCACACCGTCCTTAACCCTGACGGACACCCTTATGCCGTAGTAGTTGCCGGGAACCCAGGCGTTTTCGTATTTGTATTCGCCTATGAACTCGTCGGCGCTGGCTATGTCGTAATTGGAGACGGCAAACAGACCCGCGTTGATGCAGAGCACGTTTGAAAGAGTTGCGCCTGTATTTATCTGATCGTCGGCGCTGGAATTGTTGAGTTGAAGAATTTCTTCAAGGTCAGCCTGATTTTTGCCGACCATGTTCTTGGCAACCGACGACATGATTCCGGCAAAATGGTCGCTCGTCGAACCGTTTGTAACAATTTCATAGTCTACGATGACTTTCTGATCGTTGACGACGATGTTGATTTCAAAAGGCTGAGCATGACCGTTCGAGGTCGTCACTATATTATATATAGCGTTGCCGAAATAATCAGACCTTACAGTCGTTTGAGAAGATATGTACTGATTGTATGACCAGTTGACGAAAGGCCCCGTAGTTGTATTCGTATCTTCGGGCTCGTCGGGATCGGGATCGGGCTGTTCGCCGCCGGAGCTGCCGCCCGCCGCCTCAAAATTGGCGAGGGCGAACAGACCTGCATTTACGCAGAGCGTATTTGAATAGGTCGCGCCGGTCTGAATTTCGTCGCCTTCAAGATAGTCCTGAAGCTGTTCGAGCGTCTGACCGACCATATTGTTGGCTATGGCAGACATGCTGCTTTCAAAGCCGCCCGTCGAACCGTTTGTCAGTATGCTGTACTGAGAAATTTCGCCGTTTGCAACGGTTATTTCTATGGTAAAAGCTTCGGCATAGCCATAGCTCGTGGTGACGATTTTGTAAGTTACGCTGCCGTCGGAATTGACTTCGTAAGTCGTTGCTGCGTCGATATATTCGTTGTAGTCCCAGCCGACATAAGGATTTTCCGGCTCCTCGGAACCGCCGTTATCGCCCGACTCCGAAGCGAGCATGGAGAGCGCATTCTGCACGGCGAGCATGAGTCTGCCCGAACCCTGCGTCGCGCCCGCGATGACATACTGCTGATCGGAAATGTCTTCGGGCTGTCCGGGGGTAGATTCGCTTGTCGTTACCTCGACGGCGAGAACCTCCTGCACGGTTTTTCCGGCATACTTTGAAAGCAGGTTGGAAAGTCCGTCGTTCCAGAGGTTGGCATTTTCCCATCCTTCCGAAACTTCGACATAGTCACTGTCGAGCACTTCGACGGAGAGAATATAGCCGCCCTTTACCTTTACCGCGACGCGGATGCCGTAATCGGGAGCAGAGCTGTCCCACGCGTTGGCGTAGTGATACTCACCCGTGTAAACCTTGGTGGTTTGTGCGCCAGAGGGATCGAGGGCGTTCTGAACCGCAAGAAGCAGTCTGCCCGAGCCCTGGGTCGCGCCCGTTATGACGTAGGAATCGTCCGAAACGCTGTCCGGCTGACCGCCCGACGATACTGTAACAGTTTCGTCGAGAATCTGCGTTTTTGTTTTGCCGACATAGGAAGAAAGCAGCCCTTCAAGATTGTCAGTCCAGGTAGCCTGACCATCCCATCCCGAAGAAACTTCGGTGTAGCCGCTTGAAATTACGGCAACTTTGCGGACGACGTTGCCCTTCATTACCACCCTTACGCGAATGCCGTAATCGGGAGCGGTGTCGTCCCATGCGTTGGGATAATGGTATTCGCCCTCAAATACGCTGTAACCGAAGTTGCAGAGGGCGTCCTGCACCGCAAGGAGCAACCTGCCCGAGCTTTGTGTTGCATCGGTAATGAGCACTGAATCATCAGAAACCTCGCTCGGCTGCCCCTGATAATCTGTCGTCACCTTCATGGCAAGCACGTCGGCAACATACTTTCCGCGGTAGGCGTTGAGGAGCGTCTGCTCGTTTTCGAGATAATTGTCCCTGCCTTCCCAACCTTCCGAAGCCTGCGTGTAATCGCTGTCTTCGATGGTCACGCTGCGAATGCGGTCGCCGTTTTCATCCGTCTGTACTTCGACGCTTACCTTTACGCCGTAGTAAGAACCTGCCGACCAGGGATTTTCATACTTGTACTCACCCTGAGAGACGGTAGTTGTCCACGAGCTGCACGACGAAAGGGCAAAGCCTCCCGCCACCATTGCGCCCGCAAGACAGCCGCAAGCAAGTAATTTACTGATCTTTTTCATGGTTAAATTACTCCAAAAATCAAATTTTTTTACAGATATAATTATATCAATTTAGCATTTTTCTGTCAAACATTATTGACGGAAAATTAATTTTTAATACAAAACAGACCGCGAAAAAAGGCGGTCTGTTTAAAGCTGAAATTATTCGGTTCTGAGCGCCACGACGGGATCTTTCTTTGCAGCCGCAGCAGCAGGAATGAGCCCCGAAATGAGCGTGAGGATTATGGAAAGCCCTACCATTATGAGCGCCTGCCACCAGGGAAGGGCGGCTATGCCCCAGATACCGGCGATAAAAAGCACGATCACGTTGACTATAAGCGAAAGCAGGTAAGTTATAAGTATGCCTATCGCGCCGGCTATTAAACCTATTATAAAAGTTTCGGCGTTGAACAGGCGCTTTATGTCCTTCTTCCTAGCGCCGACGGCGCGCAGAATACCTATCTCCTTTATGCGCTCGACGACGGAAACGTAAGTTATGATTCCTATCATAACCGTTGAGACGACTAACGAGAGCGCCGTGAACGCGATGAGGGCGATCGTTATCATCTGTATCATGGTGTTTATCATGTTGATTATCAGCCCGACCGTGTCGGTATAAGTGATAACGTCGGACTGACCGAGCACAGCAGTATGAGTCTGCCCGTCGGCATCCGTCCAGGTGTAACTGTCGCCGCGGTCGCACATATTGTTCCACTCGTCCATATATTGGGTGATATATGTTTTACTGTCGAAATCGACGGGATAAATGTAGAGCGCGGTGGGAACTTTTGCGCCGCCGAGAAGCTCTGAATACACGCGGTACATCGTGCTCTGATCAGCCGACGAACCCGAAAGTCCCGACAGAAGCATATCCATAATGCTGCCCGAATCGTATATAACGCTCGCCGCGGTGTGAGTGTTTGCGGCGTAGTCGTCGACTATTCCGTCACCGTTGTCGTCGGCGAAATTGACATAATTGATGAAGTAAGGCAGCGCATCGAGGTAACCCTCTTCGGTCGAATCGATGTAATTTACTATTTCGCTTTCGAGCGCGTCGGCGCGGGCGTATTCAGAGAGCGCTTCGGTGTGGTAGAAACCCGTAGTCAAGCAGCCGTAGGAGATATCGTCCTTCTTTTGAAGAATGAGCCTGACCGAGAGGTCGACCGCGCCTTCATCTGACGTGTCTATATCGGGCAGCGGCATTGAAATAGTATTGTCGCCAAACTCAACCTCTATAAAGTTGCCCTCGATATAAGGTTTATAAACGAACGAGTTGCCGCTGCGATAATATATCTGATCGTTGGGATACCAGGTAAATGTCTTTGAATCGGGCCCGATGAATTTTGTATAATCGAAACCGTTATTGGGATCAGGATTGCCCTGACCGTCGAGCCCGCTGCCGACCAGACCGATATCTTCGTCGTAGAGCTCGTTGTCGACTGCAGCGAAGGCGTAGTTTAAAAATTCCTTCTGCGTGAGGTAACCGAACTGCCCCATCATGAGATCGGAAATGGAGTCCTCGCTGGTGACCATAACAAGAGTGCTCTTGTCGCTGAAAATGCTCTGCAACTGTTCATCGGTCAGCTGCTCGGCATCGGTTACAATACCGGTCTCGTCGGTGTAGGCGGCGACTATGTCGTACTGACTTAAAATATAATTATAATTATCGGGCATCTCGTCGAACGTTGCAACGGTGGATATTGTGCCTGCAAAATCGGCATAATCCTCCTGCTCCCTGAGTATCTGCGTATACATGCCGCGGATGGCGGTTACAGACTGCACGCCGTCGGCGGCAGTTTGGGCGTCGGCGTCGACCTTGAAATCTGTATAGATGTTGTTTGCGACGTCGAAGCCATAGTCATATTGAATGACGTTGTAATACTCGGCGGGGAGAGCGTTGATGTAGTGCAGGTACATGTCGCTTATATTGTTTGTCGTGCTGAATCCCTGTGAAAAACTGCCGAGCGTTTCCATGAGCGAGTTAATATAAACCTTGTCGCCGAGGCGGGTAATATCTACACGAGTCTGCGATGCCTGCGAAAGCGTCATAAGCGAGGTATAATCTATCGCCGTTTCGGTAATCGAAACAGGGTTGCCGGACAGCATGTCGTTTTGCATATCGTCGATATACGCCTGCACACCCGACGAAATTGCCAGAACCATGGAGACGCCAATTATGCCGATAGACCCGGCGACGGAGACCATTATCGTGCGCTTGCGCTTTGAAAGAAGGTTTTTGAGCGACAGCGAAAACGCCATGGTAAAGGGCATTGACGAAAGCTTTTTGCTGCCCTTCTTCTTTTTGAGGGCTTTAAGCTCCTGCTTTGTAAGCTGACGCTCGGGCGCCGATTCACTCATATACGGAAGGCTGTCGCCCGTGACGGCGCCGTCGAGAACGGTAATTATACGCGTTGAATAGAGCTTTGCGAGCTCGGGATTGTGCGTGACCATTATGACGAGGCGGTCGCGCGAAATTTCCTTTAAAAGCTCCATTATCTGTACGCTCGTTTTTGAATCGAGCGCACCCGTAGGCTCGTCGGCAAGCACGATTTCAGGGTCGTTTATGAGGGCGCGGGCTATAGCCACCCTCTGCGCCTGACCGCCCGAAAGCTGGTTGGGAAGATTGTTCATTCTGTCCTTCAACCCTACTTTTTCGAGCGCTTCCTCCGCCCTCTTTCTGCGCTCGTGCTTGGACACGCCGGAAATCATGAGCGCAAGTTCAACGTTCTGCAAAACCGTCTGGTGGGGAATTAAATGATAGCTCTGAAAAATGAAGCCTATCGAGTGGTTGCGGTAGGTATCCCAATCCCTGTCGGTGTATTCTTTGGTGCTCTTACCATCGATTATGAGGTCGCCCGACGTGTAATGGTCGAGTCCGCCGATGATGTTTAAAAGGGTGGTTTTGCCGCATCCAGAAGGGCCTAAAATAGACACAAATTCACTTTTGCGGAATTTTAACGAAACACCCCTCAGCGCATGAACGGCTCCGCCCGCTACCTCGTAATCCTTTTTGATGTTTACTAATTCGAGCATATATAAAATATCCTTAAAATTGATGTACGCGCCGCGCGCAATGCGCGCGGCGCGCCTTGTTTACAGAACATGATTTCAGATAATTTTTTCATTATTATATTATCACCGCGCCGACGTAAAAGTCAACGAACGGCGCGGCAAAAGTGTGCAAATTCACGTGATTTTCAATTTATTCTTATTTTTTTCGCTTGAGTTTATCGCCATTGCCGTTTGTGAGAACATAATCTTCAAGGCTGTCTTCGAGGCTTTTATCTGAGCGGAAAGGAAAGAAAAAACTGGCTTTTTTAAGCTTTTCCATTCCCTTTTCGGCTTTTTCGCGCAATTCGTCGATGCGCGACTTCGCGCGCAGGTCGTCCATGCGGGTCTTTATGCTGACCTTTAATTTTTCATACGCGACGACGACATCGTGCTGCTTCGCAAAGGCGCGTATGCGCACGGAAAGATTTACCGAATGGGCGAGGTCGACGAAGAACACTCCGAAAAATATACCAACGACGAAAGAAAAGGCTATATTCGACACGAACCACTCTACCCACGATATGACGAAAGGGTCGATGACGAAGTAATATACGGCTCCCGCCGCCGTCCAGATCAGCGAAAAAAGCGGACATATTATACCCTGAACGTTGCCCCATTGGGAGGAATAGTCCCAGAGTTTTATATTCATTCCCTTTATGAAAATCAACCCGCCCACATACTCTATCGCGGTCATGACTGCGCCCATAATTACGATAGTGATTGCGGCGTCGCCCCAGTAATTGCCCGTATTTATGGGTATGGAGCAAATGGCGTACAGCCCGACGAGACCAAACCCGTATATGGGAAGATAAGGTCCGGTGAGGAATCCGGGATTAATCCATTTTTTTGCCGAAACAAAACGGCGGAAAACCACCTCTATGCACCACCCGAGACAGCTGCCGACAAAAAACAGAAAACACAGCGAAAGAAAGACTGTCATATCTTTTTACCGTTGAGGCTCAATTTCGCTTCCGGGTTGCGACCGCACAAATTATTTTACCTTTGCGGCGGCAAAGCGGCGGGCGCAGCGCTCCTTGCCGAGTATGCCCATTATGGTGCAGAGGTCGGGCGAATTGGACATGCCCGTTATGGCGACGCGCAGAATTTCCGCCACGTCCGAAACGCTGCCCTTGTAGGCTTGGGGATTGGCTTTGTATTCGCTCATTTCGGCAGCGAAACCGTTAGCCGCGGCGACTTCCTTTACCTTTGCAAACCATGCGGAATTGTCGTCCGCAGGGTCATATATATCTGCAAACCCCTCGATTACGGAGTTTACCGTCTGCCCGTCGAAGCGGTAGGAATACTGCGGGGCGAAAGTATCGTCGAAGAAGTAATCTATCATCCTTACGCCCTGTTCGGCGCGGGCGATATCCTTGCGGCGCTTTTTGCTGTTTGTGCCCATGACGAGGTTTAAAATTCTGACGATATATTCTCTGTTCTCGAAGTGAGCCCTGTCGGCGTCCGTGCCGAATTCGGATACCCAGCCGTACATGAAGTCGAACATTTCCTCCGCCGAAATTTTTGAAAGTTCGGTCTTGGAAATATCGTTGAGCTTGTCGAGGTCGAAGAGCGCGCCGCTCTTACCCATTTTTTCTATAGTAAACTTGAATTTCGTATAATCTTCGGCGGGATTTTTGCGCTCCCATTCCTCGAAATTGGAGTTTAAAATGGTCATCAGATATTTGACGACGGCGACGGGATAATAGCCCTCGCCGCGGTAATAGTCGAGGGACAGTTCGGGGTCTTTGCGCTTTGAAAGCTTACGCTTGTTGCCGCCGTCCATCTTCATGAGCGAGCACGTGTGACCGTATGCGGGCATGGGGAAGCCGAGCACTTTGAAAAGCTCGATGTGCACGGGCAGGCTGGAAAGCCATTCCTCGCCGCGGATGACCAACGTGGTGCGCATGAAATGATCGTCTATGGCGTGCGCGAAGTGGTACGTGGGGATGCCGTCAGACTTTAAAATTACGACGTCCTGATCGTTTTCGGTGACGGTTATTTCGCCCTTTATGCGGTCGCGGAAGGTTATTTTGTTGGCGATATCGCCCTGCGATTTAAGCCTTATGACAAAGGGCTTGCCTGCGGCGAGGTTGGAGTATATCTCCTCCTCGGAGAGGTTGCGGCACTTTGCAAACGCCCCGTAATATCCCGGGGTGAGCTTACGCGCCGTCTGCTCCTCCCTTACCTTGTTGAGATCGTCCTCTGTGCAGAAACAGGGGTACGCCAGCCCGCGGGCGATTAAATCCTTTGCGAACGCGCGGTAAATTTTGGCGCGCTGCCGCTGATAATATGGACCGTATTTGTTGAGGGGCGAGTTTATTTCGGCCCCCTCGTCAAAATTGACGTTGAAATATTTAAGCGAGCGAATTACCGACTCGACCGCGCCCTCGACCTTGCGCTTTTCGTCGGTGTCCTCTATGCGCAGATAAAAAATGCCGCCCGTGGTGTGGGCAATGCGCTCGTCGGCGAGAGCCGAATAGAGGTTGCCGAGGTGAATGAAGCCCGTGGGCGAAGGCGCGAGGCGGGTGACTTCGGCTCCCTTGGGAAGCTCGCGGGGTGGATACATCTTTTCATAACTTTCGAGTGGCAAAAGATCGTCGTCGGGTATTAAAGTTTGTGCAAGTTTTAAAAGATCCATTATTTTTTTCCTTGTTGCTGTTTATTTTTGAGACGCAGCCAGCGCTTTACGGCCGCCTTACCCTTTACGGGGTGAACTATCTGAAATATGACCGAAATGACCGATATTCCCACCGCCATGCCGAGGAGTGATAAAAGAGCGCGTTCGCCCCATATCTGCGCCTGAACCATGTCGGAATTTACTATGTAATTGACCGTGTAGTACAGCGAGCCGCCGGGGACGAGGACTATTATCGCGGGAACGAGAAAAATCGTCGACGGCGCTTTGAACGCGCGCGCCTGAATTTCTGCTATGAACGCTGCGAGCAACGTGGGTATCAGAAATTGCAGAAAATAATCTTCGGCGAAGAAATACTCAATTACGAGGTAGAGCGCGAAGGTTGCAAGTATATTGCCTATGCCGAGCAATATTTTCTTTGAGCGGCAGTTGAACATTACCCCCACCGAACAGGCGCCGAGCAGACAGGTTACTATGCGGTATATGTAATCGGCGGTCTGCGAGCGGGCTATGGGCGGAAGTTCGACCATTACAGAACGCAGAATGACTATCGACGAGCTGTAACCCGCGGCAATGGCGAGAATGGTTAAAAGACCGCTTAATAGCTCAAACGAGCCCGAATATATGTCGCCCGAAAACATATCGCGCACGGCGTTGCAGATGAGCAGCCCCGGAACGACGACCATTATCGTGCCGATAGACACCATTGAAACCGAACACTGAGCGCCGCATAATATGAACAGGCGGGACAAGAGTATTGAAAGCGCGCCGCCGAGCAGCGACAGCACGAATGTGCGGGCGTAAGAGTTAAAGTCCCTGCGCGAAAGCAGGACGTTGACGAACATCATCAGACAGCCCGTCAGAAAAGACGGAACGCCGTCGATAAGGGAACCGCCGAAATAAATGGTGAATATGCCCGCGACGAGTCCGCCGCTTGCGACGGTTACCGGCAGGTTATAGCCCTTTGTGCGGGCTATTTCGTCGAGCCTTCCCTCTGCCTCCTCGATATTTAACTTTCCCGAGCACACGTCGCGCGAAAGCTGGTTGTAGAACTCCATTTTGAGAAAGTTGTTGCTGACTTCGTAATTGCGCTTCAACTGGGCGACTTCGCTGCCGTCTGCAAGCTTTATGCTGCAAATAATGACCGACGGAAAGGACATTACGTTGACTTCTTTTGCGCCGCATGAGAGGCAGATGAGCTTAACGGCTATTTCGACGCGCGAAACCGAAGCGCCGCACGAAAGAAGCCCCGCGCCTATGCTCAGGGCGAGCGCGAGAATTCTGTCGAAATGGCGCCTTTCGTTTTCGGACTGCCCTGCCGACGGCACGCCGATGACCGCCCCGCCGCTCTGCGCGGGCGGTATATTATCTTTGATAATATCCATATGCAATAATTATATCAAAATGTATTGCAAAGTCAATTAAATAAGCCGCGCATTACGCGGCTGTGCGGCACAAAAATTAATATCGCTGTTGGACGGCATACATAGCCGAGCCCCCGCCGCAAAAGACAAAATCACCCCGCGCGTTAACGCGCGGGGTGACAAAAAGTTTAATTTTTTTATGCTTATTTACCGCTTCTTACCTTTGCTTGGCGTGGAAGATAAGACCTATCGTCCCAGGCCCGCAGTGCGAACCGATTACAGGCCCCACGGGCTGGACGACGACGTCGGCAACGGGAAACTCCGCCTTTAGGTCGGCGACGAAGGACGAAGCAGCGTCCTTGCAGTCTGCTTGGAGCACGAATATCTTGTATTTATCGAGTTCGCTGCCCTTGTCGCGCAGGTAACCGCGCAGAGCCGCCATAGCTTTTTTGAAGCCCTTCTGCTTGTCAACGTTTACTATTTTACCCTCGTCGTTAAAGCATAGTATGGGCTTTATGCCGAGTAAGTTGCCGAAAACTTTCGACACGCCCGATACTCTTCCGCCCCTGTAAAGGTAGGTTAAATCTTCGACGGCGAAATATGTCGCAGTGTGGGGTATGAGTTCATTTATGTACTCTTCTACTTCCTCCATGCTTGCACCCTCATTATATTTGAGAGCAGCATAGTATACGATGAAGCCCGCGCCGAGCGAAATGGTTTTTGTGTCTATCGCGCGGATCGTGCGTTCGGGATATTTTTCTTTGAGCGCTGAAATTGCCGCATCCATGGCGGCAAAAGTGGCGCTCATTGCATGTGAAAAGGTTATGTAAAGTAAATCCTGTCCCGCAGCGAGGACGGGCTCGAAATACTCGGTATAAGCGTACTCGTTGAGCGCGCTTGTCTTGGGCACGGCGCCGTTCTTCATTGCCTTGTAAAAGCCCTCAAAGTCGGTATTTTCGCCCATGTCGTAAAAATATTCCTTGTCGTTGAGCGTAAAGGGCATTTTTATTACTTCGAGACCGAGTTTCTTTATTTCGGTATGCCACAACTCGCAGTTGCTGTCGCAAAAAAGTTTATACATATTTCTCTCCCGATTGAATTTATGAGTGCTAAAATCGCAAGAAATTAACCCTCTTTTCAGACATTATAACCTTTTGTGTCGATTATCGCAAGCATTTGAGGCGACATAATCAATCACTTTACTTAACCTTTCTGAAAAAGAACCATAAAATTATGAGTACCTGGAAGGGTGCGGCGACGACATAAAACAACCACCACTTTTCTACGGCAGGAGCAAACACGGCAAAAAAGACATGGAATATCGCCACAGCCGACCAGAGTATCATAGTGCATGTTATGGCGTTTGTCAGTTTGGTGCCCCATATACCCGAAAAAACGGTTAAAACGATACTGGTGACGAGTGGCGCGACGACATAGACCATCCACGCATATGGCGCGGCGGACTGCGTGAAATACATTATGGCAAAAACACCCGTGGCGACAAACCACACGAGCCCGACTGAGAGCAAGACTATTAAAAGTCGCTTTTTGCCGAGATTGAGCTTGGGCTTTATTTCGCCTTCCGGATGCTCGGTTATGATGTCGTCCACCTTTATATGATATATTTCGGCGAGCTGAATGAGAACGCGGAGATCGGGAATAGATTCCCCCCTTTCCCACTTTGAAACGGCTTTATCGGAGTAGTTGAGCATTTCGGCAAGTTTAAGCTGCGTAAGCCCCGCCTGCTGGCGCAGGCGCACAAGATTTTTTGCGATTACCTCTTTTAAGTCTTCCATACACACATTTTAGCATGTTTGCATGTAAAAATCAACAGAAAAAGCCAACTCTACTGCGGGTAGAGTGGAATTTTTTTACAGTAGAGTGATTTTTTACATCTGTTTATATCTTAGGGCGATAAATAGAGCGACGGCGGATAATAATATGTTGAATAAACTTATAAAATGAATTATACTTAAAGCATCAAAAAAGCCGCCCTGCATACAGGCAACCATAGCGGCGCAAAATGGTGCGGCATGCGTTTTTTTGCCGGAACTACCGCCGCCCGTTCAAGGAGTTTAAACATGAAAAAATTTGACATCTACGCCGATTCGGGGGCTAATATTCCCGATTCAATTGTCGATGAATACAATATCAACGTTGTGCCCTTCACCTGCGTTATAGACGGCGTAGAAACGCCATGCTATAAAAAAGGGCAATCTTCGCGCGAAATGGCGCTTAAATTTTATGCCGCCATGCGCGAGGGATGCGACACCTCGACCACCCTCATCAACTGCGACAAGTTTTACGAAGCGATAGAGCCTTCGCTTAAAAAAGGCAACGACGTTATTATAACCACCATATCTTCGGGCATATCCGGCACATACAAACAGGCGTGCGCCGCAGCCGAAAGAGCTATGGAAAATTATCCCGAGCTTAAAGTGCACGTATTCGACGCCTACAACGCTTCGATGGGCGAAGGACTTTTCACCCTCGCCGCTGCGCGCATGAGGAACGAGAACAAAACTTTTGACGAGGTATGCAGCTGGCTTGAAGCCAACAAACTAAACATGCATTCGGTTTTCACCGTCAGCGACCTTAAATATCTTAAAAAGGGCGGCAGAGTTTCGGCGACAAAAGCGATTGCCGGCACCCTTTTAAACATAAAACCCGTACTCGTCGCTGGCGCGCACGGCACCATCGAAGTTGCCGAAACGGTGCGCGGCAGAAAGAAAGCTTTGGCGAGGCTGGCGGAGATGTTCGGCGAAGAGGTCGTCAACCCCTCGGCGCAGACTATATCTATCTGCCACGCCGACTGTGAGGACGACGCAAACTACCTTGCAGACCTGATAAGAGCTAAGGGTGCGAGCGATATAATCATTGAAGTTTACGACATATGCACGGGTTCGCACGTCGGTCCCGGGACGGTGGCGCTCTTCTTTATGGGCGAGGACAGAAGCGTGACCCTTGCCGCAAAGGAAAAAAATTCGGTTATAAAAAACATCGCCGCAAAATTCAGGCGCGGCGAATAAAAGGTTTTTAAGGAAATATAGTGAAACAAAGGGAGCGGCGCAGGCATTT
>DVHK01000038.1 GCA_018712135.1 Candidatus Coproplasma avicola | reverse complement strand
GGCGACTGTCGCCCCGCGCGCTTTGCGTGCTTTGCTCATAAAATTTATTGCCGCGCGCCGCAAGCGGCGTGCGGGCAGGTTGTTTTTATGTGCGTTACTCTTCCTCGTCCTCTTCGTTCTGATAGAAATCGAAAACTTCCTGCAAGAGGGCTTCGTCCTCGATGGGGTCGAGCGTTTCGGCCTCCTCGTTATAGCGGAAGATGACGACCTCGTCCTCGGCGATATCGTCGTTGGGTTCTGCGGCGAGCAGAAGGGTATACTTCTGACCCTTGTACTCGGTTACGTCAAGAAGCTTGAAGTTGATGACGTTTCCGTCCTCGTCGATGAGTTCAATGAGCTCATCTTCCTGCTCTTCGAGCATTTCGTCGTCTTTCATAAATTTTTACTCCTTAATTTTTTGACTTGTTAATTTTATTCAGATAGCCGTCCAGAATATTCGCGGCGGCGAGCGCGTCGACATAATTTTTGCGCTTTTCCCTGCGCATACCCTCGGAGATGAGCACTTCGTGCGCCATCATGGTGGTGAACCGCTCGTCCTCGCACACGACGGGAATGGCGGTGCGCTCGCAAAGAGCCTGTATAAAACGCCTCGTCTTGCCCGTCTGCAACGCCTCGGAGCCGTCGAAATTGACGGGCAGACCGCAGATTATGGTAGTCGCGCCCTTTTCCTCGGCGAGATGCGCGAGGGCCTCGACGTCTTTTTCAAATCCCTTGCGGAAATATGTCTGCGAGGGCAGAGCGTAAGTGTTGAACGGGTCGGAGACGGCGACGCCTATGCGCTTGTCGCCTATGTCGAATGCGATATATCTTTCCATAACAGCCAAAAAAATTATAACACACGGGGCGGCGCGCCGTCAACAAAAACGGTGCGCCGCCTTAACGACAAAATATTACAAAATTAGTGCGCCTTTGCGGGCATTTAAGGGGCAGAATATAAGTAGGATAGAGCAAAAGGAGAAAACAACAATGACAGTTTCAAAATTATACGCTCTGCCCGCAGAGCGCGTGGACGGCAAAAGGCAGGGTTACGTGACGGCGGTGCTCCGCGAGGGCGAAAGGGTGTGCGCCATAAAGTGCGCCGACGAAAACGAGCGCGAATTTTTTATTCAGCCCGACGACGTCATGCGCACGGCAGACGCCATAATATACCGCGCCGAAGGCAAAAAATGCGCCAAAAAGCCCGCCCTGCGCCTCAACATTGCGGGCTACGACGGGCGGGGTAATTTTTTGGGATTTTTGGAGGACTATGTGCTGTCCTCTTACAGGATTAAAAGCTGCATAATAGGCGGCAAAAGCTACCCCTTTGAGCGCGTTTGCCTGGGGGATATCGCCATTGTAACCGACAAAAACAACGCGCCCGCCGCCATAGCCGCCAAGGATATGTTTTTGCAGGCGGTCGTGGGCGGAAAATAATCCCTCGCACAACCTCCACAGTGCAATGCGCGCGGTCACATGCGCCCGTCAGTAGCCGTATTTTGCCATGAGCTTGACGAGGGCGTTGAACTGCCCGTTGATAATTTCGCCCTCCTGCGCAGTAGGGTTGCCCTTGACCTGAATGACGGTCAGCGTGGTCTTGATTTTTTCAAGCTCCTGCCTGTCGGCGCGCGAGAGCGGCTTTAAAAGCAGCTTGTCGGCTATTGACAGGGCGTGATCGAGCCGCACGCCGCTGTTTGCGGCGGGCGGAACCTCGCGCGGGACTTCGCGCGGGGCGGCGCGCGGCGGCAGCGACGAAACATAGTTCGACGGGCGGGGCGCGGTACGGGCGCGAGGGCGGGCGAGGGCGCACAGCGCGCCGTAATAAAGGTAGCCCGCAAGCCAGAACAGCGCGGCGAAGAAGAGCGCCTCATTCATGCTCATTTCAATTAAAAGCAGCCCCAGAAAGACGACCGAAAAGACCGTTATAAAGTGCAGGACGGGCTTTTTGGAGACCGAACGCAGGCGGGGAGAGAGCGCGCACAGCGCGGCATATACCGCCATTAACCCGCCGTAAACGCCCAGGGCTATGACGATGAGCTGCCCGAAGGGCAGGGCGGAGATGTGTGAAAAAATGTTGCCGAAAAATTGCGTTACGCCATCCATAGTAATGAAATTATATCCGCCCGCAGATGCAAACGGGCGGATATATTGTCGGATTAAGGGCGTTTTGCACGATTGGCACGAAATGCACGCCGGCGGTCCGCCGTTTGGGCGCTAAACGGTTATTTCCTTTAAGTGGCGCAGGTCGATTATGCGCGCCTGAATAGTGCGCTCGTCCACCTTCATTATGCGCGCGACGGCGCTCTTGTAGAGGTTAAGCTGGCGGGAATATTTTGCCTTCAACGCCTCGGGCGACAGGCGGACGAGCTTGTAGTCGATTATGAACACCCCCTCCGCCGTGACGGCGAGGAGGTCTATCGCACCCTGGACGAGCACGCTCTCCTCCGCCGGCGCGCCGTCGAACACGATGTCGGCGGGCAGCGAGCACAAAAATTCGCGCTCGCGCCAGAGCTGCGCGCCGCCGAGCGACGAAAAGGCGGGCATGTTGAGTATTTTAACCAGCCTTTCGACCTTTAAAAGGTCGAACTGTTCGGGCGACAGCCGCCCGTCGGAGACGAACGCGCGCAACTCGCCCTCTATCCCCTCCCCGTCCTTTATGCCGAAATCGCACAACTCCAAAAAGCGGTGGTAGGCGGTGCCCGCCTCCGTGCCCGAGGGGAGCGAGGGATCGTCGTCGGTATTTTCGGCGTATTCGTCACCGAAGAGCGACAGTTCGGCGTAGTAAGCCTCTTCATCGCGCATGAGCTGCGAAGCGGAGGTCTTTACGGCGAGATTTACGCTGCCCGGGCGGGAATATGCCGCGCCGAACAGGCTGCCCGCGTCGACTGCGCCTTCCCCGCCCGCTACTATGGCGGGGGCGGGGAAGGCGTCCTCAAAGTCGCTAAGCTCCTGCATATATTCTGGCGCATAGGCGGTTACGTCGAACATTTTGGCGTAGCAGTCGGCTTCGTACCACGCGGCGGGGTCGTAGGCGGGCACGTCGCCGCACAGCACGTAGAGGTTGCACATGGCGCGCGTGCAGGCGACATAGAACAGGTTGAGTTCGTTTTTTATCTCCTCCCTGCGGGCGCGGCGTGCACACAGCTCGCGCAGAACGGTGGTGCGGACGAGCTTATTCTGCGTGTCGAACGCGCGGGGGCAGTAGCCGTATTCGTCGTCGAACGGCGTCTCTTCGGCGTCGTTGCCGCCGAATTTGCGGGCGATGTCGGCGACGATTACCACGGGATATTCCAGCCCCTTCGACGAATGCATGGTGACGACCTTTATGCTGTCGGACGAGGAGGGCACGGGAGCCTTTATGGAGTATCCGCCCGCCTTTATGCGCGAGAGAAAGGCGTTTAAGTGCAATTCTCCCGAGGGCGAGTATGCCTCCTGTTGAAAGCGGCGTATACAGGCGAGCTTGTTGCCCCCACCCGAGGAGTAGCGCGCGCCCAGCCCCGTGTCGGCGAGGATTTTATCGATGAGCGCCGCCGCGCCGAGGACGTCGGCCAGCCTGCGGTAGCCGTTGAGCCTGACGAAAAATTCGCCTATCTTTGCGGCGAGCGCGTCGCGCGCTTTGGAATACTGCCCGACGCAGTCGCGGAAGGATAATCCGCGCGCGGAGCCCTGCGAAATTCTTATGCGCGCGAGCTCGTCGCGCGTAAAGCCGCCTATGGGCGAGAGCATTGCCGTTGCCAGCGGGATATCCTGCTGGCAATTGTCTATTAGGGACAGAATGTCCATTAGCTGGTTGATTTCGGGACGCTTGAACAGGTCGCCGTCGCCCGCGCCCTCCACGCCGTAGCCGGCGTCGGTCAGGGCGCGCACTATGCCGAGGGTGCTGTCGCCCGCGTTTTTGCGGGTGAGAATGCAGATGTCGCCCGGCTGGGTGTCGACCATTGCGCCCTCCTCGATAGAATAGTGCTTACGGGACAGTTCGCGGCGGACGATTTCGAGGACGGCCAGCCCCTCGCGGGTGTGACCGCTGCGCGCGCCCCTGTGGGCGGCGACGGAATATATTCCCTCGGCGGGGGGCGGGGTTTTTTGCTCCTTGCCGAACACAACGAGCTTGGCTTCGCCATATCCTGCGGGGTATTTGCCGCCGCGGTGCATTACGCCGTCGCCCGCGTAGTCTATTCCGCACGACGAAGGCGTCATGATGTCGCCGAAGAGTTTATTGACAAATTGCAGAACGCCGTCCGACGAGCGGAAGTTGACCGAAAGGCGCATCGCGCCCGACGTAAGCTGCATGTCGGCATATTTGCGCGAGAAAAAGACCGACTTCGAGCCCCTGAACCCGTAGATAGCCTGCTTTACGTCGCCGACGGTGAACACCTCCTCTTCGCCGACGAGGGTGAGTATGCGCTCCTGGACGGGGTTGACGTCCTGATATTCGTCGACGAACACGTTTTTATAGCGGGCGTTTATCTGCCGTTTTATGTCGGCGTCGGACAGAAGTTTTAAGGTGAGGTGTTCGAGGTCGGGGCAGTCGAGCTTGTTTTCTTCGCGCTTGACCGCGGTATA
The DNA here is from genome assembly GCA_018712135.1 of Candidatus Coproplasma avicola. GTDB lineage: Bacteria > Bacillota > Clostridia > Christensenellales > Borkfalkiaceae > Coproplasma > Coproplasma avicola. The sequence goes on along the minus strand of DVHK01000038.1, from coordinate 8,548 downwards.
TTCATCGTCGAACGCCAACACGAGGGAGGAAAAAGCCGAGGCGAGCCTGCCGCCGCTCATAAACGCGGCGTACTCCTCCTCCCTGCTGCCCAAATCCTTTTTGAGGGCGTCGTACTTCTTTTTGAGGCGGGTGCGGTATTCGCCGAAACTTTCGCCTACGGCCTTTTCCTCCTCGGTCTTGCCCGAGGGGCGGCGGGTGGACGACAGGGGCGGGAGCGGGTCGAAGAGGTCACCCTCTGCCGCGGCGCGAAGAGAGGCGCGCATTTCGTCGGCTATGACGTTGATTTTGGACAGACTTTGTGGTATTTCGAGCGTTGCGAAAAAGTTTTCGAACGCAGAGAGGAGCGAAAGGCTCTTTTCGCGGATGAAGCCGTTCATGTCGACGCACACCTTATTAAAGCCTTCTTCGCAGTATATTTGGTGGTATGCGCCCAGTTTTTGCCTGTAATCGACGACGTTGCGCGCCGCCTCGTGCGCGCGCATTATCAGGCGGCGGACGCTTTCGTCGCTGCGCTTGCGGCGCAGGCAGTCCAAAACATAGGTAAAGTCGCCGTCGCCCGCGGCATACAGCCTGTCGAACAGATTGTCCATGGCGCGCTCCTTCATGTCGGCGAGTTTAGCTTCGTCGACGACGATTTCAAACGAGCGGTCTGTATCGAGCGCGTAAAAGTAGGTGCGGATCAGCCGCGCGCAGAAGGAATGAATGGTAGAAATGTCCGCCGAGGGAATTTTGGCGAGCTGGGCTTTTATGTTGGCGCGCTCCTCCCCCTCAGCCGATTGCAGGCGGGATATGAGCGTTTTGCGCAGTTTTTCCTTTATCTGCGCCGCCGCCTTTTTGGTGAATGTTACGGCGAGAACGCCGTCCAAATCGCCGCCGCGCTGCAACAGGTCGCACAGCTTTTGTATCATGACGAAGGTCTTGCCCGACCCAGCCGAGGCGGAAACTATTATTTTGCCGCGCGCGTCTATGGCGGCGAGCTGTTCGGGAGTATATTTTTCGCTCATTCTTCACCCCTCTCCTTTCTGACTATTGCCGCAATGCCCTTGCATGTGACCGAAAATTTTTGACGTTCGTCGCCGTCGGTACCGACGGCAAATCCGCAGCTGCCCGAAAGTTTGCAATATGCGCAGGCATCCGCCGCGGGGGACGGGTCGACGTTGCCCGCAGTCATCTCCGCCGCGCCCCTGCGCGCGACGAGGTTGGAGTAGAGCAGAAAGTCGGCAAAGTCCTCGCGCGACATGGCGCTGTCGACAGCGCTGCCGTTTAAATAGGCTTCGACGTAGCTGCTCTTCTGCTTGTCCTGCAAGCTATTTTCGGTGCTGCGCACGACATCCTCGCTGCAGTCCATATAGCCCGAAAGGCGGAAAACGCCGTCGCGCTTGCCTTCGTAGACGACGCTGGCGGGGAAGTAATAAGCCCCCACGGCGCGCCTGCCCGAGGCGGAAGCACTAAGATATATGGGCAGCTGCAATTTGAGACCCATGTAGTAGAGCGGGGCGGAGCTGTCTATCGCGCCCGTCTTGTAGTCGATTACCCTGACCATGTCGCCGCTGTAATCGACGCGGTCTATCCTGCCGTACAGCCCCAGACCTCCGTCTAAGGGAACGCGGCAGATTTTTTCGACCTCGCCGACAGAGAAAGACGAATTTTTGAGCTGTTCAAATGCGCCGAGGCAGACGGATACGCACTCGTCGATGAGCCTGGCCGCGGCATATTCGCCGCGCTTGTCGGCGGACAGCGCCGAATATGCGGGGGTGGCGAGCAGTTTTTGAGCCTCCTCCCTCGCCCTGTTTTCGAGCTGCGCGCCGTCCTCAATGGCGTTGACGGCGGGCGAAAAGACGTTTTGCAGGACGGAGTGTATGAAGTTGCCGCAGTCGAGCGGGCGCATAACGCCCTCCTCCCTCTCGGCAAGGCGCAGACCGCGCATCATGAAACACTTGTAGGGGCAGGAGAAGTAAGTTTCGAGCACGGTGGGCGAAAAGCTTGTGCCGTACAGCTTTGCCCCGCAGGAGATGTTGCCGCGCGCGGGCGACAGGGCGAGCGCCGATTGCGCGCTCTCTTCGTACCCGTGGTCGCGCAGGACGGCATATATTGCCGAGCGAACGGCTGGGGAATCCGCCGAGGCGAGCGCGCGCAGGGCGGGCGCGGGGGACGAACAGATATATTTTAAATTGCCCGCAGTCCGCCTGAATTGCCTGCCCGTGAGGGGGGCGAGGGCGCCGCCCGACGGCGAGCAGAAGAGAGCGCGGGCGTAGTCGACTATGCGGCTGACGCCCCCTTCTTCGCCGCCCTTGCGGGCGGGGTAGCTTAAATGCAGGGCGCGCCTGAACGCGCACAGATTGAGCCCCGCAGTTTCGCGCGTGCGGCGGTTGACCTGCTCTATTTTGGGGGAAATTTTTATGTTTAAAGCATTGAGCGAGGTTATGTCCCTGTCGGTGAGGACGGCGGTATCGTCGCCCGAGGCGGGCACGTCGCCCGTAAGCCCCGCGACAAAAACGACCTCGCTGCCCGTGTTGGCGCACTTTAACAGGTCGCCCACGAAAACGGCGTCCTGCTTGGGAGGAATGAGCGACAGTTCGGCGGCGGTGAAGCCGCTTTTGAGTATTTTTGTAAACTCGCGCACGGGCATTTCCATGCCCGCGGTCAGCTTTTCGGCTTCGTCTATGACGGCGTTTACGCTTTCGAACGCGCGCCCCGAAAACTCGGCGAGCGAGGGATAGTCGGCGGCGTAGCGGCTGTACATGGCGTCGAGCACGTCCTTGGACGAAAAGTCGGAGAGTATGCCGCGCAGGGCGTTGCAAAAAGACGAACCCGAGCCCTTGGAGGGGATGCGCGAAAGCGCCTTTAAAAAGGGTTCGCGCACGCGTTGGACGGCGGATATGTCGAGGTTGAGCGCCTTTAATACCTCTTCCTTGGGCGCGCGCTTTACGCCGCCGCGGTAGCCCGCGAGGCGGAGCATGTAGTTGGCAAAAAGGTCTTTATCCCTCCGCCTTTCGGCTTCGGTGAAGGGTCTGCCGTCCTCCTTTACGCAGGATACGTAAAACATGGGCGACGACACCACCGAAAGTACGCTGCCCTGCGTGCAGCCGTCGGCGGCGCAGTTCAAAAAGCCCTCCAAAAAGGCGCACACGGGGTGTTCGGACAGGCGGTAGCGCTTGTCGAGATAGTAGGGAATGTTGTATTCGCCGAACACGCGCGCGAGCTTGGGGGCGTAAAAGTCCATGTCGGGCAGCATTACGGAAATTTCGCGGTAGCGCACGCCCCCTTCAAACACGTGCCTGACTATGCCCGCGGCGATATATTCGAGCTCTTCCTCCTCGTCCCGCCCCTCGAAGAGGGTGACGGCGGAGGTGGGCATGCGGTCGGAGCCGTTGAGGCAGTCGGGATCGAATATATGGGCGCGCATGCGCTCGGCTTCGGGGGAGAGGTCTGAGGGCAGAGCGCGGGAATTTAGTCCGCCGAAGGCTTTCGCCGCGCCCGCGAACGAGGCGGAGGCTTCGTTGACGTACACCTCCTCCCTGCCGCCTATGAAAATGCCCGTTACGTTCTTTGCCGCCTCCATGCAGGCGGAGGCGCACTCCGCAACCGAGCAGGTGAACGCCTGAAAACCGAGGAATATGACGTCGGCGCCGCGCACGGCGGACGATGAAACTATTACATCGGGCAGCATGGAGAGATACCTGTTTCTGTCGACGGAGCCGCTCTCTTCGAGGTAGGCGACGTAGGCGCGGTATAAAAGTTCGAGGTCGCGCAACTTGCCGTCGAGCACGGGGTTGTCCGCTCTTACCGCCGCGAGGTCGTCGGGCGAGATGCGCGAGGAATATAAGAGAGCGATAGTGTCGTAGATATCCTGTGCGGCGTTTGCCGACGACAGCCTTTTGAACAGGGTGAGCGAGGCGCGGCTTTGCTCTATGAGCCTGCGCACGACCATAGCCGAACCCTGGCTGGTTAAAAGATTGGCGCACTTGCCCCTTTCGGCGGTGAGAAAGCGGGCGAAGGTGTAAACCGACGTTAAAAAAGTTCCGCCCACGGCGGCGCACACCGTGCGTTCGGCGGCGAGGGTAAGCCTGTCCTCGCAGAATATGACGGTGCGCGCGCCGCGCTCCTCGTTAGAGGCGACGATTTCTTTAAGTTTTTTGAGCGCCGCGCCGAGGGCGGGCGCGATAAAAGACTTTATCATGCCATTCATTATAGCATATTGCACGCAATTTTTAAAGATTTTGGGGCGCAAAAGTTTTTACTTTTTAATATTTGTATGTTATAATAGCGAATATGAAAAATGCCATTAAGTTTATCGCCATTGCGGCGTGCGCGGCGAGCATAACCCTGCTTGCAGGATGCAGCGGCTGCAATGCGGCGACAAATTATAAAACGACGACATCGCCCAACTGGCAGATAAGGGGCGGCAGCGCGGACGAACTTTCGGAATCATCCACCCTCATGACCAAGAGGGAAACGGCGATATATTCGGTTACGCACAACGCCGGCGCCAACACCAACTATTCGGTGGAATACGCCGAAGGCGGAACGTACACGACCGTGCTTTACGCCACGACCTACGACTGGAATTCGCAGGGCATACCCGAGGCGCTGCGCATAGAAAACCAGACCGACTGCGTTTACGTTTACGAAACGACGCTGCAGCTTGAAGGCGCTTACGTTATGGACGGCAACCGCGCACCCTTTACCACCGCGGTGCATACAATAAGCTATTTCCGCTCGGCGGCGAACAACCTTCTGCCCGTATATTCCATGCAGGACATAAAGACGGCTTCGCCCGGCTCGATAAATCCCGCCAACCTCGATTCGGCTTACGTTGAGATGGACAGGGTTTACGAAACCTATTACAGCCGCGACGGCGGAACGGCGATTGTGCACGCAGAGGCGCGCGGCGACGACAGCATCGACAACGCCGACGTGACGACGGGCACGGGCAGCGAATATTCGCTGTTCGACGCCAGTTCGCTGGGCATTGCGCTGCGCAGCATGACGCAGAGCGGAACGCCTGCCTTTGACGTGTTTGTACCCACAAACGGCGCTGGCGCAAGGTATCAGGCGGCGTGGGGCGCATCTTCGGCAATAGCGCGCGACAACGAGAGCTACTCTTCGATAATTTCAGCGCTCGACAGCGCTGTAGACGCGGGGTACATTTTGACGGGCGCAAACGACGAGGGCGTGCGCGAATATGCGTTTACCCCCGCGGTAGTCAGCTTAGTTTCGGCCATGACGGGGCCCTCGACGACGTATTACTATTTAACAGTCACCAATACCGACCTCAACGCGGGGCGCGCGGCGCTCGCGAGGGTGGAAGAACAGCTTCCTTTCAGCCTCGGCACGCTCGTCTACAACCTGACCTCGCTTACACTCAACTAAACTTTAAACTGCACGAAATACAGCGCCCGCAAGCGGGCGCTGTTTTGTTATATGTTTTATTATATGGCGGACGTTAAAAGCCGCACATGGTTGTTGCCCCGCCGCGCATTGAGCTGCGCGGCGGGGCAAGTTATATGCCCGTCTGTAAACCCCTAAGGGAATAATTATTAACCCAAATGAGTTAAAAAAGCACGGTTTTGTAATTTATGTGAAAACTGACCGAACTCACCGAAAGTTTATCGAGCCTGACGACTACCCACCGCTGATAGGGCTGACACACGCTGCCCGTATTCATTACCAGTTCGATGGTGCCTTCCAGGCGCAAATCCTCGCCGTCGAGTACGGCGCCCGTCAGCCCGATGGGGTGAACATACTCCGCCGTGAACGTATAGACGACGAGCATCTGTTCGCCGAAATCTACGGCGAGGTCGGCATCTTCGGCGAATATGCCGCTATAATCCCCCTCGCTTGCGACGATGAATATATAGCTTTCGGGTAGGCTGTCGGGGTCGTCGCCCCCGGCATACGAACCCGCCGTGGCGTGCGAAGCTTTGAAATTATCGTTTATCATACCGACAGCGTCGTCATAGATGACGGCGTTATACCCGACGCCGCAGCCAGCGATGGCAAACGCGCACGCACAGACGAACATGAGTGCGAACAAACACAGCCTTTTCATACATTGACCTCCCTGAAACTATTATACCACCGCGCGGGGCACATTTCAATACCCCCTTTACCATTAAAAGCGTTCTAAAAAGCGCGCTTGCTTATTATCCGTCATTTCGACCGAGCGCAGGGTCCCCCATATCCCCGTAATTTTTACCGAGCGCGACACCCCCACGTTTGTCATTTCGACCGGCGAGTGCAGAGTTTTCAAAACAGTGGACACCCACTGTTTTGCTGCACGAGGTGAGCAAACGCCTACGTCCGCGTTTGCGGTGCCCGAGGGCGGCGTTGTCCTTACGCCGCACGAGAAGCGCGAAGCGCCGAAGTGGAGAAATCTATTCCTTATTATTGCTTTACTGATAGATTTCTCCATGCGCCGCCGCGACTGAAAATCGCGGCGGCTTAGTCGAAATGACATAACGGTTTAAATTAAACGCCTTTCGGCAGCCATTTATCTTTAACACAACCTGTGCGGCGAAAACCTGACAGGATAAACCGGAAAATTTTAAAACTTTTATATTTTAACGGGGCGCGACTGCTTCGGCAGCCGCGCCCCTTGTTTTGAAATTTACACAATAAAGTGGACGCGGCGGACTGCAAATGCAGTTCGCCGCGCGCATTTTTCAGCCTTTCAGCCTTATATGTTATTGTTTTTTATCTGACAATATCAAAGCTTGTTGTACTCTTCGTCGGCGACGGGTTCGCACCATACGCTCTTGCCGCCCTTTGCGGGCACTTCTACGGCGAGGTGCTGAAACCAGCTGTCCTTTTTGGCGCCGTGCCAATGCTTGACTCCCGCGGGAATGTTGACAACGTCGCCCGGCTTTAAGGACTGTGCAGGCTTGCCCCACTCCTGATACCAGCCTTCGCCTGCGGTGACTATGAGAATCTGACCGCCGCTCTCTTCCGCCTTGTGAATGTGCCAGTTGTTGCGGCAGGCGGGCTCAAACGTTACGTTTGCTATGAACACCTGCTTATCCGAGAGCACGTGAAGATAGCTTTTGCCGATGAAATACTGCGCGTAAGCATCTTTGCTTGCGCCTATGGGAAACTGGGATAATTCCTTCATGGTATGCTCCTTTTTTGCTTATCAGCCGCCCCTGCGTGCGGCTGCCGATATATTATGTTTTCAGCCATTTGCCGCTTTTTCGACGCACGCCAGCGCGTTTAAAGAGCGGGGATAGCCGATATAGGGCAGGCATTGCGAAACCACGCTTATAAGAAAGCGCTTGTCGTTGCCTATGCGCATGTTTGCCGCGGCGTGCGAGGTGAGATGAGGTTCGCAGCCGCCCTGCGCGGCGAGAAAACAGAAAGTTATCATTTCGCGGTCGCCGTCGGAAAGTCCTTTGCGGGTGTAATAATCGCCGAAGCAGTTGCCCGAAAGCCAGCGGTTGATGTGCTGTGTCTGACCGCCGCGCTGTGAAAAGCCGCGCATACCGTCGCCGAAGATGCGCACCTGCGTATTTTCGCCGTCGGATACCCTGTTGTTGTATTCTACCGTGCCGCACTCCTGCAAGGGCAGAGATATGCCCGCGGCGGCGAACTGCTTGTTTGCAATGTTTATGAAGGGCAGCGCCCTGCCGACGCCGAGGTACGCCACCGACTGATAGACTACCTCTCTTATCTCGACGGCGGTCACGCCGCACCTGAGCGCGGCGGACACCTCGAAGGCGAACGCTTCACCGCCCTGGCAGCCTATGAGCGCCGCGAGTATTGCGAGGTGGCGCGTTCTGTCGGGCAGAGGGTGCTCGTTTATAACCTCATCGAAGGCAAAATTGCAGATGATTTGGTAAAATTCGGGGTCGGTCTGCGCCAGCGGACAGCCCTCGCCGCCCGCAATTTTTCCAAGATATTGCTGTGCGTTTTCTGTCAGCATGACGCGTCCTCACGAAAGTTTTTTGCCGTCTGCAAAGGCGTTGCCGACCACTTCGCCGAGGACGAGATATTTGTTGTTGACCGCGTCGAAAGTTATGGGCTGCAGGAGCGAGGGGTCTATTTTGCCGTCCTTTATTACGCTTTCGTCGGCGGAGACGTTGACGATTTCGCCGATCACCAGCCCGTCCTCGTCTATTTTGTCGAGGCGGCATTCGAGGGCGAGTTTAAGGTCTTCGACGACGGGCGCGTCGACGAAGGAAGATTTCGCAAGCTTCCAGCCCGTTTTTACCATTTTGTCGGGCACGTTGTTGCCCGAAACCATGCCCACATAGTCGCACGCAACGACGTTTGCGGCGTCGGCTATATTGATGACGAACGCCTTGCGGGCGAGGATATTTTTATAGGTTTTGTGCCCTTCGGAAAGGCAGAGCATGACTTTGTTGTAGTCGCATATTCCGCCCCAGGCGGCGTTCATGGCGTCGGGCGAGCCGTCCTCGCCGTAGGTTGAAATGATGAGCACGGGCTGGGGGTAGAGATAGGTTTTTGCACCGAAATTCTTTCTCATGATATATCTCCTTATAATTTTACGCGTTGAATTGGGGCAAGGGGCGGCTGTCCGCAGAGCGGACA
>DVHK01000037.1 GCA_018712135.1 Candidatus Coproplasma avicola | reverse complement strand
ATTTGCTGCGGTCAGCAGCCTCAGCACAGTGAATTGCCGCGACTATACTATATGTGGGCTAAAAAAGTCGCGGCAAGAGCGCGTGGCGCTCAGAATCACGGAAAGTCGCAGTCGTCGCCAGACAAGACTTTCGTGAGCTATCAGTTGTCCGACACGCTGAACGCATACGTATCTCTGTCCTCGGGGAAAATGGGGCCGTTGATTACGGGGAGGTTCAGAGGCTGAATGTATGCCTGGGCGGTAAGGTTGGTGACCATTGCGCGAAGGTAGGGATAGAGCATGCCCGTAGCCTCGATAACGAAATCCCTCTCCTGCTGGGCGTTGGGCGTTTCGGCAAGTTCATAGATGCCGACGATGGACACTTCGATGTCGAAGGGCTTGGGTTCGGCCTCCGTGCTGAGCACGGCAACTTTGAGGTTTATGAACATGAGCTTGTTGTTTTCGTTAGCCTTTCTTACCTGGCGCGAAAACTGGGGCTTGATGTCCAGCCTCTGGTTGGGTTCGAGCTTGACCCTGTTGAGCTTGAACGAAAGCTGTTCGCAAGTAATGCCTTTAAAATCGTATTTCATCATTTAATACTCCTGAATATTTAAAATTTCTACTCTTAATATTTTAGCAAAGCGGCGGGCATTTGTCAATACGTAAACGCACTTTTCACGCCCTTTTTACAAGGCGCGCCGCACAGGACAGCTTTTTAGCAGTCGTTTTGCTTCACACCTTTCTGCCCACAAGCTCGTCAAGCGTCACATCGAAATAATCGGCAAGCTGAATGAGCTGCCCCACCGACGGCTCGCTGTAACCCGTTTCCCAATGGGATATTGTTTTAAGCGATATATTCAGTTGCTGCGCCAACTGCTTTTGCCCCACCCCGCACGACAACCGCAGCGCCTTTAAGTTCTCGTTAAATTTCATAGTCGGTTTCCTGACAATAAAAAGTCTATCAATTTTTGAGAATTTTTCTTGACATTCTCAATTATTGAGAATATAATATAATCACAAAACCAATCAAAGGAGAAAATATGAACAACGACACGCAAGAGGCAATCGCCACATTAAAAAAACGGCGCAACATTTACACAATTATCTGCGCATGCCTTATCCTGACGGGCGGATTTTGCGGCGCAATACCCGAAGTCGGCGGAATTATCTGCGGCATATTCATGGTGCTTTGGGGAATTTTTGCCGGCTGGGGAATGCTTTGCATCAACACCATGCGATATGCCCAATCGGGCGGGCGCAAGCAGGGCGGCGGGCTTTGGTGGCTGCTGCTTCTGATATTCGGCATAATCGTCATTCCCGTAATAACGGTGGCCGTTACGCGCCGCATAAGGGCTCTTGCCGAAAAAATCACGGGGGTTGTAATAGAATGACGGAATATAAAACCGAGCGGATAGACCCCGCATACGAAGATTCGACGCTCAGAATAAACGCCGCGTTCGGGTGGCAGCTGATCGAGTCGCAAGAGGTTTACAACGAAAGCACCAAAGTAACCGGCGCAAACGTCAAATCGTACGGCGCATTCATGCAGGGCTTTACCGGAAAGGACGGAAAAGTCGACGTTAAAACGCACACCGACGTCACAAATTATATAGCCATGAGGTTCGGCAGGGACACGCTGATGCCGGACTACGACGAAATTACCGCGCTTGAAAAGAGATTTTACGAATACACTGCCGTATCTGAGCCGAAAAAGCCGACCAAAAGAACGGTAATAGCCGCAATCGGCACGATAATTATAGTAATATCCGTAATTCTCGCCATAATAAACGGAACGGCGGCTGAACCCTGGGAAATAGGCGTATGCGTAGCCTTTCCGCTCATATTCATTCCGTATACAATTTTAGGGTGGACGGGTTACCGCAGAAAACTGAACAGATACAACAACTCGATCGATACGGCGGCAGCCATAATGAACCGGACTATAAACATTATAGACGGAAAAGAATGACCTAAGCACGCAAAACGGCGGAGCAAAAATATGCTCGCGCCGTTTTATTTTGCGCAAAAATTTATAAAATTTATTCATGCGGGTATTGATTAACCGCCAAATCGATGATATAATTAGGTATATGACTATAAACATTGACGACCTGAAAGACATACTGTCGCGCGTTGAAAAGCCCGCGCGCTACACGGGCGGCGAATACGGGCAGATAAAAAGCCCTGAAAACGCGCCCTTTTACTTTTGCATGGCGTTCCCCGACCTGTACGAAGTGGGAATGAGCAATTTAGGCATAAAAATAGTAGCCGAAAGCTTTTTGAGGCGGGGATATGCCGCGGATTACTGCTTTGCGCCCCAGACCGACTTCGGCGACGCGATAAAGCGCGCGGACATACCCCTCTACTCCCTTGCGCTCAAAAAGCCGCTGAAAGAATTCGATATGATAGGCTTTTCGGTGCAGTTCGAGCTGTGCTACACCAACATACTATACACGCTCGACCTTGCGGGCATACCGTTGAGGCGCGCCGACCGCGCGGGCGGCAAATACCCGCTTATCGCCATAGGCGGGCCGTGCGCCGTAAATCCCGAGCCGCTCGCCGACTTTGTAGACCTCGTGTTCATAGGCGACGGCGAGAGCGCCGACGCCGACGTAGCCGCGCTGTACCTTGAATGCGGCGGAGCGACGGACGAGTTTTTCCGCCGCGCGGCGGCTATCGAGGGCGTTTACGTGCCCGCGCTGATGGACGTCAAGTACGACAAAGATGGGCACATATGCGGCTTTGAAGGCGACTTCACGCCGCGCAGGGCGATTATCGGCGACCTTGACGGCGCGGTATTCCCCGCCGCACAGCCCGTGCCCAACTGCGAGAGCGTTTTCGACCGCTCGATAATAGAGGTCATGCGCGGGTGTTACCGCGGCTGCCGGTTCTGCCAGGCGGGATTTATTTACCGCCCGGTGCGGCAAAGAAGCGTGCGGACGCTGACGGAACAGGCGTGCTCGCTGATAGCTTCGACGGGCTACGATGAAGTAAGCCTCAACTCGCTGTCGACGGGCGACTACCCCCGTCTGCGCGAGCTCATACGCAGCCTTAAAGACAGCCTGCCCGAGGGCGTTACGCTCGCCCTGCCCTCGCTGAGGGTTGATTCCTTCGATTCGGACTTCGCGCAGGACGCGCGCAAAATATCGCTGACGTTCGCGCCCGAGGCGGGCAGCCAGCGGCTGCGCGACGTTATAAACAAGGACATAACCGAGGACGAAATTTTAAACGCCGCCGAAAGCGCGTTCGACATAGGATATTCCGCGGTCAAGCTGTATTTCATGCTCGGTCTGCCCACCGAAACGGACGACGACCTGCGCGCGATAAGGCGCATAGTCGACCTTATAAAGAGCGCCTACGGGCGCAAAAAGCGGGCGAAGGCGCTGCGCGTTTCGGTGTCGGTTTCAACATTTATCCCCAAGCCCTTCACCCCCTTCCAGTGGGAGGCGCAGTGCGGCGAAAGTCAGGTTGAAGCCAAACAGAAGCTGCTGCGCGACAGCCTTTACATAAAGGGCGTGACGCTGAGTTGGAGCGATTACTTTACCTCCCGCCTCGAAGGCGTGCTGGCGCGCGGCGACAGGCGGCTGGGCTACGCGATAGAGCGCGCATATGCGCTGGGCTGCCGCTTTGACGGCTGGACAAAACAGCTGAACAAGGAGGCGTGGACGCAGGCGTTTGCAGATTGCGGCATTGACCCCGACATATATACCCGCGAACGCGGCGAGGAAGAAATTCTGCCGTGGGATTTTATAGACATGGGAATAAACAAAAATTTCTTTTTGCGCGAACGCAGGCGCGCCTATGAGGCGACAGTTACGGGCAGTTGCAAGAAGGGCTGCGCGGGCTGCGGGCTGCAAGGCGTTTGCCCCGCTGCAAAGGGGGACAGATGATAGCCTTTAAATTCACCAAGACGTACGGCGCCGAATATATTTCGCACCTCGACCTTTTAAGGCACATATACCGCACCCTGCGCCGCGCGGGAATACCCGTAAATTACAGCGGGGGCTTTCACAAACACCCCAGAATATTCCTCAACAACCCCCTCGGCACGGGAATAAAATCGGTCGCCGAATACGCCACGATAGACACACCCTTCGACGGCGATTTTGCGGGCGTTTTCAACGCGCACTCGCCCGCGGGCATAAAGTGCCTTAAATGGGCGCACGTAAAGGACAACCAGAACTATGCCAACTGCATAGTAAAATGCACCTACTCCGCCGAAGGCATACCTCCCTTCGACATCGCCGCCCTTCTCGCGCGCGAAAGCATTGAAATTACCGACATGCGCGGGCGAAAAGTTGACATTCGCCCCAGAATATATGCCGTTGAACGTCAGGACGACGGGCTTGTATTCACCCTCGGCTGCGGCGAAAACAACCTGCGCCCAGACCTTTTCTGCGACTATTTATGCTCGGTTTACGGCGGGCGCGCGAAAAACATTACAAAGACCGCCTCGGAGATGAGCGGCGGCGAATTCGTTTAACAGGGCAAGTTTTTATAAATTTTCAGTTCGCATCAAAATTTTAAGGATTTTTATTACTATATATGGGCAAAAAGACGCTTTATTTCGACAGCTTTTGCGGAATGGAATCTTACGCCGCCGTGGAGGACGGCAAACTGACCGAATTCAACTATGAATCGCAGAGCAGGGTCAACATTATCGGCAACATATATAAGGGCAAAGTGACCGACGTTTTAAACGGTATGCAGGCGGCGTTCGTCAACTGCGGTTTAGAGCGCAACTGCTATCTTTCGGTCGAGGACCTGTTCCCCGACAAGAATAAATACGACGGCGGCGAGGTGGACATACCCAAAGAGCTCAATTTAAAGGTGGGCGACGAAATTCTTGTTCAGGTGGTCAAGGCGCCCGTCGGCAAAAAGGGCGCAAAAGTTACCACCGCGCTCTCGTTTGTGGGAAAATACCTTATTTTTATGCCGACGACGCCCTTTATAGGCGTTTCGCGCAAGATACGCGACCCCGAACTGCGCAAAAACCTTTTATTTAACGCGGGAAAAATGTGCCGCGGCGACGAGGGCATGATAGTGCGCACCGCCGCGCCGTATGCAAACCGCAAACAGGCGGGGGCGGAGCTCGATTATTACCGCCGCATGTACCGCGCGATATTGGAAAAATTCAAAAAATCGCCCGTGGGCGAAATTCTTTATACCGATTATCCCCTGTTCATGAGAGTAATGCGCGACACGCTTCTGACCGACGTCGAAAAAATATTCGTCGGCAACAAATCTGTGTACGACAACATGAGCGACATCATCAAAATAACCGGCACGAAGGTGCGCTCGGTAGAGCTACACGACAACGGCACGGATATATTTTTTGACCTGGGGCTGACAAATCAGATACTCGAACTGGTTACGCCGCGAGTGGAGCTTGAAAACGGCGCGTACCTGATAATTGAAAAGACCGAGGCGCTGACCGTAATAGACGTGAACACGGGTAAGTTTACGGGCGACGACAGTCTTGAACACACCGTTTATTACACAAATATTTTAGCCGCAAGGGAGATTGCGCGGCAGGTTCGCCTGCGCAATATCGGCGGCATCGTCGTCGTTGATTTTATAGACATGGACGACGAAAAGCACCGCGCATCCCTCGTTGAGGAGCTTAAAAGGGCGCTCGACGGCGACAAGACAAAATGCAACGTTCTGCCAATGTCAAAATTCGGGCTTGTGGAATTTACGCGCAAGCGCACGGGACCTTCCGTCACCACGCAGTTTATACGTCCCTGCCGCTACTGCGGCGGAACGGGCGCGGCGTTTGTGCCCGAGTTCAACGTTCTTAAAATACGCGCACACCTTTTGGACGCCCTTTCCAAGGGCAAAAACATAGTGTGCATAGACATGAACGCAAGCGTCGCCGAAAAGCTTTTGGGCTGGCGCACGCTGATAAGCGAAACTCAGCAGAAATATCCTCTCGCGCGCGTATATATCGTGGGACATCGCACCTACCACGACGATTACTTTACCCTGCGCGCGGACGCTTCCGCATCCTTTCCCATACCGCAGGGCGCCATTCTGCTGTATTGACGGCGCGATACCGTAAAATCCTGCTGCAAGGCGGTAAATTATACGCCGCGGCGCAAAATGACAGCGCCAGGTTTTAAAGGCGGCGGGGAGAGCATGTATGCTCTCCCCGCCGCCTTTTTTACTTTGCTTATTTTTACCGCAGCCTTATAACAGCATTTTTATACTGTCCGCCACCTCTTCGGGGCTGCCCGACGCGTCTACCTTAATCGTGTCGAGCAAATCATAGCAGCCCAGCCGCGCGAGCGCGCGCGGAATGACGTCGGGCAGGCGTTCGCCGCGGGATATATCGCGCCCGATGCGCTCGGCGAGGACTTCCGCCGTGCATACGAGCGAAAGATTTATCACCCGCGCGCCCCTTAAATCGAGGCGGGACATAATACCGTCGATTATGCCCTGTTCGTGCATGACCCAGCTGAAAATTATATTGCGGTATTGCCCGCACGCCAGAAAATTGTTGAGGCAGTGGCATATGTTGTCGAGTATAACCGACTTTGTGACGTCGTTGACCTTAAAGGGGTGGTCGTTGCGGCACCAGTCGCCGTCCAGCCACACGCAGTCGGGCAAGGACTGCAAAAGAATACGGCTGACAGTGCTCTTGCCCACCCCCATCGCGCCGCCTATAAAGATGATATTCATAGCTCTTTATAAAAGAAATTGCAGTCGGTGTCCTCACAGTACTCGTCCGATTCGGCATAGCCCGCCGAGATAAAAAAGCCCTGCGTACCATCGGCGGGGAGAACGTAAACGCGCTTTACACCGCCGTCTTTGAACCGATCTTCGGCATAAGCGAGGAGCGCCCCGCCGCAGCCCTTGCCGCGAAAACGGGGGCGGACGTACAGCTCGCGCACCGTGCCCATACCTTCGCGCAGACACCATTCGTTTTCTATCGAGTCCGTCTGGTAAATGACAAAGCCGCAGACCTCATCCACCTCCGCCACGGCGATTTTAAGAAGCTGCGCGTCGAAATCGGCGAGCACGTATTCGTCGAGCAGATGGTCGGTGTCCTCGCCGCAGTCCAACTCGTCATAGTATTCTTTGAACAGCGCGCAAAACGCCGCGCGCGTTTTTTCGGTTAAAACATTTATGCGCATAGCCGCCTCCTTAAATGCATTTTCAGCCGCATATTACCCATTAAAAAACAAGGGTGCGCTTTTGCGCACCCTTTTGTTTTTATTCTGCCTTGGGGTAGACGGAAACCTGCTTGCCGTCCTTGCCCACTCTTTCAAATCTTACAACGCCGTCGGAGAGGGCGAAAAGCGTGTCGTCCTTGCCCATTGCAACGTTGTTGCCTGCCTTGAACTTGGAACCGCGCTGTCTTACGAGGATATTTCCCGCAAGCACGAACTGACCGTCTGCGCGCTTTACGCCGAGGCGTTTTGCGTTACTGTCTCTGCCGTTGTCGGTTGAACCGCCGCCCTTTTTGTGAGCGAATAACTTTATAAACAACATTCCGGTATCCTCCTTAATTATTCAGCTGCCTGATTTTCAGCGGGTTCTTCCGCCTTTGCGGCTGCTTTCTTTGCGCGGGGCTTCTTTTCGGCAACGGGCTGAGCTTCGCCGATTGCGGTGATCTTCACGGTTGTGAAGGGCTGCCTGTGACCCTGCTTCTTTCTTTCGTTCTTCTTAGCCTTGTACTTGAACACGATAATCTTCTTGTCCTTTCCCTGGCTTACCACTTCGCCGCTGACCTTTGCGCCTGCGACTTCGCTGCCGACCTTGATGTTACCTTCGTCTGCGCACATGATTACGGGGAAGGTTACGGTGGCGCCAACCTGCGCGTCGAGTTTTTCAACCTTTACGACGTCGCCGACGGAAACGCGGTACTGCTTGTTTCCGTTTTCAAAAATAGCGTACATGAAAAAATGTCCTCCTCTGACCAGTCTCGTCGGGTTCAGAATTGCCAATGGCTTAGGCGGCGATTAAAAATTTTCGCACTTGAAAAGCCCGTCCCGAACGGCTCGACAAATAATTTAACATATAACACCCTTAAAAGTCAAGCGTTTTTGCGCGGGCGCGCATATTTAGGGGACAAAATATTAATAATAAGGTTACTTGAAAAACAGGAGACTTATATGGAAAACATTAAAACCGACGGCGAAATAGTAGCCGAAATTTACCGCAACGCGCAGATTGCGCTGACTTCTATTTCGGACATACTGCCAGAGATAGACGACGAGGCGATAAGAAAAGAAATACTTTCCGAACACGAGGAATACGAAAGGATATGCGCCGAAGCGGCGCTTTTAGCAAAGCGCATGGGCGCCGAGGTCAAAGAGCCTTCGCCCGTAAAAAAGGCGATGATGTGGTCGGCAATCAAGATGAACGCCGCGACGGACAACTCTCGCTCGAACATAGCGCAGATGATGATACGCGGCACCGTGACGGGCATAACCTCGTTAAAGACCACCATGACCGAGGGCGAGCACGTCATGGGCGAAGAGGTAAAGACTCTGCTTAAAGAACTTATTACCCTTGAAGAAAACTTTGAAGAAAAGTTGAAAAAATATCTTTGATTTATAACTGCAAATTTTTGAAGAAACGCATTGTTCGACTCTCTTCCGCGACCTTTTTAACCCACATAATATATAGTCGCGATAGTCGCGACAATTCACACTTGTAAGCTTTCGCGACAAATCGCGCATTGACATTATATACTCACTTTAATTTACAGTCAAACAAAATACAAAACAAAGAGAGGATAATATTTTGTAGAATAAACATTTATTTTGAGGAAAAATGTCGGAACTGAAAGAGTATATGGAAGACGCTCACATGAGCGGAACGGACATGGCAAAAACGCTCGGGTGCAGCAGAGTTACAATATCTAATTTGCTCAACGGGGCGCACGAACCCTCTACCGCGCTGCTGATTAAAATGGCTGAATGCTTTAACTGCTCCACCGATTATCTTCTGGGGCTTACAGATTACCCTGAAAGCAAATCTGACGGAAAAACGAGGCATTTCAGCGAGCAATTGCGCAGCTGCCTGAAAATGTCGGGCAAGACGGAGTACAGATTGCAGAAAGACCTGAACATTTCGCGTTCGCTCACGTACAGGTGGCTCAGCGGCAAAGCCATTCCCACGGTCGACAGCCTTATTGCTCTGGCAAAATATTTCGGCTGCACGGTAGATTATCTGCTCGGCAGGGAGAACTGATATGAACAGGTTTGCCGAAAGATTGCGCGAACTGAGACTGGACAGCGGGATGTCGCGCAAACAACTTGCCGAAGCGTGCCGGACTTTTGAAAGGAATATTTCGTATTGGGAACTCGGTCAGCGTGAATGTAATTTTGATATGCTTATAAAACTTGCCAACGCGTTGAACACGACGACTGACTACCTGCTCGGCAGGACTGATTACTGAAAAAAGCTATAATTCCGCCGCGGCGTTTGCCGCGGCGGAAATTTATTTGAGGCTTGCGCGCCGCAGACTATACAGTCTGCGGCGCGCAAAATTTTTCATATATCACTTGTTGCTTGCGGCATATTCCGTGGGGGATACGCCGTAATACTTTTTGAACACGCGCGAAAAATACAATGGCTCTGCAAAGCCGCACATTTCGGCTATCTGCGAAATTGTGTAGTTTGAATAGCGGTTTGTTATGCCAGAGAGGATGATTTCGCGGGCGAGCGACATGCGCTTTGCCGTTAAATATTCGAGAGGCGTTTGCCCCACCTCCTTTTTGAAGAGCTTGCGCACGTAATCGTAGTTGAGGGGCAGCGATTTTATTGAATTTTCGAGCGAAAAGAGCGGATCGGAAAGCCCCTTTTCGATTTCGGCGAGCACTTTTTTTACTGCGGGAGAAAAGTCGTTGCCCCCGCAGTATGCCGCGACGAGCGAGCGGATAAACGCGCCCAACCCGTCGAGGACGACCTGTTTTTTGGAAATATCCGACGAAGCGTACCACTCCGCGCGGCGGCACGCCCACGCAAGGTCGGCGGAGGGCGCTCCCGATATTACACGCACGCCCGAAGGGGCTATCATGGCGTTTTCGATTACGCACGACAGCTGCATACCGTCGTTGGAGTGCAACATCTGCCTGGGGACGATTATAACATCGCCCCGCTTATATTCAATAACCGCGCCGCCCGCAGCCATTTCGCCGCGAGACGAGGGGCAGAGTATCTCCCACCCCCTGTGTTTATGTTCGCCCGCCTCGGCGGGCGTTCCCGCAAATGCTATGTCGTTCATATCCGCATTATACCACAAAAAATCCGCTTTGTCCATAGCGCGCGACATTAAAGTAAAGATCCCCCACTAAAGTGGGGGCTTTATTTTTCG
>DVHK01000005.1 GCA_018712135.1 Candidatus Coproplasma avicola | reverse complement strand
AGTCAGAGTCCGTTGCCTTACCGCTTGGCGACACCCCAATATTAAACTATACTGCCCTCGCAGTTGCGAGATATATTATAATGTACATTTTAAAAAAATACAAGCATTTTTGCGGGGATTTTTACCTTTTTTTATTTTTTATTTATGCGCCTTTTGGACAAGTCTGCAACTTTAACGGACCCGGATGGCAGTTGCGGAAATTGTAAGGTGCAGGCAGGCCACCGCGCGGATACCGCGCGGCGGCCTGCCTTTAACCAGGTTCATTTTAAAACAAAGCCTTCAACATTGAAATTTTTTCCGCGCAGTTCGACGGAATGTCCGCCTTCGGAAAGCTGTGCCGAGACATACGTCAATTTGTTGACGTTATTCCCGCCGAATTCGGCGGAACCTGAAAATTCGCCGTCGATATACACATCAAAGCCCTGACAATCGGCGCCGTCGAATGAAAGAATACTCAAGCGCGACCCCGTAAATTTGAACTGCACGCGCCCGTTATCTGCGGAATATATATGCCCGAACGAATACAGCCCGGGTTCAAAGCGCCAATCCCCCGAATACTCCGCCACGTCGGGCGTGATGAGCGTTGCGCCTTCGAGAGCGGCGTTGACATGCTCCGCGGCGATGCGCCTGAATGCTATATATCCCAAACCCGAGTGAGTATCGGTGACGATGATCTTGTAATAGCGCATCTGCATATCGTCAAAATCAATGATGACATCGTTGCCGACGCGCCCGGCATTTTCAACCGCAGCGATTTCATGCAGTTGGTCGGGAGATATGCCGCCGTAAAGCACAAAGTTTTTAGGTTGGTACTGCCGCGAAGGCTCGCCGTAAATCCTTATTCTGTTTACGCTATATACCCCGCCGAGGTCGACCGTCAGCCCGAAGGGGTTGTCTGCGCTTATGCGGGTGCGGTCGGAATGAATAAAGTTGGTATCGTCCCCGTCGAACAGGTTATCCAAAGCATATTCATCGCTCCACGGACTGTACTGCGCCCAGACGGGCGACTGATTGCGAGAGACATTCTGCGCCGCGTCGTAAACGTATTGCCTTGAATAAAAATAAGCGCTTTTAAACGGCTGCCTCTCCTCGCAAAGGGTGTGCCGACCGTTGTAGACATGCGAGATCCGGACGCTTTCGCCGTTGAATTTTCCCATTCCCAGCCCTATATATGCGTCTGAACGGGTGACGAGCAGAACGAGCTTGAAGTAGACGGGCTGACCTTTTACGAGGGACAAATCGGTATACGTGGACGGGTCGTCCAAAAAATACGTATCTGTGCGGGGAGCGTCGCGCAGGCTGCCGGCGAGCGTATAATTTTGCCCGTCGACGGAAAGGTACATGGCGGCGTGATACCTGCCGCGCAGGGCGAGGCGATACTTGCCGTCCGAAGGCGCTATGACCTTGCCCGAAAGCTCCATTACGGCGTAAGGGGCGTGTTCGGGCTCCCAGATTTCGCAGTTGCCGTTCTGGATGCGATTGACGTTATCGCCCGAAGAGACCGACGAATAGCCCGCGTAAGCCGCGTTGTACGCATCTTCTGCCGAAGAAAACATACTGTCGCTGTCGTAAACATACGTCGTGCGGGTGAGCGGCGCATTGGAATAGCTCGCTTCGAGCTCGATGACAAGCTGCACATCTTCGACGGCGAACGCGCCGTCGTCGCGGGATATGCCGAGGGTAAGCACCATTTCGCCCGAGCGACCGACGCCGGAGGGCGTGTAGACGTACACCCCCTCCCCCTGCTCTTCGAGCGTGCCCGAGGCGGGAGAAGTGAGAGATTTTACCTTAAAAGAAAACCCTTGCGGAACTATAAGACTGTCGCGCAAGTTGAGGGTGAAAGGCTTGTCGGGGCGGATTATATAAGGCTGGGCGGTGCGCACATACACCCTTTCGCCGCCCGAAAGATAGCCCGCGCCCGTCTGGTAAACGGTGGCGACGGGGACGTAAACGGGGAGGTTTGCCGCGGCATATTGCGCCGTCAACTGTTCGTCCACCTGTTGATGCAAAAGCTGCGTGAAATAATAAGTCATGTCATAGCCCGTGGCGTCGCTGACGGCTTTGTACCACACGTCCGCACCCCCGCTGCCGCCGCCGTTTTGCGCGGCTTTTATAAATGCATCCTGCCCGAAGGAATGGATGAGGTTTGTATAGCTGTCGAGCGCGGAATTTGCTTCGTCGGTTGCTATCGTGCGGGAGAGCGACCAGGCGGGGTCGGTGTAGCGGTTCCACGACACGGCATAATTGCCCTGCCCGTTTTCCGAACGGTTGGACGAAATGCGCGTAAACAGCGTATATTCGGCGATGCTGACGGCATTATTTGTCACCTCGTCGCCGGGATAAAAGCCGAAACGCTGATAATGGTGGTTAAACTCGTGAATACATCCCCAGAACTCGTCGGAGGCATTTTCTGTCGCCGAACGGGCATCGAGGGCGGCAGTAAGGCAGGCGAGAGGGCAGTTTACCGTGTGACGACCGACAAACGCGACCATGCTGCCCGCCGCGATAAAGGGGTCATATAAAAAATTAATGCCAGTATCGCCGCCCGACCCTGCGGGAACGCGGTTTGATACGCAGGCGATTTTGTCCCACAGCTCCGCCGCTTCGACGAGTTCGTCATAGCCAAACTTCGACGCGCGGAACGCGGGCCCGGAATGGCGCACGGCATCGTCCCACACCTCCAAATCGAAATAGGGCGCGGTGGATTTTTGCAGTTCTTCGTACTCTTTGCGCGAGGTATAGCCGTGGATATAGTGCGGGTAACTGACCGCGCCCGAAATTGTAACGCTAAAACTGCGGCAATTTTTTCTGGGCGCCAGATATACAGGCCCCCCGAGGAAAGAACCGACGTAAGAGCATTCGCCTTCGGTCTCCATTTTATTGCATATATTCGGCATACGCACAAAATCGCGCGCAGCCCATATGTTATTCTGCGCACCGTTTGTAAGAGCCTGACCGATATATACGATCAGCCCGCCCGTTGCGCGGGCGTCTTCGGCGCTCATTTCAATTGTGACCACTTCGCCCGCGGGGGCGTACAGTCCCGTTAAAAGGTTGCCGTAAGTTCCGCGCGGAACGTAAGATATGCGCTTGACGACTGCGGGCTCGTCGTCGGAGACGTCGCCTTCGTACATGCCCGCCGAAGCTGTATGTTTGTAAAGCTTTTGCCCCGTCGGGGCGCCGTTGAGGTAGAGATTGCCCTCGGCATCCATTGAGTCATAAGTCGAAGTCCCCGCAATCAGCGTTAAGTTTTCGGCAATAATAGCCTCTTTTTCCCCTTCGGACGCGTCGGGCAGCACCGTGCCGTAGGCGGGGTAGCGCTCTAACCCGCCGTCAGAAATGGCGGGCGGCGTGCGGAAATAACTTGAAATATATTCCGCCGAATACCCCACCTTAGAGGGATTGTAGACGCCGTAACTCCACGGCGCGAGATCCTCTTCGGGCGGGGTTATGTCTCCCCCATTGTCGGGAGGAGCAGGCTCGCCGTCGGGATTGCCTCCGTTGTCGGGCGGCGGCTCGTCGCCGTTATCTTCCCCACCGTTATCGCCGCCGGGATTGTCGTCCGGCTCTTCGGGAATTGCACCGCCCGGGTTATCGCCGGGGTTTTCGGGCGCTTCACCGCCCGGATCCCCACCGGGGGCGGGCGTCTGCATTTCGTCGTCGCGGCAGCCGTTACAGCTCGCCGCGCAGCCGCTGAATGGTATGACGAGCGCCACCACGGCGCATAAGAGAGTTTTTAGTATTTTTTTGCACTTCATATGTTTACCCCTGCGCGCCTCGGCGCGCTCTTTCGGATATGCGGCCAAACCGCGTAATATCATTGTGCGCAAAAAAATCCCCCGCATACGCACAGACATTATAATCGGTGCATATTGCGGGGGCAATCATAAAAAAGTATATTAAATTTCAATTAAAAATCCGCGCGCGCGCAGGGCGCCCTCTATGCGGTCGAGCGACTGCTCGCTGTCGGCGGAGACGGTGTGATAGTGATAGCCGTCGGTCACGCTCATGAGCGGCTTTGAAGCGCCCGAAACAAGAGAGCGGTGCAGCTCCTCGGCGTGCATTCGCGTTATGAGGTCGAGACGGGCGGATATTCTGCCGTAGACGCGGTGATTGACGAACACGTCGTCTATCCTGCCGCCGTTATCTATAATGAGTTCCGCCTCCTCCACGAGCTCGTCGAGGGTGTGGCGGCACTTGAATATGCGCTGGGCGCGTATGGCGCCGCCAATGTAATATCCGCGCGAAGTGGCGATTATATCGTAACCGTTGGCGCGCAGGAGCGCTATGTCCTGCACAATGACCTGGCGGGAGACGGCGAACTTTTCGGACAGAAGCCCCGCCGGGATGGGCGCAGACGAGTTGCCGAGCAGACTTAAAATTTCTTTGCGGCGTTCGGAAACTTTCATTTAATCCTCCGCGGGGCGGAGATTTTTGAGCGACAAATCGAGAATGGGCGCCGAATGGGTGAGCGCGCCAGAAGATACGTAATCCACGCCCGTATCTATGATATTTTTTATGTTTTCTGCGGTGACGTTGCCGCTGCACTCGGTGAGCGCCCTGCCGCCGATTAAGGCCACCGCCTCCTTCATCTGCGCGGGGGTCATGTTGTCGAGCATAATTATGTCGGCGCCCGCCTCCAACGCCTCGCGGCACATGTCGAGATTTTCAACCTCTACCTCTATTTTGCGGACGAACGGCGCATATTCGCGCGCCATCTGCACTGCCTTTGTTATGCTGCCCGCCGCGCCGATGTGGTTGTCCTTCAAGAGTATGCCGTCCGAAAGGTTATAGCGGTGGTTGTACCCCCCGCCCACCCTTACGGCGTATTTTTCAAAAATGCGCATGTTGGGCGTCGTTTTGCGGGTGTCGAGAAGGCGGGTCTTGGAGCCCTTCAAAAGATTTGCCACCCTGCGGGTGTAGGTTGCTATGCCGCTCATTCTCTGCAAAAAGTTTAAAGCCGTGCGCTCGCCCGAGAGCAGAACGCGTATGTCGCCGCTTATTTCGCCCAGAAGCTGACCGGGCTCCACCATATCGCCGTCCTTTACGTTAAAGGTTATCTGCGTTTTGTCGTCGAGAAGCAAAAAGGTGCGTGCAAAGACGTTGAGCCCGCAGATTATGCCCTTCTGCTTGCATATCAGCTGCACATTGCCCCGCACATATCCGCGGATTACGGCGTTTGTGGACGCATCCTCGCCGGTGATGTCCTCGGCGAGAGCCATTTTTATGAGTTTGTCGCAGTTTACCGAACTTGTTACGGGGTCGTTCATGCCTGTGCCTCCTTTGCCGCGGCCGTCTTTGCGTTTTCGGCGTCGATCGCATCGCGGATTATACATTTGTATTGCTTTAAAAGTTTTGACGGATTAGAATATTTTGAAAGGTCGAGCGCGCCCTCCGCCGCCTTTGCCGAGGGGATATCTATGGGCGAATAGTGCGCGTTGATGTCCTGCGCGGCGCGCTTGGCGAAGAGCAGACTTTCCAAAAGAGAGTTGGAAGCCAGCCTGTTTTTGCCGTGAACGCCGTTGCAGCACGTTTCGCCCACGGCGTACAGGCGGGGCATGGTGGTTGCGCCCTTTGTGTCGCTGCGTATGCCGCCCATGAAGTAGTGCTGCGAGGGCACCACGGGTATGCACTCGCGAAAGACGTCGTACCCCTCGTTGAGGCAGTGCTGGACTATGCCGGGGAAGTGACTTATTACCTCCTCCCTCGGAATGGGGCGCATATCCAGCCACACGTGGTCGGTGCCGTCCTTAGCCATCTGCTCGCGTATGGCGGCGGTAACTATGTCGCGCGGCTTCAACTCGTCGGTGAACCTTTGGAAATTTTTGTCGAGCAGCACGGCGCCCTCGCCGCGCACAGACTCGGAGATCAAAAACCTTCTGCCCTTCTTTTTGGAGTAGAGCGTCGTGGGGTGAATCTGAATGTAGTTGATGTGGTCGACGGCTATGCTGTGGTTTAAACATATCGCCAGCGCGTCGCCCGTAAGCACGCGGAAGTTTGTGGAATTTTCAAAAATGCCGCCGATGCCGCCCGATGCGAGCACGGTGTAGTCGGCGTAAAGGCGGTAGAGTCTGCCGTTTTTGCCGTCCTTGGCGACGATGCCGTAGCAAACCTCGCCGTCGGTTATTATATCGAGCAAAGTGACGTATGGCACTATTAAAATGTTGTGCCGCGCGCGCGCCTGCGCCATGAGGCGGGTGGTTATTTCCCTGCCCGTGGTGTCCTCGTGAAAGCATATGCGGGGGCGGGAGTGACCGCCCTCCTTTGTGTAGGCGAGCGAGCCGTCGGGATTGCGCGCGAAATCGACGCCGTAGCCGATGAGGTCGTCGATGACCTCCTGCGAGCCGCGTATCATGGCGTCGACCGTGACGGGGTTATTTTCGTAATGCCCCGCGCGCATGGTGTCGTCAAAATAACTTTGATAATCGCCCTCTTCGGGAAGGCGGCAGATTCCGCCCTGCGCGAGGTAGCTGTCCGACTTGTCGGGCGTGTCCTTGCAGATGACGAGCACGCTCTTTTCGGGCGAGACGTTGAGGGCGCAGTTCAAGCCCGCTACGCCCGTGCCGACGATGATTACGTCGTACTTTTTTTCAAGTTTTATCATTAATTGTGTTTTTAACCTTCTTTGCGGGCGCTCCCGCGTGAGTAATGCCATAATGAAAACTCTTTTGTTTTTCTTTGGTGTGGTATAAGTTTACAGTAAAACTTTACACCTGTCAAGTCAATTGTAAACTTTTTTCGCGCGAACGGCAAAAAAGTTTGAATAAAGGGGTGCGGGGGCGCACAATGTGCGCCCCCGCGTTTCAATATTCAACCTCTCTGATATTTTCGACGAGCCCGCCCGCCATGTCGGTCGCAAAAAATCTGACATCGTGTACGCCATGCCCCTGCCCGTACACCAGCCCCGCCGCGCGCTTTTCGCCCGTGACCTCATAAAACTTCTGCGGCGGGACTATTACGTCGACAAAGTCGCCGAGGTAGCCGCCCAGCTCTCCCGCCCGACCTTTGAGCTCCTTTGAAAGGTACTTCGAGGGGTCGGCGCGCGTTAAAACGCTTTCAAAAAAGGCAAAGTGCCTGACGCTTTCGGGCACGGGGCGGGTTTCGACCGTCCGACTTGAAACGAGGCAAAAAGTTTTGCCGTCGTAAGAATAGCTGCACTCTCCCACCGCCCCCGCGCAGGTTAAAAATTTTATCGTTACCCCCAACATATCGCCCAGCGAATAGCTGTTTACGGCGTTGCTGAAGGCGAGTCTGCCCTCGGTTGAAACTATCGCCAGCCTGCCCTTTGCATATATGCACAGCACGGGGTATCCGCCCACTTCGCCCTCGCTCATGGCGGCGGAGGCAAAACCTTCGTCGAGGTCTGTTAGCTCAACCCCGCCGTCGGCGCGCTCGCAGCAGAGTTTTACGCCGCCCTGCCTGTACAGCGTGACAAGGTTGCCCAAAAAACGCGCCTGGCAGAGCGCGGAGAGCGAGGTATCCTTGTGCATGTACCTGTTTATGGCGACGAGCATGTCGCCGCCCATTAAGAACATGTCGGCACTATCGGGGGCGGAGGTCGGGGGCACGCCGCGCAACATGAAGTTTGCGGGCAGTCTGTCGTCCGACGGCACGGCTTCGACAAACACCCTATCGCCCGCCGCGACCTCGACGCGGCGGGCGAACCCGTCGATAACCCCGACATATGCGCCGTTGAGGCGAAGAGCGGCGGGCACGCAGCTTGTAAAATATACGGTCATATTATTATAAAATGTATAAGAGCAGATTTTTATGTCAATAACCCGAATGCCTAAGGAGGTTTTTATGAACAAAATAAACGGATACACTGCGGAAGAGGCGGGCAGCCTTGTCAAATACGTATGCGAAGGCAAAATAAAGGGCAAGACGCTTACGCGCATATTCGAGGAATACGCCGCCAGGACGGGCAGGGCGAAGGGCAGCGTGCGCAACTATTACTATGCGCTTTTGAAGCACTCGGACGACGAGGACGTAAAAAAGCTGCTCGCGGGCAGCAACCTCAAAGCCGAGGAGATAAAGCCCTTCACCGACGAGGAGACCGACAAAATTCTGCGCGCCATACTCACCGAAAAGAGCAAGGGCGTTTCGGTGCGGCGCGCCGTACTGAACCTTTCGGGCGGGGATGACAAGCTTATGCTAAGGTATCAGAACAAGTACCGCAACGTGCTTGCAAAACAGCCCGAACGCATAAAGGCGATTATGAACGAGTGCGGACTGGACACGTCGCCCGAGGGTCAGAAACGCATAGAGGACAAAATCAACGAGCTTTACGACAATCTTACCGCCTCTTTGAAGAGCGAAAACGACCGCCTTACCGCGCTCGTGCAGCGGCTGAGCGACGAGAACAGACTGCTGAAATTGCAGATTAAAAATTTAAGGTAAAAACGAACCCCGCCGCATTGACCGGCGGATGCGATGTTCGGGCAAAAAGCCCCCGCGGGCGCGGCTATGCCGCGCCC
>DVHK01000036.1 GCA_018712135.1 Candidatus Coproplasma avicola | reverse complement strand
TTGCGCCCCCCGCCGCGGGTTTAATTTACGATAAAAACCCTTATTTCAGCCCTCGGAACGGTTTGAAGGCAATGAGCGCATAGAGCGAAAAGAGGGCGGACACAAAACATATGCCCAGAACTATGCGCACGGCGGTCATGTTTTCAAAGCATATAAAGTATAAAAGGTTGAATCCCGAAAAGGCGTATATCCCCCCGCAAATGCCGAGCAGCACGAGGTTCAGAAGGCAGATAGTGGCAGAAAGTCTCATACAATCATTATGGGCACATATGCGTAAATTATCGGTAATTTTGCACTGCGGAGCCGTAAGCGCGCCAAAGCAGTACGATGCTTATATGAAGTTTTAGGTAGTATTTAATTTTATAGAGGCTCCGGTGCGGGCGTCCTGATACATCACCCAATAACCCCCGCCGCCCCCCGAGGGGATGAAGCCCGCCATTCCCGCAAGGCTCGCGGGACATTCCGTGGCCGTGCCCGGCACGCCGTAGCATATGTAGGAGGGGGAGGCCCCTTCGTTTATAACTCCGAAAACGTAGTGCATATCTTTGCCGTAGCTCACCCTCACCCAGCGCGAGTTTTCCACCGTGCGCTCGAGCGTCTCCTCGCGCGGGTAGGAGGAGAGCAGTTTTTCGATCTCGCCGCTCATCCGCTCGTAAAACTTCAGGTCGGCGGCAAGCGGTATTGGTTCGGCGCCGTCCTTTGCGCCGTCGGGCTGCAGATCTCCGCGTCCCGGATCTGTGCGGGAAAGTTCGCCGTCAAAGTCTGTCTGCCCGTCTTTTGTCTTTGAGCGCCGCTTTGCCGCGTCGCTTGTTCCGGAAGGAGCGTCTCTTTTCGCCTTTCCGCCGTCCGTTCCTTTTTTGCGGGAATTTTCCTTGGGGACATTCCCGGTTTCAGGGTATGACGTAAAGCCGCCGGAGGCTGCGCTTTCGCCCGAAGAACGGTCGGGCGAATTTTCGTCTAAGCATTCCGGGGCGGGCATTTTTCCCGCTTCAGACTCTTTGAATAGGCCGCCAGCATCTTCATCTTTGCCAGGGCCGCGCCCGTTTTTTTGCTCTTTATCCTGGCGTAAAGCGCCCTGCCCTTTAAGATCGGCGCTATGTTCGGCGCTGTATTCATAGTAATTTTCCTCCGCAATCGCCTCGTCCTCGTATTTTGTTTGGGGCGGGGTATTTTTTATTTTTTCCGCTCTTTCAATTTCTCCGGCGCAGGCAGCGGCCGCCCAGCCGTAGTCGCCGCACACCGCCGCGGCTATGGGAAGCACGTCCGTCCCCACAAAGCATACCAGCGCGGCAAAGCCGCAGGAGGTGTCTATTTGGCTTTCGCCTTCAAACACAGGCCCGTCCAGGATAACGGTGTGTTCGCCGTCGCTCACGGCGGTCACATATCTGCCGCCCGAAAGCGGCGCAAAATTTATGTACGATACTTCGGCGCGGAAAAAAGGGCCGTATTTTTCGGTTTTGACGAGCCCCGAAAGCGCGCCGCCGTCTGCGGAAAAACCGCTCCTCACGCCCTTTATGACAGCTATATTTTTTGTGTAACCGGACATATTTCACCCTGCAGAAAAAGTTAAATTGCAATTTAACGTCTCATATAAATCTTATTTAAAATAATATATTGCCGGACCGCGCGTATTTTGCCTGTTTTAATGCGATTTTGCCGCAACTGTGCGAAAATAAAATAATATATTATGCCCGGGATAAAATACGGCAAAAAAAATCATTAAAAAATTGCAATTAATTTATTTGGATAAGATATTTTATGTTTAAAATAATTGCTTTCAAATTTTTTTTGAAGTATAATTAAACCGAACAGAAATTTTATTTTTGTGTAAAAAATAAAGGAGTAAAAAATGGCACTTACGAGAAATAAAAAAATTCTCTCCTTCGTCGAAGAGAGCGCCGATCTTGCCCAGCCCGATTATATCGTGTGGATAGACGGCAGTCAGAAGCAGATCGACGAGCTGAGAAAAGAGGCCGTATATTCCGGCGAGCTTATCAAGCTGAACGACAGCCTTCTGCCCGATTGCTACCTTCACCGCACTAAGGTGAACGACGTTGCAAGGGTGGAGGACAGGACCTTTATTTGCACTAAAAACCGCGACGACGCGGGTCCCAACAACTACTGGATGGACCCCAGGCAGGCGCACGAACTTGCAAACGAGATCGCCCGCGGCTCCATGCACGGCAGGACGATGTACGTCATTCCCTATTCCATGGGCGTCGTAGGCTCGCCCTTCGCGCGCTACGGCATTGAAGTGACCGACTCTATCTATGTTGTTCTGAATATGAGCATCATGACCCGCGTGGGCAGGAAGGTGCTCGACGCGATAGGCCCCCACGGCGACTTTGTAAAGGGCTTCCACGCAAAGTGCAACGTAGAGGCGGAGAACAGGTATATCCTGCATTTCCCCGAAGAAAATTCGATAATTTCGGTAAATTCTGCATACGGCGGAAACGTGCTGCTCGGCAAAAAGTGCTTCGCGCTGCGCATAGCCTCATACCTCGGCAAAAACGAGGGCTGGATGGCAGAGCACATGCTGATTCTCGGCGTGACCTACCCCGACGGCGAAAAGAAGTACGTTGCGGCGGCGTTTCCCTCGGCATGCGGCAAGACCAACCTTGCCATGCTCATCCCCCCCAAACACTACCTCGACAAGGGCTATAAAGTGGAGTGCGTGGGCGACGATATCGCCTGGATACGCGTGGGCGAAGACGGAAGGCTGTGGGCCGTGAACCCCGAAAACGGCTTCTTCGGCGTGGCCCCCGGCACCAACGACCACTCCAACCCCAACGCCCTGGCAACCACCAAACGCGGCACTATCTTTACAAACGTCGCTCTGAACACCGACGACATGACGGTGTGGTGGGAGGGCCTTTCCAAGGAGCTGCCCGAGCACGTCATCGACTGGACGGGCAAGCCCTGGGATCCCAAGAAGTTCGATAAAAAGGATAAATCTACCTGCGCGGCGCACCCCAACAGCAGGTTCACGGCGCCCGCACAGAACTGCCCCTGCATCTCTCCCGAGTTTGAAAGCCCCAAGGGCGTGCCCCTTTCGGCGATAATCTTCGGCGGCAGAAGGGCGACCACTACCCCGCTTGTATATCAGTCGAGAGACTGGAACCACGGCGTGTTCGTGGGATCGGCCATGTCGTCCGAGACGACTGCGGCCGCCACGGGCGCAACGGGCGTTTTAAGGCACGATCCCATGGCCATGAAGCCCTTTGCAGGCTATCACATGGGCGACTACTGGCAGCACTGGGTGGATATGGGCAAGATAGTTAAAAACCCGCCCAAGATCTTCAACGTAAACTGGTTCCGCCAGGATAAGGACGGCAACTTCATCTGGCCGGGCTTCGGCGACAATATGCGTGTGCTCGAATGGATATTAAAGCGCTGCGAAGACTCGGTAGGCGCACAGGAAACGGCCATAGGCTACGTTCCCAATGCCGAGGATATCGATATATCCGATCTCGACTATGAAATAGCCCCCGGACACAAGTTCGGCATCGACGATCTGAAGGAGATACTCAAAGTCGACGAGGCACGCTGGGGCTATGAGGCCGACGAACTCGAGGGTTATTACACCAACTCGATCGGCGACAGGATCCCCAGAGAACTTTGGGACTGCCTCAACACATTAAAAGAAAACTGCGCCGGGGCTAAGGCTGCGGCAGAGGCTGCAATGCCCAAAGAGGCTGCGGCTGCAGAAGCGCCCGCCGAAGGCGTAAAGCCCGCATATACGGGTAAAAAGCGCGGCAGGAAGCCCGGTTCGGGTAAAAAACCCCAGCCGGATGTTCCCGTAGTAAAGCGCGGCAGGGGCCGCCCCCGCAAAAATCCCCAGTAACCTTGCGTGAATGCCCGCTATTGCCGCAGGGCGCGGCGGCGGAAAATAAAGTGAAAAAAATATAATTAATATAAAAGTATAGAATATATGGGCATGCCCGCGCGCAGTTGACTGCGCGCGGGCGATTTTTTTGTGTAAAAGCGGAGCGGAGGGCAAATAATTG
>DVHK01000035.1 GCA_018712135.1 Candidatus Coproplasma avicola | reverse complement strand
CGCCCGCCCCGCGCGACCAATAGAAAACTAAATTCGGAAAACCGGAAATTTATTAATTTCATTAATATGGCAGAACGACCGTCGCAATGTAAAAAAAACGACGGTTTTAAATTTTTTTGTCAAATGCGCTTCATTAAGTTGACAGTTTGAAAAAATGGGGCTAAAATGGGCATAGGATAAGCAGGGGAGAGCGCAAAGATTTTTGCGCAGATGTCCGGAGCGGCGAAATGTTGTCGGCGCGCCACTTTTCCCGTGCGTACCGAAACAACATATCAGCGCGTGCTTTTTTCAAAGTCAACCGTCGCCCGGCAATTTTATTGTCGGGCGTATTTTTTCGAGGTAGCAATGAAGACGGTAAAAAAGTCTGCAAACAAAAAAATCATCATAGTCGCCGTGCTCGTCGCGGTGCTGGCGGCGCTGCTCGTCGGCGCGATACTCATCGGCGCGCCTCAGAAGGGCGACCTTTCCGAAGAGCTGACCGACGCCGTAATGCACGAGGAAAAGCGGCTCAATCTCTTCGGCATGAGCGTCAATCCCGCGGTATTTTCGGGCTTCATAGTCACGATAATCCTGCTCGTCTTCGCCGCGTGCGTGCGTATCTTCGCCATTCCCCGCTTTAAAGAGGTGCCCGGCAAGTTCCAGCTCGTCATCGAACAGCTCGTCGGCTTCTTCAACAACATGGCAAAGACCAACAGCCCCGAGCACAACGGCTTCCTCGGCTGCTACATATTCGCCGCAGGCTGCTACATATTCGTGGGAACGCTGTTCGAGCTTTTCGGCGTGCAGATGGTCTCCATCTCGGGTCAGTCGGTAAGCATGCCCGCGCCCCTTTCGGACATAAACGCGGCGATAGCCATGGGCTTTTTGTCCTACTTTATCATCCTCGGCGGCGGCATAGCCACCAACGGCGTGAGGGGACTTGGAAGGGCGCTCAAAGAGTTCTCCCTCCCCATATCCATGAGCTTCCGTCTGTTCGGCGCACTGCTTTCGGGTCTGCTCGTCACCGAGCTCGTCTATTACGCCATCTTTTTGAGTGTAGGCGTGCCCGTAATCGTCGGCGTGCTGTTCACGTTGCTCCATGCAATAATACAGACATACGTTCTGACCATGCTCACGGCTACGTACTTCGGCGAAGTTTCCGAACCGCCCAAGCCCAAGGCTAAAAAGCAAAAACCCGCAAAGGCAAAAAAAGCCGCAGCGGTCTGAATATAAAAAATAATTTTTGAACCATCAATACGGAGGATTTTATGAAACTCGCAAAGAAAAGTCTTGTAGTAGTACTCGCGCTCGCATTCGCGGCGGCAATCGTCGCCATCCTGTCATACGCGGCGGGCGGCAACGCGATAGCTCTGGCTGCCGAAGTCGGAGACGGCGCAGATGCCGCAGGTCAGGCAGCGTCGGCAGGCATTTCCCTCACCGCAGTAGGCGCGGCTGTGGCAATCGGTCTCGCATCGCTCGGCGGCGCGATAGCCATGGGCATGGCGATAGCAAAGGCGATGGAAGGCATCGCCCGTCAGCCCGAAGCCGACGGCAAGATCCGCAGCGTTCTGATGCTCGGTCTCGTATTCATCGAAACGGTCGTCATTTACGCGCTCATCGTTGCAATTCTTATAATGTTCGTAGTTTAAGTTCAGCAAAGTCCACGACATCAGGGGGCTCCGGGCTACCCGGATGTGGCTGCGGGCGTCATCACCCCGCGGCGCACCCCGTTTGAGATAAGGAAAAACATCTATGCCACTTAATATAGATTGGCAGCAGATTCTGCTGCATCTTTTCAACTTCATAATTCTCGCGGCGGGGCTTGCTTTTCTTCTCTTCAAACCCGTCAAAAAATTCATGGCTCAGCGCGAGGAGGGCTACAAAAAGGCGGCGGAAGATCACGCGCGCAAGGTAGCCGAAACCGAGGCGCTCGAAAAGGAACGCCAGGTTAAAATTTCCGCCCTCGAAGGCGAACTTGCCGAGCGCGAAAAGAAGGCGCTTTCGGTTACAGAAGCCAAAAAGGCGCGCATGATATCCGAAGCGCAGGAAGAAGCCGAAAGGATAGTCGGCGAAGGCCGCAAGCGCGCCGAAACCGAGCGCCAGCGCTACATAGCGGGCGTGGGCGACGAAATCGCCCAAATGATTGTCAGCTCCGCCGAAAAGCTGCTCGTTGCAGAGAGCAACGCTAAAACCGACGGCGCCCTCTACGACAAATATCTCTCGCTCGCCAAGGACGAAGTTTCCCCCCTCACCGAGGAGCAGAAGGGCGAACTTTCCGAAAGGCTTAAAAATTCGCAGGGCAGCGCACCGCACAGCCGCGGCGAAGTTGCCGACATAATCGGCGAAGCCGCAGCGTCCGCCATCATGGCGCAGGGCGCCGCGAGCGACAGCGCCGTCTACGACCAGTTCCTCAGCGAGGTAAGCAAGAAGGGTGACGGCAATGAATAAAACGGCAAAGCTTTACTGCATAACCCCGCCCGACGAGCGCCAGCTCAAAGGACTGGGCGACTTTTTGGAGCGCACCTTCGGCACCCGCCCCAAAATCGAGATAATCAAGGACGCGTCGGTAGTCGGCGGCTTCCGCCTCGAATACGACGGCAACATTTACGACTGGTCGGCGCGCAACTGGATAGGCAAATTCAAGGCGGCGGAAGAGGCGCGCGGCGACGGCTCGTCGGCAAAGCTCTACTGCGTCACCCCGCCCGACGAAAGCCAGCTCAAAGGCATATGTGACTTTTTGGAGCGCACTTTCGGCACCCGTCCGCAGTTAGAGGTCATAAAAGACCCCTCTATAATCGGCGGTTTCCGCCTCGAATACGGCGGCAACGTATACGACTGGTCGGCAAAGAGCCGCATAGAGCGCTTTAAAGAGCAGGTCAAAAACAGCGGCAAGGGCACGACTACACTCCTGCGCGAGGCGGTCGACAATTTAAAGCGCACAATATCCGACTGGAACATGCCCGCAACCTCGCGCGAGGTCGGCAAGGTGCTTTCCGTCGGCGACGGCATAGCAAAAATCAGCGGGCTCGACACCGCCGAATACGGCGAAATAGTCGTGTTTGAATGCGGTCTCAAAGGCATGGTTCAGGAGCTCTCGCCCGAAGGCGTCGGCTGCATACTGTTCGGCGAGGACAGGGAGGTCGAATCGGGCACTGCGGTATACCGCACGGGCAAAACTGCGGGCGTTCCCGCAGGCGAAGGGCTGATAGGCAGAATAGTCGACGCGCTCGGCTCGCCCCTCGACGGCGGCAGCGCCATAACTGCCGAGGCATACATGCCCATCGAAACTCCCGCGCCCTCCATAATCGACCGCCAGCCCGTAAATACCCCCTTACGCACGGGCATATTGTCCATCGACAGCATGTTCCCCATCGGTCGCGGTCAGCGCGAACTCATAATCGGCGACCGTCAGACGGGCAAGACGGCGCTCGCCATAGACACCATTTTAAACCAGAAGGGTCAGAACGTAATCTGCATCTACGTCGCTATCGGTCAGAAGGCCAGCTCGGTTGCCCGCCTCGCCGAAAACCTCAAAAAGAGGGGCGCCATGGATTACACCATAATAGTGTCGGCAACCGCCGGCGACCCCGCTTCGCTGCAATATATTGCGCCCTATTCGGGCTGCGCCATAGGCGAATATTTCATGAATTCGGGCAGGGACGTGCTCATCGTATACGACGACCTCTCAAAACACGCCGTCGCATACAGGGCGCTCAGCCTGCTGTTGGGTCGTTCGCCCGGGCGCGAAGCTTACCCCGGCGACGTATTTTACCTTCACTCCCGCCTTTTGGAGCGCGCCGCTCACCTCTCCGACGAGCGCGGCGGCGGCAGCATGACGGCTCTGCCCGTCGTTGAAACGCAGGCGGGCGACATATCTGCATATATCCCCACAAATATCATTTCGATAACCGACGGTCAGATATTCCTCTCGGGCGACCTCTTCTATTCGGGTCAGCGCCCCGCGGTAAACGTCGGCATATCGGTTTCGCGCGTGGGCGGCGACGCGCAGACTAAGGCGATGAAGACCGCCGCGGGCACGATAAGGCTCAACCTCGCGCAGTACAGGGAGATGGAGGTGTTCATGCAGTTCTCCTCCGACCTCGACGAAAATACCCAGCGCACGCTCGATTATGGCAGGGGGCTCATGATGCTCCTGCGCCAGCCGCAGTACAGCCCGCTCGCCGAATACAGGCAGGTAATACTGCTCGTCGCCGCGACGGGTCATGCGTTCTCGGCAATTTCGCCCGACGAAATACCGTCGGTAAAGCTCGCCATGCTCGAACATTTCGACGACGCTTATCCCGAAATTGTCGAAGAAATCAAAAAGGGCGGCGCAGTAACGGCCGAACTCAAATCGGCGATAATAAATGCGGCAAAGGATTACGTTGCCACATATGCCGCAACCAAAGCCCAAAACGGCGCCAATAATTAATCCGGGATAATTCTTATGTCCGACTTGCAGTCAATCAAAAAAAGAATACAGTCGATAGGCGACACCCGCAAGATAACCAACGCGATGTACCTCATCTCGTCGGCAAAAATGCGCAAGGCAAAGGCAGACCTCGACCGCACCCGCCCCTATTTCGAGGCGATGCGCACCGAGATCAAGCGCATTTTCCGCTCGGGCGAGCTGCCTGAAAACCGTTTTCTCTACCCCCTCGACGAAAACGAAAAGGTTACGGGCACGTACGCCTGCCTGCTCATTACGGGCGACAAGGGTCTGGCGGGTTCCTATAACTACAATGTCATCAAAAGGGCATACGAGCTCGTCGAGGCGGGCAACGACATAAAGTGGTACGTCGTCGGCGAATACGGCAGACACTATTTCGCCCAGCACGGTATACCCATCGAGCAATCGTTTTTATACACCGCCCAGAACCCCACTATGCACAGGGCGAGGGAGATTTGCGACATACTGCTCGAAGGCTACTATGCGGGCACCTTCAAAAAAATTTACGTCGCATATACCGACATGAAAGGCATGGTGGACGAGGCGCAGGTGACAAGGCTTATTCCCTTTCACAGAAGCCAGTTTGCCACCTCCGCGGGCGAAAAACCCGTTGTCAATCCATTTGAATATGCGCCGTCGCCCTCGGCCGTGCTGCGCAGCATAATGCCCGGCTACATCTCGGGCTTTATATACAGCGCGCTCGTAGACAGCTTTTGCAGCGAGCAGCACGCGCGCATGGTCGCCATGAAGGCGGCAAACGACAGCGCGGAAGAGCTCATGTCGCGCTTGCAGGTCGAATACAACAGGCTGCGCCAGGCAGCAATAACGCAGGAAATTACCGAAATCGCCGCGGGCGCTCGCGCGCGCGGTCAGCAAGGAGATTGATTTTGAATACGGGAAGAATAGTTCGTATAGCGGGACCCGTAACCGACGTGCAGTTCGATGGCGGCGTCCTGCCTAAAATAAGGGACGCCCTCACCGTCGAAAACGGCGGCAAGACATGCGTAATGGAGGTCGCCTCCCATGTCGGCGCCGACACGGTGCGCTGCATAATGCTCGGCCCGTGCGAAGGTCTTTCGCGCGGCGCAAAGGTCGTCGCCACGGGCGACGTAATAAAAGTACCCGTGGGCGAATGCACCCTCGGCAGAATGTTCAACGTTTTGGGCGACCCCATCGACGGCAAGCCCGCCCCCCAAAGCGAGGAAAAGTGGGGCATATATCGTCCCGCGCCCGACTTCGAGCAGCAGTCGCCCGTCGCCGAGGTGCTGGAAACGGGCATCAAGGTCATCGACCTCATGGAGCCTTACGCCAAGGGCGGTAAAATAGGTCTGTTCGGCGGTGCGGGCGTCGGCAAAACCGTGCTCATTCAGGAACTCATACACAACGTCGCCATGGAACACGGCGGTTATTCGATATTCACGGGCGTCGGCGAGCGCTCGCGCGAGGGCAACGACCTTTGGCGCGAGATGCAGGCGAGCGGCGTTTCGGATAAAACCGCGCTCGTGTTCGGGCAGATGAACGAAGCCCCCGGCGTGCGTATGCGCGTGGCGTTGACGGGGCTGACCATGGCGGAATACTTCCGCGACGCCCGCAACAAGGACGTGCTTTTGTTCATAGACAACATATTCCGCTTCGTGCAGGCGGGCTCGGAAGTTTCAACGCTGCTCGGGCGTATGCCCTCGGCGGTCGGCTATCAGCCCACTCTCGCAAACGAAATGGGCGAATTGCAAGAGCGCATTGCCTCCACGCGCAACGGTTCGGTAACCTCCGTGCAGGCGGTATATGTGCCTGCGGACGACCTCACCGACCCCGCCCCCGCAACAGTCTTCGCCCACCTCGACGCAACCACCGTTTTAAGCCGTAAAATCGCAGAGCAGGGCATATATCCCGCCGTCGACCCGTTGGAGTCGACTTCGCGCGTGCTCGAAGCCGAAATCGTCGGCAAGGAGCACTACGAAACCGCCCGCCGCGTTCAGGAAACGCTGCAAAAGTACAGCGAATTGCAGGACATAATCGCCATACTCGGCATGGACGAACTTTCTGAAGCCGACAAGCTCACCGTCTACCGCGCAAGAAAGGTGCAAAGGTTCCTTTCGCAGCCCTTCCACGTGGCAGAAAAATTCACGGGAGTCAAGGGCGTGTACGTGCCCGTAGCCGAAACGGTAAAAGGCTTCAAAGCCATTCTCGACGGCGAAATGGACGAATATCCCGAGGCGGCGTTCTACAACGTCGGCACGCTCGACGACGTCCGCGCAAAGGCGGAGCAGCTCGCCAAAGAGAACGCATAAAGATTGCGTTCGCAGCGGCATATTGCCGCGCGTATGCTCGTTTAAGGAATTATATGAAAAATTTTACTCTGCATCTCGTCGGCGCGGACAGACTTTTTTATGAGGGTGAATGTCAAAGCGTCGTCGTCCCCGCTGTCGACGGGCAGTACGGCGTTCTTGCCGACCATGCAAACTTAATAACCGCCATCGTCCCCGGCGAGCTCTCCTTCACCGTCCCCGGCGAAAAGTCCGAAGTTGTCGCCGTGGCGGGCGGGATAATGAAGGTGGAGGACAACGACGTCTTGATTCTCGTCGACTACATTCTTCGTCCCGAGGAGATCGACGCCGACCGCGCCATGCAGGAAGAGGCTGCCGCAAGGGAGATTATGCTGCAAAAGCGCAGCCGCCGCGAATACCGCTCGGCTCAGGCACAGCTTGCGCGCGCCGTCACAAAGCTCAAAGTGCGCCGCAAGGGATCAGGCAGGTAAAATATTGCGCCGCTGCAAATTCCTATTTTCGGGGTTTTGCGGCAGGACATAAGCGCGGGGCGCGGACTTTTTAAGTCCG
>DVHK01000004.1 GCA_018712135.1 Candidatus Coproplasma avicola | reverse complement strand
CGCCTTCACGCAGCGCAACCCGATTTGCGCATACTTGCGCCTCAGCGGAGTGAATGGGCGCAATTATATAAATGTAGGGCACCTTAAAATTGCGCTCAGAGAGGCAGAGCCTCTCAGATAACGGCGAGTTGGTGCATATCCCCTTATGCACAACGAGCGTTAAGAAAGCTCACTCCCGTCGGGGACGTCCTTTTCGGGCGAAACTATCGAAAGAGTGCCGTCGGGGGCTTCGGCGCACACTATCATGCCCTCGCTCATGATGCCCTTCATCTCCCTGGGGGGGAGGTTGGTGACGACGATGACCCTTTTGCCGATCATCTCTTCTGCGGTGTAGTGCTTGGCTATGCCCGAGAGCACGGACAGCGTTTTGCCGCCTCCTATGCTGACTGTTTCGTGCAGAAGCTTGCTCTTTTTAACCGCCTCGCAGGCGACGACGGTGCCCACACGCATTTCAACTTTTGCAAAGTCGTCTATGGTTATGGGCGCCTTAGCCTCGACTGCCGGCGAGGGCGCGGCTTCCGCCTTCTGCCTGTCGGAAATTTCTTTGATTTTTGGTTGCAAGTCGCTGAATTTTAAGCGCTCGAACAGGGTGACGGGCTCGTTGGTTACGGCATATGCGTGGGGCAAACCGAATTTATCGAGGTCGGCAAACGCCCTTTCGCCACCGCCCGTCTGCGCGAGTATTTTTTCGGAAGTGTCCGGCATGAAGGGCTTCAACAGGTTTGCGCCTATGGTTATCGCCTCCAAAAGGTTGTATAATACGCGCGCCAGCCTGTCCCTTTGCGCCCCGTCTTTGGCGAGCACCCACGGCGTTGTTTCGTCGATATACTTATTCGCCCTGCGGAAGAGCTGCCACAGCTCGTCGAGGGCGTCCGCCACTTTGCACTCGTCCATTTTAGCCGCGACGCGGTCGCGCGAGGTCATAGCTATTTGTGCGAGCTCCTCATCAACGCCCTCCATGGGCGAAGAGGGTTGCACCTTGCCGCCGAAATACTGGTTTGTCATGGCTACGGTGCGCTTTACGAGGTTGCCGAGCGTATTCGCGAGGTCGGAATTGTGCCTGTCGCACATCAGTTCCCACGTTATTATGCCGTCGTTTAAAAAGGGCATTTCGTGCAGGACGAAGTAACGCACGCTGTCTACCCCGAAAACCGAGGCGAGGTCGTCGGCATACATTACGTTGCCCTTGGACTTAGACATTTTGTCGCCGCCCTGCAACAGCCAGGGGTGACCGAACACTTTTTCGGGCAACGGCTGCCCCATTGCCATGAGGAATATGGGCCAGTATATGGTGTGGAAACGTATTATGTCCTTGCCTATTACGTGAATATCGGCGGGCCAGTATTTTTTGAAGCTTTCGGCGGGGCTGTCGACATCATAGCCTATGCCCGTGATGTAGTTTGTAAGCGCGTCCAGCCAGACATATACTACGTGTTTGGGGTCGAAATCGACGGGAATGCCCCACTTGAACGACGTGCGCGAAACGCAGAGATCCTGCAACTTGGTCTTTAACGTGCCGTTTTGGGCGGCGGCTAAAATTTCGTCGTCGCTCTTGCCGATAAACTCGTCTGCGAGGAGGAAGTTGTTCATCATCTCGTTCTTGCGGGCGACGGGCTGTATAAAGCCGGGGTGGGTCACTATGTGCTTTACGAGCCTGTCGGCATACTTGCCCATCTTGAAGAAGTAAGCCTCCTCTTCGGCGGGCTTTACATCCCTGCCGCAGTCGGGACACTTGCCGTTTACAAGCTGGCTTTCCGTCCAGAAACTTTCGCACGGGGTGCAGTACATGCCCTTGTAAGAACTTTTATATATGTCGCCCTGATCGTAGAATTTTTTGAAAATTTTCTGAACCTGGCGCTCGTGATAATCGTCGGTGGTGCGGATGAACTTGTCGTAAGAAATGTTCATAAGCCCCCATATATCCTTGATCTGGGCGGCTACGCCGTCGACAAACTGTTTGGGGGAAACGCCCTTTTCGGCGGCCTTCTGTTCTACCTTCTGACCGTGCTCGTCGGTGCCGGTCATGAAGAAAACGTCACAGCCCTCCATTCTCTTCATGCGCGCGATGGCGTCGGTTAAAATAATTTCGTAGGTGTTGCCTATGTGCGGCTTGCCGGATGTGTAAGTTATTGCCGTTGTTATATAAAATTTTTCTGCCATTTGCACTCTCCCCGACGCGGCGACCCGCCGCGCAGCTGAAATTTGTTACGCATAAAATATAACATATTTTAATTTGATTGTAAAATATTTACAGGGCACCGACAAAATGTTTGCCCGGTAAAATAAAAAAATGCACTTTGCCGGCAAAAGCTGCGCCGAAAGCGCGCCTTGCGGTCTGAAACCTTTTTAAAAATTTCTGACGGAAGTATAGCTTGCTGCGCAACCACAAAAAGGCGAACGGCCGAAAATTGTGTCGAAAAAAGAATATTTAAGGCGGACAAACCATATAAATAAGCGATGAACGTTATTTTTACGGCGATTTTTATAACTTCCGCGCTCATATTGTGCGTTGCCGACCCCAACGCCTTTATACCCGCCCTTTTGGACGGCGCGCGCGACGCCGCGACCACCTGCCTTACGTTGTTCTGCATTTACGCGGTGTGGACGGGTCTTTCGAGGGTGGCGGACGACGCGGGCATTAACGGCGCGATCGCAAAAAAGATGTACCCCTTCTGCCGCAAGTTTTTTAAAACAAACAGCGCCGAGGGCGGGCGGTACGCCGCCATGAACCTGACCTGCAACGTGCTCGGGCTGGGGGGAGCCGCCACGCCGTTCGGCATAAAAGCCATGAAGACTTTCGACGGCGAGGGCAACACCTTCGGGCGCAACCTTTTATTCATTTTAAACGCCGCATCCGTTCAGATAATCCCCTCCACCATAATCGCCCTGCGCGCCTCTTACGGCAGCGCCTCGCCCGCCGACGTGTTCGCACCAGCGATATTGACCACAATGATATGCACGGGCACGGCGGTCGGGTTGAATTTTTTATACGATAAATTATGTCGCTCGTTATCCCGTCGCTATTCGTAATAATAATAACGATAGCCGCCGCAAAAAAGGTCAACGTTTTTTTGTCCTTCTGCGCGGGCGCGGAGGAAGGTTTCAAATTCACCCTAACCCTGCTGCCCATAATCGCGGCGGTGTTCATGATGTGCAACCTTATGGAGATTTCTGGCATTGCCGACGCACTGGCGCGCGCCCTGTCGCCCGCCATGAATGCGCTCGGAATACCTGGTGAGCTTGCAAAGCTCGCCATAATAAAGCCCTTTTCGGGGAGCGGGTCGCTCTCCCTCTTAACCGAGGTTTTAGAAGAATACGGCGCCGACAGCTATATTGCGCGCTGCGCCTGCACCATATATTCCTCATCCGAAACGGTGTTTTACGTATTCGCGCTGTACTTTGCCGGAACAAATAAAAAGGGCAGAGCGGCGCCCCTCGCCATAGTTATTTTATCGACGATACTCAGCACCATACTTTCGTGTATGCTTTGCAGGGTGCTTTGAATACGGCTCTTTTACAAATGACAGATACTTTCAAAATTTGAAACTTACAAAAAGTTTAAATAAAATAAAATTTTTTTCGCCAAAATAATTTACTTTTTTTGAGGAATATATATAATAATACATGTAAACGATAAGTGATGCGGCGCGAGGAAAATCGCAGAACATTTTAAAAAACTTTTCGTTGTACAACTTACATAGCTCATCATTTTCCCCCTTATCATATA
>DVHK01000034.1 GCA_018712135.1 Candidatus Coproplasma avicola | reverse complement strand
AGCGACAGCGAGTGGAGAAATCTATCAGTAAAGCAAGAAATAAAGTGAGATTTCTCCATGCGTGCGGATACGCCGCACTTAGTCGAAATGACGCATTTATTTAAGTTAAACACCCTTTCAGGCACTCCCGTCGGGCGGCACATATGCGGCGCTCAACCGTGTTTTAAAGCGCGCGTATGCTGTCTACGGGCTTGCGCTTTGCAATGCCGTATACGGGCAGGAAGGTGGCAATCAGCGAGGTGACAACCGCTATGCCCAGCATGACCAGCCACGACAGCGGCCCGAACACCAGTATCGCAACGCCAAACTCGGGCGCCAGCTGCGCGTTTATTATGGCGCAGGCAACAAAGCTTGCTATCATGCCCAGAACAAAGCATATGGCGGTTATTATCGCCGATTCGGAGTAGAATATCTTGAACACGTCGGCGCTCCTCGCGCCCACCGCGCGCAATATGCCTATCTCCTTTTTCTTGTAGGTTATCGAAACTGATATAAAGTTGAAAAGCAACAGCATCGAGAACACCGCCAGCACCAATCCCACCCACAGGAATACCGTGCTCAGCATGTCTATGACATAGTTTATGCTGTAA
The DNA here is from genome assembly GCA_018712135.1 of Candidatus Coproplasma avicola. Lineage (GTDB taxonomy): Bacteria > Bacillota > Clostridia > Christensenellales > Borkfalkiaceae > Coproplasma > Coproplasma avicola. The sequence continues at coordinate 2,809 of DVHK01000034.1, read as the reverse complement.
AGCGTGTCGGAAACCGCCGTGTCGAGCACTATATAAGAATCGTCCGCGCCGATGGCGGCATCCCCCCTAGAAAGGTTGTAAAGCCCGTTATAGTCGCCGGGCAGGGTGATGTATATGTAGTCGTACATGGCGTCTGCGGGGCGGGCGTAGTTTGTTACTACGGTCTTGTAGCTTATTCTGTCTGAGGCTTCAATAATGTTTTTGCAGTCGAGTGACGAAAAATATGCGCCGCTCATCGATGAAGAGGAAACACCGTAGAAGAAACCTGCAACGCTGAACTCACCGTAATCGAGACCGCTGAGGTGAAGAGTGTGGTTAAAGCCGTCCTTGCCCGTGCGGCTGAAATAGTCGTTTATAAAATCGTTTATCTGCGAAGCTGCTCTTTCATAATCCTCGTCGGTGGCGTCAACGTATGTACTTACTATTCCGTCCTCGGTCTCTTCAACTACCTCATATGTACCGTTTATTAAAATTTGCAGGCTTTCGTACACCTCGGCGCTGGTGCTGTCGGCTAAGGCATAAAGGCTTTCTGCCTGCTCGGGGTCGGTGGGCATCAGTTCGCCCGCCTGCTCATATAGCAGGGCATAGTATTCATCGAGGGCATATCTTATATCTTCCTGCAAGTCTCCAATGCTTATTACAATTTCGTGGGCGTTGAGCTCGCTCTCTTCCCGTCCGTCAAAGAACGCTATGGGCGGAACTCTTTGCCCCCATTCGGTTGGCAGACTGTTGACGCAATCTATATAATAGTTGTAATTGTAATTCGATTCAGGGTCGGTAAGGACTTCTGTCTCAATCTCGAAATAATCTAAAAGGTCTGTAAAGCCGTAATATTCGTTTTTCGCGGCGAAGACGTCGGCGTTGGCAGTATAGAACCCGTCCGAAACGAGGGCGACGTCGTATGCGCCGTATTCAAGCAGACGTTGAAGTTCGTATCTGAGCTCGTAATGATTTTGGTCGATAAAGGCGGAAGATTTGAGCGAATCGAATCTTTCGGGCAGATCGTTTTGGTATACGCCCGCAATTGTCAGCCATTTGCTGTTGCCCGAACCCGGCGTGGATATTTCAAGTTGCCTGCCGACTATGTCGTCGTAACTGTTGAATGTCACCTCTTCGCCGTTTTTGTCGCGTATGCCCGCGTTGTACAGGCTGTCGAATGTGTACGAAGAAATTACTATCTCGTCGTCGCCGAGCGCCGAAAGGTCGGTGTCGGTCAGCATTGCGCCCTGCCACGCCTCGGGCACGAACGTGGCGAACGCACCCAGGTTGGTGGAATAATAGTCAGAGGTCAGGTAGCCCGCGTTGCGTATGGACAGCTGCGTGTTGTAATAGCTGTCTGAATCGGCATAGTTTATAAATCCAAGCGCCTCCCGACCGTACTGTTCGCGCATGTCGTTGAGTTCGGCGGGTGTAAACGCCGTGTACTCCGAGCGGGAGTAGCGGTCGTACTCCTCGCGGTCGTCGGCATAAGAAGCCGTGTTGTAATATATTTCTTCGGTCATGTACATCTTGCGCACGCGCGCCGCGGTCAGACCCGTGTCAAGATAGTTCTGCGCCGCCGTCTGCGCGGGGTCGTAAAAACTCAGCGTCGAGAACAGCCCGAACAGGGTGAAGGATATAAATGACAAAAATATCGTAAAAAACAGGCGGAAGGGCTTAACCTTCATGCTGCTCGCGCCTATCCTCACGGCGTGGCGCATGGGCAGGGACGAGCGTATAAACGCGCTGTCCTTGGCGGTGTATGCGGGCGTTACAATCTTGCCTTCGTCGGTTTGCCCGAATGTTTCGCGCGCGCCTTCGTCGTCTATCCTCGCCGCCTTTTTAAAGTCGGCAATCTGCCGTTCGCCGCGGGATATTATAAGGTCTTTGGGCGCGGAAAGTAAAAAGTCGTTTATCTTTTGCACGTCGCTCTGCGTAAGCTGCTCGCCGTTTTTAATAGTTAAAGTATCGTCGCCTACAAAGGTAATGTTTTCGCCCGATTCCTTGGGCTCTACCTTGGTCTTTGTGACGTCGGCTATGACTTTGCCGTCTTTGAGCTCTATAATTCTGTCGCCGTAAATTTCGGCAAACTCGCGGTCGTGCGAAACTACGATTACAAGCTTCTGTTCCGAAAGTTTTTTAAGCGTGTCAAAGACCTGTTTGCCCGTCGCCGAATCGAGCGCGCCCGTCGGCTCGTCCGCCATGATAATTTCGGGGTTTTTTACGAGCGCCCGGGCTATCGCCACGCGCTGTTTCTGCCCGCCCGAAAGGGTGTTGGGCTTGCGCTTTGCAAAGTCTTCAAGCTCTACCTGTTTTAAAATTTCGTGCACGCGCTCGCGGTTTTTGTTCTTGCCCTGCAATTCAAGCGCAAGCGCAATGTTGTCCTCGACGGAAAATTCGTTTAAAATGTTGTATTCCTGAAAGACGAACCCGACGAACGTGTTGCGGTAGCTGTCGAAGTCCGACTGCGAAAAGTCGCGGCTCGACCGCCCTTTTATGATAATTTCGCCCCCGTCGGGCGTATCCAGACCGCCGCACACGTTCAAAAGCGTGCTCTTGCCGCTGCCCGACTTGCCCAAAAGGAACACCATGCCTTTTTCGCCGAATTTAAGCGAAACGCCGTCCAGCGCCCGCACCTCGGCTCCGCCCTTGGTTTTGTAAATTTTTACAAGGTTGCGCAGTTCAAGCATTTTTCCCTCCTCAAAGGTTTATAGTTGCATTATACCATCTTAATTTGCCCTCGTCAACCGATTTATCGTAACTTAATAAATTTTTATAAAATTATAAAAATATCCGGTTTTGCCGCATTGATAGATTTCTCCATGCGCCG
>DVHK01000033.1 GCA_018712135.1 Candidatus Coproplasma avicola | reverse complement strand
TCTCCGCGCGTTCGCGTTGCTCACTTGGTCGAAATGACATAAGTAATAAAAAAGCTGTCCGCAAAGAGAAGTTGGATAGAGTAACAACACGTGATTAAAGTATCCGTAAGCTGAGACACGCCGCTTACCCTTCGTGGGGGAATATGCGCACGGCAAGCACGGTCATGTCGTCTACCGCCCTGCCGCCCGCCGCTTTTTTTGCGGCGGCTAAAATTTCGTCGGCGAGGTTCTGGGGGTTGAGCGGTTTAAGCCTCTCCAAAAAGGCGTAAAGGTCGGTCGTCGAGGGAAAGGAAGAGGTTATGCCGTCGCTCATAAACACCACGTTGTCGCCGTCTTCAAGCTGTTCTTCGCACACGGTGGGGCGTATGCTTTCGAGTATGCCGAGGGGCAGCGAATTGCTCTCCATCACCCTTATGCCGTCCTTTTTTATTATAATTCCCGCGGGCGAACCTATCTTTATAAACCCCGCTTTTAACGTGTTCAGATCTATCGCCGCAATGTCTATGCAGGTAAAGCTTTCGTCGCGGTTGAAGCACATCAGCTTGTTTATGGTTTCAAGCACGGTTTCGGCGGGCATCTCCGCCCTGAAAAACGCCTCTATGAGCGATATAGTCGTCTGCGAAACGCGCTTTGCGCTTTCGCCGCTGCCCATACCGTCGCACAGCGCCATCAAAAAGCTGTGCTCGTTTATCTTTATCACCGAGTGCGTGTCGCCAGAGGCGCGCTCGCCGTCCTTTACGGCAAACGCCACGCCGAACGCCGCGTCGTAGTCGGGCGGTCGCACAAATACGTAACATGTGCGCTCGCCGTCATATGTAATCTTGTCCCTTAAAATATAATTTCTGCCCGTAGCCGCGCCTATGCCCGCGGCGAGCTGTCCCGCCTTGGCGGTGCCCGAAACGGTGAGATAAATTTCTCCGTCGTCCTCGCCGCCCGCGCGCACTTCGGTGCAGCATATTCCCGCGCCTGCAAGCGCCTGTTCAATGCTCTTTTCGCGCTCGGTCAGCCTCTCACCGCCCCGCGCAATGTCCACGGCGGCGCTTTTAAGCACTTCCGAAATGCCCTTAGCCTGGTTGGCTAAAAGCCGCCTGCCGCTCCTTGCGCTCTCCGCCTCGGCGTGCAGTTTTTTAAGCCGCGCCAGCGCGGCGTTGGTTTCGGCTATTACCTCGGCGGGGTGTGCGCAGTTGGTCGTGACCTCCTCGGGCAGGTCTACAAGGCTGACCTTGCCCTTGATGATACCGCTGTGCAAAAGGCGGGCAAATCCCTTATATACGTCCGTGCGCGCGCACCTTTCGGCGCGGTCGCAGCGCGTGCACAGCCGCGCGCGTATCTCGCCCAGCGCGTGCCCCTGCATGGCGTCGTCGCCCGGGGCGGCGTCCAAGTTGTTGAAGGCGTTTTCAATCTCGCGGAAAACCTGGCTGGTGGCAAACAGCTTGCGGCTGGTCTGGTCGCGCAGTCTGCTTTCAAAGGTTTCGGGTATGGCTTGCTTTACGCGCAGCGCGCAAAGCAGTTCGCCCATAAATTTGTCGGTCGGAAGCGTGGGCAGCAGGCAGAACACGGCGAGCAGCAGCCCGTATATTATGCCCTCGGCAACTCCTCCCGAAAAGGCGCCCGAAAAATAGAAGAACAGCGCGCCGAGCGCCGCGGCTACGGCGCCCGGCGCGCCCCGTCCCGCGCTTAAAAACAGGAGACATACCGCCGCGAGCAGGCAATACGCCGCAACATATGTGCCGTCGAACGTAGTGCACAGCAGCGGAAGTCCCGCGGCGCACGCCACGGCTAGCGCCGCGGGGTCGCGGTACAGCCGCACGGCAAACACCACCAGTCCCGCGCCCGCGGCGAGGCTGGCGCACAGCCCGCAAAGGTTGTAAAAACCTATGCCCGCCACCGTGAAAACGAGGGCGAGGCAGATTATCTCCTCGCTTTTAAGCCTGCATCTGCATAAGCGGTAAAAGAGAGCGTAGACGGCTTTAAGGCAGAACAGTGAAAACAAAATTACCGCCACAGCCGCCACGGCTTTGATTATGTATGCGTTGTCGGTGAAGTATAAGTCCCTTATGCCCTCCCACGGCGAAAAGGCGACGAAAGGCGCCAGCGCAATCGCCATGTAGGCGGCGTATTCGTACTTTATGCGCCTGCGCGCGCGCCTGTAAACGGCGGTGACGGCGCACACAAACGCCCCCTCGAACAGAGCTATCAGCATGACTATCCAGTTGAGCGAGGGTATTGCGGCGAGTATGTAAATTGCCGGCGGAATAAACAGGTTTGCACCGCACGCCAGCATTGCAAAGCACAGCCCCAGCGCCAGGGGCGCGCCGCCCGCGCAATAATTTATGAACACAACGCCCGCGGCGTACGCAGCGTACACCGCAAGGCTTTTAACCTTTATTCTCACTCGCATGGCTGAATTATAATGCAACAATGCGCGCTTAAAAGTTGTTATGCCGTCGTTTTTTGGCTTTTATGCGCGCATTTGTCATGTGTCGTGGAGTGGGGGTATTAATTGAAAAACGCCTGTGGGCAATTTTATTAACTTAAACGACAACGCGCGGCGAACAGTATTGTTCGCCGCGCATTTCACGCCGCATATATGCGGCATTTCACGGATACCGTAGATATCCATTTCACGCACCGCAGGTGCATTTAACTCTTTAATGTACCGCCAGATATATCATCAGCACGGCTATGTCGGCGGGGTTTACGCCCGAAATTCTGCCCGCCTGCCCGAGCGAGCGGGGGCGCACCTTTTCAAGCTTTTCGCGCGCTTCAAGGCGCAGCCCGTCGATGGCGGAATAATCTATGTCGTCGGGCAGCAGGCGGCTCTCCATTTTGCGAGCGCGCTCAATCTGCTCGCGCCCCTTTTTAAGGTAGCCTGCGTACCTTATTTCAATTTCGGCGCTCTCTTTAACGCTCTCGTCCGCCCATGAAAGCACGGGCGCCGCCGCGCATATGTCTTTTAGCGCAATCCCCCTTTTAATCAGGTCGGCGGGGGACAGCGGTTTGCCCGCCTCCGCAAGGCTTTGCCCCCGCAATATGCCGTCGGCAACGGGCGTGGGCAGCCTGTCTTCAAGCTCTTTCAGGGCGCGCTCATAGTCGCATTTGCGCTTTAAAAATCTTTGGTATCTCTCCTCGGTCACCAGCCCGCAGTCGTAGCCCTTTTGGGTCAGGCGGAAGTCGGCGTTGTCCTGCCGCAGTTCAATCCTGTGTTCGGCGCGGCTGGTCATCATGCGGTAGGGCTCCTCGGTGCCTTTGGTCACGAGGTCGTCAATCAGCACGCCTATATACGCCTCGTCCCTGCCGAGCACGAGTGGCGGCTTGCCGCGCAGCTTCAACGAGGCGTTCAACCCCGCCATCAGCCCCTGCGCCGCCGCTTCTTCGTAACCCGAGGTGCCGTTTATCTGTCCCGCGGTGTAAAGGTTTTTAACCTTTTTGAATTCAAGGGTGGGGTACACGTCCAGTGTGTCTATGCAGTCGTATTCAATGGCGTATGCATAGCGCATTATATCGCAGTTTTCAAGCCCCGCAACCGAGCGGTACATGTCCCGCTGAATGTCGTGGGGGAGAGAGGACGACATGCCCTGAATGTACGCCTCCAAGGTGTCGGCGCCCTCGGGTTCGATGAATATCTGGTGGCGCTCCTTGTCGGCAAAGCGCACCACCTTAGTTTCGATCGAGGGGCAGTACCTCGGGCCCGTGCTCTCGATCGTGCCGTTGTACAGGGGGGAGCGGTCGAGGTTGGAAAGTATAATTTCGTGCGTCTTTTTGTTGGTGTAAGTCAGGTAGCAGTCTGTCTGTTCGGCGGGCACGTGTTCGTGCATGAACGAAAAGGGATAAACGGTAGTGTCGCCGTGCTGCACGTCGCACTTGCCCGTGTCAATCGTGCGAAAATCTATTCTCGCGGGCGTGCCCGTCTTGAAGCGGCGCACGCTGTAACCCAAATCTATGAGGTTTTGGGTGAGCGCCGTAGCGGGTGCAAACCCGTTGGGGCCGCTGCTCTTTATAACCTCGCCCGTTATGGTCTGCGCGTTGAGGTAAACGCCCGTGGCTAAAATTGTCGCGCGGCAGTCAAATACCCCGCCATATGTCGTCTTTACGCCGCATACGGCGCCGTCCTTGGTCAGTATTTCTGCAGCTTCGCCCTGCACTATGCGCAGGTTTTGCGTGTGCTCCAAAACGCTCTTCATGCGCCTGTGATAGGCGTTTTTGTCCGACTGGCACCTCAGCGACTGCACCGCCGCGCCCTTGCCTACGTTGAGCATTTTAAACTGCATGGCGGTAAGGTCGGCATTGACGCCCATTTCGCCGCCCAGCGCGTCGATCTCGCGCACCAGGTGTCCCTTTGCCGTGCCGCCGACGGAGGGATTGCACGCCATAAAAGCTATGCTGTCGAGGTTTAAGGTCAGCATAGCCGTTTTAAGTCCCGTGCGCGCGCAGGCGAGGGCGGCTTCGCACCCCGCGTGCCCCGCGCCGATGACCACTACGTCGAATTGTCCTTCGGTAAATGTTTGCATAAAATTCCAAATAAAATCTCGCCGCTTTTGGGCGGCTCCATAAATTCTCGCGGGCATAGCCGCTCCATGAATTGAAGGCTACGCCTTCATGAATTCTCGCAATTTGCGATTGCTCCATTGTGGCGGGAATTATCCAAATAATTTTCCCTTTTGTCCGTCGCTACCGTTGTCATTTCGAGCGTAAGTCGAGAAATCTGCGCGAAGCGCGACAATGGCAGCTTTGAGATTTCTCCACTCGCTATCGCTCGGTCGAAATGACAAACTATTTCGGAATGAATTGCGCGCGTTGCGCGAGACTCATAAATTAATAATTTTCGCCACAACGCAACATTTATGTTGCATTTCACAAACGCACAGCGTTTATTTCACGCGCGAAGTGCATTATAAATTACGACGAGCGGCGTAGGCGGAATTGACTTCTGCCGTTAAGCGCCGCCGACAGCAGCACCCTCGCGCAAAACCGTGGCTTTTGCGCGAAAAGATTACGCGCCCGCGTGTTTTATCCCCAAAATGTTGAGCTCGGTTTCATTGAGACCCACGCCGCGGAGCATGAGCCTGTTGCCGCGCAGAGCCTCTATCGAGTTGAGACCCATGCCGCCCATCATCTCCTGAATTTCGTGCGTCCACGCGCGGACGAGGTTGACGAGCCGCTTATATCCGATGTCGGGATTGAGTCTTTTGACGAGGTCGGGGCGCTGTGTGGCTATGCCCCAGTTGCACTTGCCCGTATGGCAGCTGCGGCAGAGATGACAGCCGAGCGCCAGAAGCGCCGCCGTGCCGATATAGCAGGCGTCCGCGCCCAGCGCAATAGCCTTTACTACGTCTGCCGACGAATGTATGGAGCCCGCCACGACCACCGAAACGCAGTCGCGTATGCCCTCCTGGCGGAGGCGCTCGTCTACCTGCGCGAGCGCGAGCTCTATGGGGATGCCGACGTTGTCGCGTATCCTCGTGGGAGCGGCGCCCGTGCCGCCGCGGAAGCCGTCTATCGCGATGATATCCGCGCCCGAACGCGCCACGCCCGAAGCTATCGCCGCGACGTTGTGTACGGCGGCAATTTTTACGATGACGGGCTTTGTGTACGCCGTCGCCTCTTTGAGCGTGTATATGAGCTGGCGCAAGTCCTCTATCGAATAGATGTCGTGATGGGGCGCGGGCGAAATGGCGTCTATACCCTTGGGTATCATGCGGGTCTGCGAAACTTCGTCCGAAATTTTCATGCCGGGCAGATGCCCGCCTATGCCTGGCTTTGCGCCCTGACCCATCTTTATTTCTATGGCGGCGGCGGCTTTTAAATATTCTTCGTGAACGCCGAAGCGACCCGAAGCCACCTGAACTATGGTATTTTTGCTGTATTTATAGAAATCGCGGTGCAGACCGCCCTCGCCCGTGTTGTAGAAGATGCCCAGCTCTTCGGCGGCGCGCGCCAGACTTTCGTGCGCGTTGTACGAAATGGAGCCGTAGCTCATTGCCGAAAACATTATTGGCGTTGTAAGCTTTAACTGCGGGGGCAGAGTGTCGACCAGCTTGCCCTCGATATCCCTCTTTATCTCCACGTCCTTTTTGCCGAGATAGACTACGGTTTCCATGGGTTCGCGGAGGGGGTCGATGGGCGGGTTGGTAACCTGCGACGCGTTTACGAGTATTTTATTGAAATATATGGGATAGTCGTTGGGGTTGCCCATGGACGACAGCAGAACGCCGCCCGATGATGCCTGGCGGTAAACCTCGTTCATGACTTGGTTTGACCAGTTGGAATTTAACCTGTATGTATCATCGCTCTTGACTATCTTCAAGGCGTGCGTGGGGCAGAGGCAGACGCAGCGGTGGCAGTTTACACACTTTGTGGAGTCGGCGATCATCTTGCCGAGGTCTTTATCGTATTTATGCACTTCGTTGGAGCACTGCCTTTCGCATACCCTGCACGCTATGCACAATTCGGGGTTGCGCACCACCTCGTATTCGGCGGGGATAAACATATCCGTCATAGCGCGCCTCCTTCTTTAAGCGTATATATAACGGGCTGACCGCCCGCGGGAGAATAAATTTTGTCGAGCTCGGGCGCGATCACGCGTATGCCGCACTCCTCCGACGAGACGAAGGCGAGGTCGCCCTTTTCGGCGCACACCATCGAGCGCAGCTTCAACCTGTCGTTGAGCGCCATTATGCCGCCCGTAAAGCCGAAAATTATGGAGAAAGGCCCGTTTATGAGCAGCGAAGGAAAAGCCTTTCTTAAAAATATTTCCTGACGGCGGTCTTCTTCGCTCTTTTCCTCTATCGTAGACCAAAAAGAGGCGGATATTACCTTGGCAATTTCTTGCAACGTTAACTTTTTAACCCTTATGAGGTAATCGATTATGTAAGTTATGACCTCGGTATCGGTCTGCAACGAGCACTTGTAGCCGAACATTTCGATGTAGCGCCTGTTGGCGTCGTAAGAGGAAATTTCGCCGTTGTGCACGACCGAATAGTCGAGCAGCCCGAAGGGATGCGCGCCGCCCCACCACCCGGGGGTGTTTGTGGGATATCTGCCGTGGCTCGTCCACGCGTAACCTTCGTACTCCTCGTCCAAAAGGTAAAACCTGCCTATATCCTCGGGGTAACCCACGCCCTTGAATATGCCCATGTCCTTGCCGCTCGAAAAGACGAAGGCGCCCTTTATCTGCGCGTTAATTATGTTTACGCATTTTACTACATACTGCTCCTCGTCCATCAGGGAGTTTGCCAGCCTCTTTGAAAGGGGCGAGAGGAAATAGCGGTATATTATGGGTTCGTTGGTCACGCCCCTAGTCTTACGGGTCTTCATCTCGGAGGAGTAGACTATTTCAAAATGGGTTATTAAAAAATCCTCCGTCTCCTTCTTGCACTGGAAGTCGTTATAAAAGAGATGAAAGGCGTAATATTCCTTGTAATCGGGGTATATTCCGTACCCTGCGAAGCCGCCGCCCAGGCCGTTTGAGCGGTCGTGCATGGTGGCGATAGAGCGGATGACGTTTTCGCCCGTCATCTTTTTGCCGCTCCTGTCGATTATGGCGCTGACGGCGCAGCCCGAAGGTATTCTGACTTCGCCTTCGTAAGGCGCGGTATTTGTCGTAAGGTCGTTTTTAAACATATCATTCTCCAAATCTGCCGACCACACTTTATTATAGTAAAGCAATCGGCAGATAATGCTCCGCATCGGGTACAATTCGACTATAATATTATAGAATAAACGCCGCTTTAAGTCAAGCGTTGAAGTAACCAGCCGACATTTTAAAGGGGCCGTTTTGGTTAGATATAAATGATACGATATATAAGCGGAGCTTATATCATTGCCTCCAAAGGCATTCGCCCGCACATATGTGCGGGCGAATGCCTGAACTCTGCGGGGAGGAGCAAAAGATTTTGCCCCTCCCCGCAATTGCGTTTATCGCCCGCCGTCTTCGCCCTTCGCAGGTCTGCCGACTATTCCGTAAAGATAGTCCAGAACTTCGTCGGGATCATCGGCGCGGCACTCGAAATCGAGCTGCTGACCGGCGTCGAGCTTTGTATTGCCCGAGGGGATGACCTGAGTGCCGTCGGGCAGGCGTATTGCCACAACCAGCCCGCCCGAGGGCCAGATTATGCTCTTTATTCTGCCGCCGTCGGCGAGCGAGCGCGGACGGACGGTGACGGTGACGCGGACGGGCTTTTCGCGGTCGGCGAAGCCCTCGTCGCGGATAAAACCGTGCAGATTTTTTTCGTAGCCCGGCTCTGTGCGGCAGACTTCCGCCACGAGCGAGGCGATTACTACGCCGAGCAGGGCGGGCAGAAGATTTGCAAACTGACCCGTCAGCTCGAACACCATGAACAGCCCCGTTATGGGCGCGCGGACGAACGACGTGAAGAACACCGACATGCAGATTATAACGATATAGTCGGTATATGCCGCGTCCATTCCAGCCTGCACGAAGAGCGACGAGAGCAGCGCACCCAGCCCCGCGCCGACGGCGAGCATGGGAATGAACACGCCACAAGGCACGCCGCAGCCCATATATAGCGCCATAAGGATAAAGCGGAGCGCCACTATTATTGCGAGAGAGGCAATGATCCCCGCGCCAAAGACCGAAATACCCTCTATGCGTCCCGTTCCGCCCGTGGCGAGGGAATGGATGAAGTTATGTCCCCCGCCCATGGCGTATACGGTTATCAATCCGAACGCGCCCGAAAGCACAAAGGGAATGATGAATTTGCCCGCCCCCTTTAAAAAGGTAATCTTTGAAAACATCTTTTTTGCGCCCTGAACGGCGTAATAGAACGCCACGGCGGCGAGGGCGACGATGAGCGCGGCGAGAGCGACGTAGCCGTAACCCGCGACATCCATATTCTGAGCGAATACAAACCCCTCCATAGCGAAACCCACCGACTGACCGAGCGCCAGCCTTATGCCAGTGCGTACGCCGAGGGCGGTTATTACCGACACCGACGCGCTGACGAAAATCATGGGCGAAAAGGACTTGAATGCCTCTTCGAGGGCGAATATCATGCCGGTAACGGGGGCGTTGAAGGCGACTGCAAAGCCCGCCGAGGCGCCGCTTGCGATCTGCAAACGGCGAATCATGAAGGAACGGCGCAAAATTCTGCCCGTGCCCTCACCCACGCAGCCGCCGATTTCGATAGACGGGCCTTCGCTGCCTGCCGCGAGCCCCATGAACACGCAGGCGAGCGACGCGGCGAACATGGAACACATGGTAACATACCAGTTGAATGGAAATTTGCCGCGGCAGGCGCCCTCTATCTGCGGAATTCCGCTGCCGCGTATCATAGGCACGAACCGCACGAGCGTGCCTATAACGACGGCTCCCGCGGCGAGCCCGACGAATAAAAGCGGGATAAACGCGGGGTATTGCAAAATGAGCGAGTACAGCTCGCGCGAGTATTGCTCGCCATAGCTTGTGCAGATTGTGTAGAACGTGACGACCACGCCCGCAAAGATGCCCGTCAACACGGACAGAAAGACGATATTTATTCCGTAATATTTGAACGCTAGCCACGTGCGCAGCACAGTTTTGTTTTTAATCATTTTCCGTACACCTGTTCATACATATATTGCGCATATTCTCGGGCGACATTTACACCCGTGACCCTTTCTATACCGCCGAAAAAAGCGTTGGAATTGACCTCGCACACGAGGTAACCGTCGCCGCCGAAAAGCACGTCTATGCCGCAGTAATCGGGGCATATATGGCGGGCAACCTTTTCGCACAATTCTTTGAGCCGCCCGTCCGCCGCCAGCGGAGCACCCCTTCCGCCCAGCTCTATATTGGAGCGGAAATCGCTATCCGAGCGCCTTTCCATGGCGGCAACCACCCTGCCCCCGACGACTATGACGCGCGCGTCCCTGCCCGCGCTTTCGGGCACAAACCTCTGAAAAAGGTGGGGAGTACATTTGAGCTTTTGGGCAATTTCTTTGAGCTGCGCGCGGTCGCGCGCAAGAAATACGCCCGCGCCCAGGGAGCCGTAGCTCGCCTTGACTATGACGGGATAGCCGAGGCGGCGCTCAACCTCGTCGAGCGCGCTCTCTTTGAGCGGCTCTTCGGGCGAGTAACAAAGCAGCCCGGGGAGGGTGCGCGGCATGGGGATGCCGAGGTCGGAGAGCGCTATTGCGGTCAGCATTTTGTCGTCGCAGTCCTCTATCGCGCGGGCGCTGTTAAAAAGGCGCATGCCCCGCTTTTCGAGCATTCTCGCCGCGTACTTGTCCTTGTCGAGATAGACGCAGAAATCGTAGCCGCCGACGGCGCACGACAGCGCGCCCCCCTCCGCCACCTCGCAGGCAAAAAAGTCGTTGGGGCGGACGTCCGCCTCCACGCCGAGGCGGGCAAACTCACATCTGAGCCGCTCCGACTGGTTTAACGAACTTTTGAGCCGCGAATAGGCGTTTACTATGATGAGGCACTTTTTCATACAGCAAAATTATAGCAGAGCGACGGGATAATTGCAATGATTTTTATGCGCAATGCGGCGCGGGCATCGCCCGCGCCGCAAAAGAGTTTACTGTTATGAACGGCAAAGCCGCGCGATGATTGCCTTGCGGCAAGTTATGAGTTGCCTTGCGGCTACGCCTCATGCACGACAGCGCCGCGAAAGAGTTTACAGTTATGAGCGGCAAAGCCGCACGATGGTTGCCTTGCGGCAAGTTATTAGTTGCCTTGCAGCGACACGCCGCTGAAAGGGGCGCCCGCCGAAAGCGGACGCCCCTTCCAAAGTATCTATGAGAGAGCAGGATGAGCATTTTTATTTTTGCGGAGCTTGCGCCCCGCCCGCATTGTCACGTTGCATTGTCGAGAGCTTTTTCGCCCGTTTCGCCGGTGCGCACCCTCATTACGTTTTCGATGTCGCTTACAAATATCTTGCCGGCGCCCACCTTTCCGTCGTCGAGCACCTTGCGCGCGACGGCAACGACCAGTTTGGGATCTACCGTGGACACGACGATATCGACCTGAACTTTGGGTATGAGATGCATTGAAGTTTTTACGCCGCGGTACTGACCGGTCTTGCCCGCCTGAACGCCGCAACCCATCACGGACGAAACGGTCATGCCGGTTACTCCTATCTGGGCGAGGGCGTCTTTGAGGGTAAGAAATTTATCCTGAGCAGTTATTATTGTTACTTTTGTATATCTGCCGACGCTCTTTGCGGGGGCAAGGTCGATATCTGCGGGAACGACGCCCGAAACGTCGACATCTGTGGCCTCGCCGTCGAGTATGGGAACGTTGAGCTGGAAGTCGGCATAAGCGGAAGTAAGACCGTGCTCCATTATATCGAGACCGATAACCTCCTCTTCCGCGCCTGCGCGCAGACCGTTCCACGTTTTGCCGTAAGCGAGTACCTTTGCGGGATTTACCGTTTTGAACTTTATCATGACGGGCACGTATTTAATTGCGCCGAAGATTATAATCATGCAGACCGACGCCCATGTAATGACGGTTACGATGCCCGCCACCTGCATACCGAGCAGATAGCCGTTGCCGCCGTAGAACACGCCGAGCTGCGAAGGGTCGGTGAGAGCGCCGGGGGCACCCTCCTGATAATTCTGCGCCGCAAATAAACCGACTGCCAGAGTGCCCCATATGCCGTTTGCAAAGTGAACGGCAACCGCGCCGACGGGATCGTCGACATGGAAAATTTTATCCAGTCCTTCGGCGACTACTACTACGAGTATGCCCGAAACAACGCCTATGACGGTAGCGCCGATGGGGTCAACTATGTGGCAGCCCGCAGTTATGGCAACCAGACCGGCGAGCGACGCATTAAGGCACATGCTCACGTCGGGTTTGCCGCTGCGCACCCACGTGAAAATCATACACGAGACGACGGCGAGCGCAGGCGAAATTGTGGTGTTGACAAAAATAATTGCAAGCGATTCGATCGTAGTTGCGGCGGCGCCGTTGAAACCGTACCAGCCAAACCAGAGGATGAACACGCCGAGCGCGCCGATGGGAATGTTATGTCCCTGAATGGCGTTGACCTTTATAACCTTGCCGTTGTCGTCGCGCTCGTATTTGCCGAGGCGTGCGCCTTCCATTGCGGCACCTATGAGCGCCGCGGTGCCGCCCACCATGTGTATGGCGGTTGAACCTGCAAAATCGACAAAGCCCATGGAAGTCAGCCATGCATTGTCGCCCAGCCCCCATATCCAACCGGCTTCGATGGGATATACTACGAGGGAAATGAGCGCCGAATACACACAATATGCAGCAAAGCGGGTGCGTTCGGCCATTGCGCCTGAAACTATTGTTGCGGCGGTGGCGCAGAAAACGAGGTTGAATACAAAGTTGGATGCAAGTCCGTTTTCATTGGTGATGAATGCATCGAAGTCGGCAAACATACCGAGATTGGGAACGCCGCAGAAGTGACCTACCGCCTCCAACCCGACGAGAAGTGAGAAACCGAGCAACATGAACACAACTGTACCGATGCAGAAATCGATAAGGTTTTTCATAATGATGTTGCCGGCATTCTTTGCACGGGTAAAACCTGTTTCTACCATGGCAAACCCCGCCTGCATAAAGAAGACGAAAGCCGCGCCTATGAGAAACCATATGGTAAAATCCATAAAAAGAGCCTCCATTAATATTAAATTTTTAATCAAAAGGCCTTTTTGATGTTCACCCTGTTACCCTTTAAGGTCGTCGCGGTGGTAAGCCCGCGGGACTTTCACCCGCGGGAGTGCGGCTTTAAGGACGCCGTGCCCTGAAAGGAGTTATTGAAAAATTTTCAGGAGGAAAATAGTTATGTTAAGATTTAACCTGCTATCTAATGCACAGCGAGCGTTAAATTACTTCACGCTGTACAAAAGGTCAAAGTAGGTGGGATAAGGCCAATATTCGGACGAAGTAATTTTTTCCATGCCGTCGATTATGTGCCTCATCTCCTCCATTACGGGAATGACTTCGTGAGCCATCGCCTGGGAGGCGGGAACACCCTCTTCCATGTCGATATCGCCGAGGATATCTTCGAGCCTTATTATGAGGGCGGACAGTTTATCGTTGCCTTCCGCGAGCCTCATGATGAGGTCGCGCTCGGTATTGCAAGGTATGGAATCGTTTACCGCCTGCTTTGCCGCCACGTTTGCGCACAACTCTGCCACGTAATCCGAAACGGCGGGGATTATGTCCTGCTTAGCCATTTCGAGCAGCGTAAGCGCTTCGATATTTATAATCTTGGTGTAATTTTCAAGCTGGATATTTGCGCGGGCGACGGCTTCCGCCTTGGTATATACGCCCTGTTTTACGAATACCTGAATATTTTTATCCTCAAAGCAGACGGGAACGGCGTCGGCGGTGTTCTTGTTGTTGAGAAGTCCGCGCCTCATAGCCTCGGGCTCCCATTCGGGCCCGTAACCGTCGAGGTTGAAGATAATGCGGTAGTGGGCTTTGAGCTCCCTTTCGACTATGGCGTTTGCCGCGCTTTCAAGGTCATTTGCGCCTTCAAGCTCGTCGGCAAACTGTTCAAAGGCGTCGGCAACTACCGTATTGAGCACAATGTTGGGGTCGGAGACGTTAGCCTGAGAGCCGAGCATACGGAACTCGAACTTGTTGCCCGTGAAAGCAAAGGGCGAAGTTCTGTTGCGGTCGGTGGCATCCTTGGGGAATATGGGCGATTCGGGGACGCCTATCGAACCTTCGAGCGCCTTTTTGGGGACGTAGTCCTCTCCCTTTACTATCGAATCGACGAGCGCGCCGAGCTGGTCGCCGAGATACACAGAAATTATTGCGGGGGGAGCCTCGTTTGCGCCCAGGCGATGGTCGTTGCCCGCGGAGGCTACGGAAGCCCTTAAAATGCCCTGATAATCGTCTACGGCTTTGATCACCGCCGCGAGGACGAGCTTGAAGAGCGTGTTATTTTCGGGCTCCTTGCCGGGATCTAAAAGGTTGAAGCCGGCGTCGGTAGACATTGACCAGTTGTTGTGCTTGCCCGAACCGTTTATGCCCTCGAAGGGCTTTTCGTGAAGCAGGCATATGAGACCATGCTTGTTGGCAACCTTGCGCATGATCTCCATGGTGAGCATGTTCATGTCTACCGCCTTGTTGGTGGTGGAGAACACGGGCGCCATTTCGTGCTGGGCGGGAGCGACCTCGTTGTGCTTGGTTTTGGAGGGAATGCCGTAAGACCAGAGCTCTTTGTCGAGGTCTGCCATGAATTCGGCAATCTTGGGTTTGAGCACGCCGAAGTAATGATCTTCGAGCTCCTGACCGCGGCTGACGGGCGCGCCGATGAGCGTTCTGCCGCACAGCCTTAAATCCTTTCTCTTTTCGTACATTTCCTCGGAGATGAGGAAGTATTCCTGCTCGGGTCCGACGGTGGTTGAAACCTTTTTGCAGGTTATGCCGAAGAGCGAAAGTATTCGCTTTGCCTGCTTGTCGATGGCGTTCATCGAGCGGAGCAGGGGCGATTTTTTATCGAGCGTTTCGCCCGTGTAGGAGACGAATACCGTGGGGATATAGAGCGTGCCTTCCTTGACGAACGCGGGCGACGTGGGATCCCACGCGGTGTAGCCGCGCGCCATGAATGTAGCCCTCGACCCGCCCGAGGGGAAGGACGAGGCGTCCGGTTCGCCGACTATGAGGCTCTTGCCCGTCAGGCGCATGATTACCTTGTCGCCATCGGGCTCAATAAAACTGTCGTGCTTTTCGGCAGTCAGACCCGTGAGGGGCTGGAACCAGTGGGTGTAGTGGGTTGCGCCCTTGGAGACCGCCCAGTCCTTCATAGCGGCGGCGACAGAGCCGGCTATGGACACGTCGAGCTGTTTGCCCGATTCGATTGTAGCCCTTAAAGCTTTGTAAACTTCTTTGGGCAGGGTTTCTTTTTGGACGGCGTCGTTGAATACGTTTTCACCGAACATCTGGGGTACATTCATTCTTTTTACTCCTCAAAGATTTTTTATATTTCGAGCGGCTCTCTCACAGTCACTCAATGATTTACAGTTTTAATCCGCCGCAGCGGTGTTTTGATTACGGATTAAATTATAAATTAAATATCTTCATAAGTCAAATGATAAAAAGCCGTCTGTTTTTCACAACTTTTTATATGAAATATAACTTAAACTTATATATTTTTTAAATTGACTAATGACAGGCATGTCCGCACAATGCAATACACGCCAAAAACCAGACAGAATTTGCGAAAATTGCGGATTGCCCATATTTTTTTTGCGGCGCGGGCATACCGCCCGCGCCGCACGCGCGTCAACCGTCGTTTTTATCGGCGGTGAGATTTTTTATCAGGTCATCGAGCACATCGAAATAACCCGCAAAAGTCTTTTGGCAGACTTCGGCATTTTTTATGGTCACGCCGCCGCAGCGCAGTCCCGTGACGGCGAACGCCATGGCTACGCGGTGATCGCCGAAACTTGAAAGGGCACAGCCGCGCGGTTCGGAGGGGTAAATTTTAACGCCGTCCTCCCTCTCCTCCACCTTTACGCCGAGGGCGGAGAGGTTTGTACAGATGGCGTTAATTCGGTCGCACTCCTGCCCGCGTATGTGGGATATGCCCGTTATAGTCGTAGGCTGACTCAAATAGGGCGCTATCGCGGCGAGCGTAAGCGCCTGGTCGGAAAAGGACGACATGTCGACGGCGCCGCCGTCGAAGGTCTTTAACAGTTGGATGAGCTTATAGTCGCCCTGCATGGTGTGGGGCATGACGCCGCGCACTGCTATGTTTGTGCCGAGAACTGCGTTCATGGCGTAAAAATAGCAGGCGGCGGAGATGTCGGGTTCGACGTCGTACCGCCTTGCCTCGTACCCGCCGAATACGATATATTCGACCCCGCTTTGACTTACGTCCACGCCGAACGACCACATCATGTCGAGCGTCATTTTAACGTAATCCATGCCGTGGCTGCCCTCGACAATAATTTTAACGGGCTTGCGCGCGCATACGGCGCATATTAAAAGGGCGGACAGAAACTGACTGCTCTTATCTATGTTGACCCTGACCTCCGTCGCGGGATTTTTTGCCCCCTTTACGACAAAGGGAAAGCAGTCCTGCTCGCCGAGGAACGTAAACGTAGCGCCGATATCCTTCAACGAATTTATGAGCGGGGCTATGGGGCGGCGCTTCATCTGGTCGGAACTATCGAAGGTGTATTCGCCGTCCGAAAATGCGGCGAGCGCCGTTAAAAAGCGCGCGGCCGTGCCCGCCGAGCCGACATAAACTTTTGCTTGCTTTACGGGCAGAGTGCCGCCGCAGCCCTCGATTTCGACCTCGTCGCCCGCGACCTTTACGGGTATGCCGAGCGAACGGAGGCCGCCGATAAATTCGGCGCAGTCGCCCGAAACTCCCGCGCCGCACAGCGTGGAACGCCCCGAAGCGAGCGCGGCGATGAGCAGCGCCCGCGCCGTGACCGATTTGGAACCGGGAACGGAGACGGTCTGTTTAGGTTTTTTAATTTTTCCGTAAATGCTTTGTACTTGATAATCCATGGTAATTTTAGGGGTTAGGGGACAGGGGTGGTGAAATACACGGCTGCGCCGTGTGTGAAATACGCCTGCGGCGTGTGAAATACCGCCTCAGCCCCTCACAAAAACTTGCCACCGCACATAGCGGTGTGAAATGCAACCCTTCGGGTTGCGTTATGGTGAGAAATATTTTACAAATTTTTGCCATAGTTTGCGGCATAAGCCGCAATCATAACGTTGCCAACAGGCAACCCATAACTTATAACGCGGATAAATCCGCTCATAACTTGCGGCCGCATTGCCGCAAACTACTTTCTTCTCCTCAAAATGTCCCCTTCGTGCAGAATGTAAGGACAATTTATTGTGTAATGCTCCTGTACGCGCTTGCAGTCGTCGGTTGCGGTGCCGTCGGGGAGGAATGCCTCCTCCACCGTGAAACTTTTGCCGAAGTTTTCATCGGGCGACAGCACTTCGAGCACGTCGCCCACCTTGAACCTGCCGCGCATTTCGACGACGGCGCTCCCCCCCCCGCCCGAGAGGACGTTGGCGATATAGTCGCAGTCGCCCTTGGTCTGGCTGTCGGTATAGTTGACGGTTTTGTCGTTGACGCCCAGCATATACGCCGTTGTATAGTCGCGGTGGGCGGCGGTTAAAAGCTCGCGCCCGACCACGTCGCCAAACCCGCCGTCTATGCAGCGGCGATAGGCGTTTATTACGGTGGCAAGGTAATATTCGCTCTTCATTCTGCCTTCGATTTTAAACGAGCACACGCCCGCTTGGGCGAGTTCGTTCAAATGCTCAGACATATTCAAGTCCTTTGAATTGAAAATATAGGTGCCCCTTTCGTCCTCCTCGACGTTCATCCAGCCGCTCTCGATGCCGCTTTCGTTTTTGCGCACCTGCCAGTTCCAGCGACACGCCTGAACGCACTCGCCGCGGTTGCTCTCGCGCCCCGCGAGGTAGTTTGACAAAAGGCATCTGCCCGAGTATGAAATGCACATTGCGCCGTGGACGAAGGCTTCAAGCTCGATATCCGGCACGAAGGAATGAATTTGAGCAATTTCGGCGAGCGACAGTTCGCGCGCTAAAATGACGCGCGACGCGCCCTGCTCCTTCCAGAATTTTACCGCGTATTTATTTGTGACATTGGCCTGCGTGGAGATGTGTACGGCGAGCTTTGGCGCGGCTTTTTTGCAGGCGTAAAAGACCCCGGGGTCGGAAATTATCGCCGCATCCGCCCCCGCGCCCTGCAAGAAAGCGAAATACTCTTCGAGGGCGGACATGTCGGCATTTTTGGCGAATATGTTAGCCGTGACATATATCTTTTTGCCGAGGGAATGGGCGTATGATATTGCGCTTGCAAGCTCTTCGCCGCCGAAATTGTCGGCAAAGGAGCGCAGCGAAAAGGCTTTGCCGCCGACATATGCCGCGTCCGCGCCGAAATAGAGCGCAGTATTGAGTTTTGCGCTGTTGCCCGCGGGGGCTAATAGTTCAACTTTCATTTGTATCCTTAATTTTTACGGAGAGAGCTATACCGTCGCCGACATCGGCGACATACGACAATAATTCTTCATCGCATAACACGGCGTCGAGGTATTCGCGCACGTGCTCAACGAGCATGTGCCGCTTTGGGGGCGCGGGAACTTCGCCGTTGACCCAGCCGTACAACAGAACGTCGTCGGCGGCGAGCATGCCGCCCGAGCGCAGCAGGCGCTTTAAATGGGGCAGCCACTTTACGTACTGTACTTTGGGCCCGTCGAGAAAGATAAAATCGAACTGCCCGCCGAGCCGAGGCAGAATGTCGGCGGCGTCGCCTTTTAAAAGCCTTACCCTGTCCGAAAGCCCTGCGCGCCCGAAATTTGCCTGCGCCTCTGCGGCGAAATCGGCATTTTTTTCGATAGTGGTCAGGTGCGCCTGCGGGCAGGTTTGCAAGAGCGCGATGCCCGACGCGCCGACGGCGGCGCCTATTTCGAGTATATTTTCAGCTCCGCACGCGCGCGCCTGAACGCAGATGAACTGCAACGTTTCGTCCGTAGATACGGGAATATTGCGGGCGAACGCGCCCGCGCGTATGTCCTTTACAAGCGGGTCGGCAACAAGTTTATTTATATTGCCCGTGCGCGAGGGGCGTTCGGGCAGGGATGTGTCGTTGTGCGGGTAGGAAAAGTCCATTACAGTTCCACCACTACGGGCACGACCATGGGCGACTGCTTGGTTTTGCGCACGAGGTAGTTCCTGAGCGCCCTCTTTATCACCCTTTTAAGCTCGTCTACCGAACCCGACGGAAGATCGTAACCGGCAATAGCTTTGTTTATAACCTCGCGCATCTCCTTGTTATAGTCGCGGTGGAAATCGAAGACAAAGCCGCGCGAATTTATTACGGGTTCGCCGATGACTTCGCCGCCAGAGACAGCGACGGAGACTATGAAGATGCCCTCCTGCGCGAGCTGGCGCCTGTCCTGCATGACGAGGGACGCCTTTTCGTCCTCGATACCCTCGCCGTCGATGAGGCGGGAGCCCGCGGGGATATCGGCGAGCTTGCGCATCGTCTTTGAGGTCAGCTCAACACAGTTGCCGAGGTCGGGAATAAATATATTTCTTTCACTCATTCCCAAACTCTGGGCGAGCTTGGAATGTTTCATGAGATGCCTGTACTCGCCGTGGACGGGAATAAAATATTTTGGCTTTAACAGCGTGTGCATGATTTTATGCTCTTCGCGGCAGGCGTGACCCGAAACGTGGATATTTTCGAGCCGCTCGTACACGACGTCGGCGCCGAGGTGATACAGCTTGTTGATTACGCCGTAGACGTCGCGCTCGTTGCCCGGGATGGGCGAGGCAGAAATTATTATTGTGTCGTTCGACCCTACCGAGAGGGCGGGGTTTTCGCCGTTTGCCATGCGGTGAAGGGCGCTCATAGGTTCGCCCTGGCTGCCCGTGCAGACGATGAGCACTTCGTCGTCGCGCAGGTTGCGCGTGCGCGAAATATCGACGAGAACGCCGTCCGGAATGTGCAGCTCACCCAGCTTTTGCGCCGCGTCGACGACGTTGAGCATGCTCCTGCCGTTGAGAGCCACCCTGCGCTTGTGGCGCACGGCTATGTCGATTATCTGCTGCAATCTGTGCACGTTGGAGGCAAATGTCGCAATTATCACCCTGCGGGTGTTATTTTCTCCGACGAGGCGTTCGAGCGTTTCGCCGACGACCGCCTCGGACATGGTGTAACCGGGGCGCTCGATATTGGTGCTTTCGCCCATGTAAAGGAGCACGCCCTTGCCGCCGAGATCGGCAATTGTCTTTAAATCTATGGGATCGCCCGCGACGGGGGTGAGGTCTATTTTAAAGTCGCCGCTGTGGAAAATTACGCCCTGCGGGGTGTGTATGGCGAGGGCGAGCGCGCCGGCAATGGAGTGGTTGACGTTTATAAAATCTATTTTGAAACACCCCCATTGCAGATGTTCGCCGGGGGCGACGGTTACTTCCCTTACGTTGTTCAGGCGGTGTTCGCGCAGTTTGTTGTCGACGAGGGCGAGCGTCAGGCGCGTACCCGCGACGGGAATGTTCATTTCCTTTAAAAGATAGGGAACGCCGCCTATGTGATCTTCATGTCCGTGAGTTAAAACCAGCCCGCGCACCTTATGCTTGTTTTCGATTAAATAGGAAAGATCGGGCACGACGAGGTCGATGCCGGGCATCTCCTCGGTGGGGAAGATTGCGCCCGCATCTATGATTATAATGTCGTCCCCGCACTCCAAGGCGGTCATGTTTTTGCCTATTTCGCCGACGCCGCCGAGGAATACGACCTTGACGGCGCTCTTTTTGGAGCGACCCTGTTTTTGGGGCTTTTCGGACTGCGACCTTTCGGCTATGCGCTTCTGCGACTGCGCCGGCGGCAGTATCGCCATTGCCGGCACGCGCACGGGGGCGCGGCGGGGGGAAGACACCTGCTGATTTTCGGGCGCGGACTTGCGCTTTTTTTCCTTACCGCTCTTCTTTTGGGGATTTTTAGGGGGCTTTTCGCCCTTTTCC
The DNA here is from genome assembly GCA_018712135.1 of Candidatus Coproplasma avicola. GTDB lineage: Bacteria > Bacillota > Clostridia > Christensenellales > Borkfalkiaceae > Coproplasma > Coproplasma avicola. The sequence goes on along the minus strand of DVHK01000033.1, from coordinate 3,344 downwards.
CTGCGCGGCTTGCGCATTTTTTTGTTTAAATTGTTTTCCTGTTCCAAAATTACTTCCTTATAAATATATTATTATGTAGATTACTTTGTAAAATTATGCCGAAAATTTGCGGGCAAGTTAAAAGGGGGTTTTACAACCCCCTTATATTAACACATTGTGCAACTATGTGCAACTCATTTATTTTTGCTTACGTCCTTGACGAGCCCTTCTTCGATGAGCTCTTCAATGGTTTCGTAAGGATACATAGCCGCGTAGTCGCGCTCTGCAATTTCACGCTTGATTCCGTTTCTTCTTTCAAGCATGATGTCTACCAGCCTGATAGCCTTTTTAACGCCGCGGGGGCTCTTGATTTTGACCATCATGGGCGTGCCGTGCATAGACTTGTTGTCAGAAACGTCGGTGTGATGGTAAACGCTGGTTTCAAACTCGTTGGGGTCGAGGGCGAGATACAGGCACAGCGTCTTGCCGCGGATCTTGAAGCGGGCAATCGTTTCGCGCCCCTTGTTGAAGCGCTCGGCGCCCCATGCAATATTTGAATTTACCTTTTTATACGCGAGCAGCGCATTTTTGACCTGACCGTAATATCTCTTCTGGTCGTCCGTCGACTGAATGATTCTGGCGATGAATGAACGGTTATACTTCATCATGTTAGCGAAGTCAACGCCGCCGTTTGCCGTTGCGGGCAAACCGTCGGGCATTATTTCGCCTTCCGATGGGTTTTCGTCGATATCCTCCACGATTTCGCCTATAACCTCGTCCTCTTCATCCGCAACCTCGGGTTCTCCTTCGACAACATCGCTGACCGTGACGAGTTTTTCTTCCTCTTCGGTCTCCTCGGTCGCCTCTTCGGCGGGCTCTTCAACCTGCTCTTCGGTTTCCTCAGTCACCTCTTCGGCGGGTTCTTCAACCTGTTCTTCGGTTTCCTCGGTTACCTCTTCGACGGGTTCTTCTGCCTGCTCTTCGGTTTCCTCGGTTACTTCTTCGACGGGTTCTTCAACCTGTTCTTCGGTTTCCTCGGCTGCCTCTTCGGCGGGTTCTTCAACCTGCTCTTCGGTTTCCTCGGCTACCTCTTCGGCGGGTTCTTCAACCTGCTCTTCGGTTTCCTCGGTCGCCTCTTCAACAGGCTCCTCTTCAATTGCCTGAGCTGCTGCAGGAGCAATTTCATCCGAAGCGACCGCCGCAACCACGCCGGCTGCGAGCATAGCCTTGATTTCTTCTATCTGTTTCTGAATATTTTCGAGACGCTCGTCGTACTCGCCCTTTACCTTTTGGGCAACCTGCGAGGTGAGCTCCTCAACGCCGTCCTCGTCGATGACGACTTCTTCATCTGCTTCGGGAGCGGATGCAAGGGCTTTGAGGTCGGCGACATCCTGTTCTAACTTATTGAAATATTCGTCGTAGCTGTGGGCAACGGCGTCGGATACGGCGTTGAGCCCCTCCTCGTCCATTACTATATCGCGGTCTGCGGCGAGGTCTTCCGAAAGTTTTTCGGAAACTGCGGTGCAGAGCTTGCCAACGCCCTCTTCGTCGACAACGATGTCGAAATCCTTATCCGCCTGACCTTCGGCGATCTTCTGCGCAACGGCAGCCGCCAAAGCTTCGCTGTCGGGCGCGGGTATCGCGGCGGCAACCTTTTCGGCGAGCTCTTCGGTGTCGATTTCGGGAACATAATTGGAGAGCGCGGACGCCGCTTTTTCGGCAATCGTGTCTTCGTTTATCTGTCCCACGTTGAGCTTTTCGGCTACGGCGCGCGCAATCTCTTCGCTGTCAACTTCGGCGTTGAGGGTATTAGCGGCGAGCTTTTCAGCCACTGACGATGAAATATTTTCGTAATTGAGTTTGCTTTCGACGGCCTTGGCGAGCGAATCGCACCCGTCCTCGTCGACCATTACGTCGAACTGTTCGGGAGTGATAGTGCCGACCTGTTTTGCGATGCGGTCTGCCACTTCTTCGCTGTCGACCGAAATATCTATCTTTCCTGCGAGGGCTTCCGCCACCTTTTCGGCTATCGTCTGCGCGTCTACCGCGGGATCGATCAACTGATCGGCTACCTTGGAAGCGATATCGTCGGAAGAGACGGCTTCCTCGGCGGGGAGATATTCCGAAAGCTTTTTGGCGAGAGCGTCGTAATCGAGCTCCTCGACGACCGCCTGGGGTATGTACAGGCGGGCCGCAACCTTATCGGCGAGTGCGTCGTAATCGATTTCGGGCGTGGCGACAGTCATTTTCGCCGCCAACTTTTCGGCGAGAGCGTCGTAATCGAGCTCCTCGACTATGGCCGAGGGTATGTACATATTTTCAACGACCTTTGAGCCGAGTTCGCCGTAATCTATCTGCGGAAGCTGTTTTGCAATTTCCGCGGCGAGAACTTCGTAATTAATCTCGTTGGCGGGGACTGTAATTTTATCGGCAACCTTTGCCGCAAGCTCGTCGAGGTCAACCGAAACCTCAGCGGGCTTTTCGGCGGGTTTTACAGCGTCGCGGTACATGCTCTGCTGCTGGGCGGAAAGATACTCTATCTCCTGAATGAGTTCCTTTTTGTCCGCGTCCATTTTGAGCATGATGGCGTCTCTGTCCATGTCCCTGTCGATTCCGGAATCGAGGACGTCCTGCAACTTCGATGAGAGCGTGGCAAGCTTTTCGTCCGTCGACTTCTGCCCGGCTTCGAGGCGCGATATCTGCGCGCCCACGGTGCCGTTGACCTGGGAAATTTTGCCGACATGCGCGCTTACCGAGTTTGACTGCTGGGCAATCTGCGCCACCACGGTCTGGTTCTGCCTGGCGAGCTGTTCGACCTTTGCGTCAAGCGTTCTGTTTTGCTGAGCCAGCTTATCGACTTTGGTTAAAAGGAGATCTGCCTTGGTCTGACCCGAGCCGTTGTTGTTAACACCCATAATACACCTCGATAAATGTAGTCGTAAGGGGAATATCCCCGCCCCGCGGCGCGAGCAGGGCGCTTTTGCCGCGGTTAATTCTGGTTTGAGAAATTTTTACAAAATTTTGTTGCCTTTATTATTATTCCTTAATCTATTTTACATCAAAAAAATGCAATTGTAAATACTTCGGGGCAAAATTTTTTGATTAAAAGCAAAATTTTTTTAACTTTTTTTGAAATTACCCGTTTACTATGCCTTAATTACCGCATTTTGCCAAAGGCGGAAGCCTGCCCTGCGCCGCCGCGGCGCGGGCGGTTCCGGCTAACGAACGCGCAATCAAATCATTTTTTTCAGATTTTTATTCAAAATACTTGTATATTTTTGTGTAATGATGTATAATTATTCTAACTTTACCAATTATTTGGCAATTTTATAAATTATAATGAATAAAACGGCGGCGCGGCGGCA
>DVHK01000032.1 GCA_018712135.1 Candidatus Coproplasma avicola | reverse complement strand
CTCTTTTGAACCACGCGACTATCGCGTGGTTTTCGTTATACAATATAAGCCCGCGCCGAAAGGCGCGGGCTTTTGAAAAATATTATTTAATTACTTTAATTCGGCGAAGTACTTGATTGTTCTTACCATCTGAGAGGTGTAAGAATTTTCGTTATCGTACCACGAAACTACCTTTACGAGGGTTGTGCCGTCGCCCATGGGCATGCACTTGGTCTGGGTAGCGTCGAACAGCGAACCGTAGGTCATGCCGACGATATCGGAAGAAACGATTTCCTCTTCGGTGTAGCCATAGGAAGCCGAAGATGCAGCCTTCATTGCTGCGTTTACTTCCTCAGCGGTGAGCTCGCCTTCGCATACGGCGATGAGCTGGGTAAGCGAACCGGTGGATACGGGAACGCGCTGTGCGCAACCGTCGAGAACGCCTTTGAGTTCGGGAATGACAAGCCCGATTGCCTTAGCAGCGCCCGTGGAGTTGGGAACGATGTTGACGGCAGCAGCCCTTGCTCTTCTAAGATCGCCCTTGCGGTGAGGTCCGTCGAGAACCATCTGGTCGCCGGTGTAAGCGTGGATAGTGGTCATATAGCCCTTCTTGATTTTGCAGAGCTTGTTGAGCGCATCAGCCATGGGAGCAAGGCAGTTTGTGGTGCAGCTTGCAGCCGAGATGACGGTATCGGTGGGCTTCAAGGTCTTTTCGTTTACGCTGTAAACGATGGTGGGAAGGTCGTTGCCTGCGGGAGCGGAGATAACAACCTTTTTAGCGCCGGCATTGATGTGTGCCATGGACTTTTCCTTGGAGGTGTAGAAACCGGTGCATTCAAGAACTACGTCTACGCCGATTTCCTTCCAGGGAAGGTTTGCAGCATCCTTTTCAGCATAAATCTTAATGGTCTTGCCGTTGACGGTGATGTAATCTTCGCCTGCGACTACGCTGTCGGCATACTTATATCTGCCCTGAGCCGAGTCGTACTTCAAAAGATGAGCCAGCATTTTGGGGCTGGTAAGATCGTTGATAGCTACGATTTCATAACCTTCGGCGTCGAACATCTGCCTGAAAGCAAGACGACCGATACGTCCGAAACCATTGATAGCAACTCTAACATTTGCCATAACTAATTAATCCTCCGAATTAAAAAATGTTTTAATTTTTTTGTCGCTACTATTATATCAAATAAGTTTTTTTAAGTCAACAATTATTTTTATTTTTCAGGATAAATATGTAAAGGCTGCAAAATTTTTACAAGTTGTTTACGCGGCGGGCGAAAAAAGGCGCACCCGCCGCCCTTACAGATAAAGTATTATCAAATAAAGCAAAATTATTTATCAAATGCGCTTGAAATTTGCGGACAAAACATTTATACTATTTATGTGGAAAGCGATGCGCAGGCGCAAGCTTCCTCACCAAATTTTAATTTTACAAAAAACCAGGAGGTTCTTATGGGATTAGTTACAGCACAGGAGATGCTTGAAAAAGCGCTCAAAGGTAAATATGCCGTAGGTCAGTTCAATATCAACAACCTTGAATGGACAAAGAGCATTTTGCAGACTTCGCAGGAGCTCGGCGCGCCCGTAATTTTAGGCGTTTCCGAAGGCGCGGGTAAATACATGGCAGGCTTTAAAGTTGTCGCCGCCATGGTAAAGGCGATGATCGAAGAGATGAACATCACCGTTCCCGTTGCACTTCATCTTGACCACGGTACATACGAGGGCTGCTACAAGTGCATCAAAGCGGGCTTCTCCTCCATCATGTTTGACGGTTCGCACTTCCCCATCGACGAAAACGTTGCAAAGACGACCGAACTCGTTCACGTTTGCAAACAGTTAGGTTTAAGCCTTGAAGCCGAAGTCGGCGCGATAGGCGGCGAAGAGGACGGCGTTATAGGCAAGGGCGAATGCGCAGACCCCGACGAGTGCAAGGCTATCGCCGACCTCGGAGTTACGATGCTCGCCGCAGGCATAGGCAACATTCACGGCAAATATCCCGCAAACTGGCCCGGACTTTCGTTTGAAACGCTTGCAGCCGTTAAAGAAAAGGTAGGCGACATGCCACTCGTCCTCCACGGCGGCACGGGTATTCCCACCGACCAGATTAAAAAGGCAATTTCGCTCGGCGTTGCAAAGATCAACGTCAACACCGAATGCCAGCTCTCATTCCAGGCGGCCACGAGAAGATATGTAGAAGAGGGCAAAGACCTTGTAGGCAAGGGATTCGACCCCAGAAAGCTGCTTGCACCCGGCGCCCAGGCTATAAAGGATACCGTAAAAGAGAAGATGGAAATCTTCGGCTGCATAGGCAAGGCTTGAATATAATATTATAATCAGGTATAAAGCGCTCAGGCGCCGCCCCACAAGGGGCGGCGCCTTTTAATATCCTTTAAAAAAATGCACATACTGTACTCATGAAAAAGAAATTGATCCTTACGGGCGCAATTGCCGTTCTTATTATACTTTTTGCCTGCGCATTCAAGATAGACGGCGATTCGTCGATAAAAGACATCACACACCCCTACATCAACACATACGAATGCACCCGCGCCACACTGGGAGAGAGCGACCTTTTGGACGATTATGAATATCTGCGCATCATTATTGAAGAAGGCGGACAAATGAAAATTATTTTCAAACAAAAGGACGGCAAATCATATCAATACGAGAGCACATATTCATACGACGAAAAAACGCGCGAACTGACGGCGGAGATGACAATTTTAGGGTACAGATACAAGCAAAAAACGACGATAGAAAACGGAAAATTCACCATTGCGATGCCGCTTTTTTCCAAACAGCTCGTGATGGTTTTTGAAGTTAAATGACGGCGGCTTTGCTGGTAAATAGCTGCATACAAATTATGGGAAAGCCGCGCGGCGCATTTCTGCGCCGTGCGGCTGCCGATATTACCATATATAATTATTATATTATAAAATATATGCGCATTTATTCCAGGTGTTCCCGAAAAGTGTGTTATTTATTAGCTGTCATTTCGACCGAGCGACAGCGAGTGGAGAAATCTATCAG
>DVHK01000003.1 GCA_018712135.1 Candidatus Coproplasma avicola | reverse complement strand
TCCATTGTACGCCGCCTTTTCGCTTGATATATTACCATTTTGTTAGTACATTAAAAAACAACTACCAAAATGTTAATAAAATTGCCCCAAGGCTCATAACGCCACATATGAGCAACCCATCATACGAGGCTGACGCCGCCGCGCAAAGCGCGGCGGCGTCAGCCTTTAAGAGCGGCGGAGGCAAGTAACCCATGTTGCGTCCGTGTGCATAAACTGCAATATAATGTCTTTTTACGGGAGAAAAATTTTGCAGTTTTTTACAAGTCTTCCGGGCTGGCAGCAGGCAATGCTCGCATGTACGTTTACGTGGGCAATGACTGCTGCGGGCGCGTCGCTCGTTTTTTTCTTCAAAAAAGTTGGGCCCTCCGCGTTCAGCCTCATGATGTCGGGCGCGTCGGGTATAATGCTCGCGTCGTCGTTTTTTTCGCTGCTTCTGCCCGCGCTCGAAGCGGGAGGGGAATACTCGTATATAACCCTCACTTCGGGCTTTGCCCTCGGCGGGTTGTTGATAATTCTGACAGATATTGCCGTCGGCAAGCTCAACGCGTTTTCTGATAAATCCGTGCGCTCGGGCGCCGTCACCTGTGCCGCCGTAACCATTCACAACATACCCGAGGGAATGGCGGTTGGGGTGGCGTTCGCCGCAACCGGCGGTGGCGCGGCGGCAGTTATCTCCGCTGCAATGCTTGCTTTCGGAATAGGAATACAAAACTTTCCCGAAGGAATGTGCGTGGCGTTTCCGCTGCGAGCCAACGGATTTTCGCGCTTTAAAAGTTTTTTTATAGGTCAGCTCTCGGGCGCGGTCGAAATAGTCGCGGGCGCCGTCGGCGCGCTCGCCGTAACGTTCATATCGGGCATTCTGCCATTTGCCCTCGCTTTTTCGGCGGGCGCAATGCTCGCCGTCGTCTGCTCGGAACTCATTCCGCAAAGTTTTGAAAACGGCAAAATAAAGGCGACTATCGGTGTAATTGCAGGTTTTGCTTTGATGATGATTCTCGACATCGCCCTCGGCTGAATTATAAACATACAACGGCGCCGCGCGAAATTGCAATTTCACGCGGCGCCTCCACTTGGAAAGAGTGCGTATAAAATATTTTCGGTGCGCCCAAAATAAAGATATGAAAAAGGAAATAGACCTCACCCGCCGCGACGAGCGCGAAAGCTTCATCAAGCCCAAAAAGGAAGGCGACTGCAAATGACGGGCAAGCACAGGGAAAATTACAACAAAAACTACCTCGAATACGTAAAAAGTCACGAGCCAAAGACAAAACATTTCAAAAATAGTCTGGCGGCTTTCGGCGTGGGCGGGCTTATCTGCACGATAGGTCAGTTTTTACGGTACATGCTCCAATTCGCGGGGCTTACGGGCGACGTCCTCGCGGGCAGCGTCTCGGTAATTTTAATATTTTTAGGCTGCCTTTTAACGGGGCTGGGCGTCTACGACCGCATAGGCAGATACGCCGGTGCGGGCTCGATAGTACCCATAACGGGCTTTGCAAACTCGGTTGCCTCGCCCGCGATAGAGTTCAAAACCGAAGGCTGGATATACGGCATGGCGGCAAAAATGTTCACCGTCGCGGGCGCGATCATAGTTTTCGGCGTATTTTCGGGCGCAATAGTCGGTCTTATATATTATTTTGTTTAAAATCCCGCGTGTACCACAATATATAGTGTGTTGTCAAAAAAATAAATTGCACATTTTGTGTAAATACTATTGACAAACTACCGTGCGGGTGTTATAATATCCATACTTCAATAAACCGCCCGCGCGACTGACGAATTTGCGGATTAACCGCAGGGGAGCGACAGGCGGAATAGCAATGTCGTTCGTCTGGGCAAGTTTATCGTTTAGCGGGTAAATGTTGCCCTTTTTTTATGGAGGTCGCGCGCATGACGGGTAAAATTTATTCCTTTGAATCTTTCGGCACGGTAGACGGTCCCGGCATACGCTTCGTCGTGTTCGTGCAGGGTTGCCCCATGCGCTGCCTTTATTGTCACAATCCCGACACGTGGTCGGCGGCGGGCGGAACGCAGTACACGGCGGAAGAAGTCGCCTCGCGCATTCTCAAATACAAGAATTACTTTACGGGCGGCGGTGGTGCAACCGTTTCGGGCGGCGAACCGCTCATGCAGGCGGCGTTCGTCGAAGAGTTGTTCACCATACTCAAAAAATCTGGCATTCACACCGCCCTCGACACCTCCGGCGCACTGTATGATGCCCGCAATCCCCGCGCGTTCGACAGCCTTTTAGCTGTAACCGACCTCGTTCTGCTCGACATAAAACACATCGACGACGGCGAACACATAAAGCTTACGGGGCGTTCAAACAAAAACATACTCGCCTTTGCCCGCTATCTTTCGGATTTGGGTAAGCCCGTGTGGATTCGCCATGTGCTCGTCCCGGGCATTACCGACAACGACGAATATCTTCACCGCCTCAAAGCCTTTCTTTCAACGCTTACCAATGTAGAGAAGGTAGAGGTGCTGCCCTATCACACGATGGGTGAGGTAAAATATAACAAGCTCGGCATGGATTACCCTTTGAAAGGCGTTCAGCCGCCCTCGCCCGAGCGCGTAAAAAACGCAAAGGAAATATTAAAATGATAAAACTCATAGAAATAAGCGGCGACTCCTGCGCAAGCTGCCACGCATTGTTGCCCGGGCTCAACGCCGTCGCCAATGAGAACGGCATCGCCCTCGAAAGGATAGATATCGAAACTTCGCCAGATGCCGTCGAAAAATACGGCGTCGAGCGCATTCCCACGAAAGTCCTCGCCGACGGCGAAAAGATAATAGCCAAGTGTTCGGGGTTCCAGCCCGAAGAAATACTCTCCCTGTGGGTTGAAGCCAAGCTCGAAGAGTATTCCAAAAATTAACTAACCGCGGTTAATATTTCTATGTCCAACCGCTTGACAACTGTATTGCAATATATTAATATATATGCGATAAAACAAGATTAAATCTTATTAATGAGGTATTTATGAACTACAAAGCATGGGAAGGATTTGTTCCCGGAAAATGGAGCGACGACGAGGTCAACGTCCGCGACTTCATTCAGCGCAACTACACCCCCTATGAAGGCGACGACAGCTTTCTCGAAGATCCCACCGAAGCTACGACAAAGCTGTGGAACGAAATTCTCGACCTGTCCGCAAAGGAGCGCGCCGCTGGCGGCGTTTTAAAGGCGGATACAAAAATTATCTCCACGCTCACCAGCCACAAGGCGGGATATATCGATAAAGAACTCGAAAAAATAGTCGGCTTGCAGACGGACGAGCCCTTCAAGCGCGCCCTGCAACCCTTCGGCGGCATCAAGATGGCAGAGCAGGCGCTCAACATGTACGGCTACGAAATCGACCCAGAAGTCAAGACGATTTTTACAAAATACCGCAAGACCCACAACGACGGCGTTTACGACGCCTATACCCCCGAAATGCGCCGCGCGCGCACCGCTCACATCCTGACCGGTCTGCCCGACACATACGGCAGGGGCAGAATAGTCGGCGACTACCGCAGGGTTGCCCTCTACGGCGTCGATTATCTGATCGCGCAGAAGCAGAAGGATAAGCTCAACATGGACGGCGACATGACGCCCGATAAAATCCGCGACCGCGAGGAGCTCTCCGAGCAGATAAAGGCGCTCGGCGCCCTCAAAGAGATGGCTGCGGAATACGGCTTCGACATTTCTCGTCCCGCCGAAACTGCGCAGGAGGCAATCCAGTGGCTTTACTTCGGCTACCTCGGTGCGATAAAGGACCAGAACGGCGCGGCGATGTCGATAGGCAGAAACTCGACCTTCCTCGACATCTATATCGAGCGCGACCTCAAAAACGGCACTCTCACCGAAAAGCAGGCTCAGGAACTCATCGACCAGTTTGTAATGAAGCTGCGCATCGTCAAGTTCATGAGAATAAAGGAATACAACGAACTCTTCTCTGGCGACCCCACGTGGGTAACCGAATCGATCGGCGGCATGGGCGTCGACGGCAGGACGCTGGTAACCAAAAATTCCTTCCGCATTCTGCACACCCTCAAAAACTTAGGACCCGCCCCCGAACCCAACCTCACGGTGCTGTGGTCAAAGAGGCTGCCCTCGGGCTTTAAAAAGTTCTGTGCAAAAACTTCCATCGCAACTTCGGCTATCCAGTACGAAAGCGACGACCTCATGCGCCCCGAAATGGGCGACGACTACTGCATCGCCTGCTGCGTAAGCTGCATGCGCGTCGGCAAGGACATGCAGTTCTTCGGCGCAAGGGCAAACCTCGCAAAGTGCCTTCTCTATGCCATCAACGGCGGCAAGGACGAACTTACCAAGGACAAAAAAACGGGCAAGGCGTTGCAAGTTTCGCCCATGTTCGCGCCCATCTCGGGAGACGGTCCCCTTGACTATAACGAGGTTATCGTCAAGTACGAACAGATGATGGACTGGCTCGCCGGATTATACGTAAACACCCTCAATCTCATCCATTACATGCACGATAAATACAGCTACGAAGCTCTGGAAATGGCTCTGCACGACACAAACGTCCGCCGTTTCTTCGCAACGGGCATCGCAGGTCTTTCGTGCGCGGCAGACAGCCTTTCGGCAATAAAGTATGCTAAGGTCTATCCCATCCGCAACGAAGAGGGGCTGGCTACCGACTTCCGCATCGAAGGCGATTATCCTAAGTACGGCAACAACGACGACTGTGCCGACCAGATCGCCGTGTGGCTGGTCAAGACCTTTATGAACAAGATAAAGAGCCACTACACCTACCGCGAAAGCGTTCCCACGATGTCCATCCTCACGATAACTTCCAATGTTGTGTATGGCAAAAAGACGGGCAACACGCCCGACGGCAGAAGGGCGGGTCAGCCTTTAGCGCCCGGTGCAAATCCCATGCACGGCAGGGATTCCTCGGGCGCGCTCGCCTCGCTCGAATCGGTTGCAAAGCTTCCTTACGAATACTCGCGCGACGGCATATCCAACACCTTCTCGGTGACGCCCGCTTCGCTCGGCAAGGACGACTGATTTTAACTTAAAACACAATCTTGTAATAAAACCATACTTGTAAGGTTTTCCTTACTCATGAAATAAATTATTAAAGAGGTAACAAATATGTCAAGAGTAGATAATCTTGTAAACATGCTCGACGCATACGTCGCCGACGGCGGCTATCATCTCAACGTAAACGTGTTCGACAGGGCAACCCTTCTCGACGCGCAGGCTCACCCCGAAAAATATCCCCAGCTCACGGTAAGGGTTTCTGGCTATGCCGTAAACTTCAACAAACTGACAAAAGAGCAGCAGGACGACGTAATTTCGCGTACCATTCACGAATCATTCTGAAAACATAGTATTCTTTCTTAAAGAGTAACCTGTTTTGAATGGTTAAGTATTTTAACTTATTGCTCCAAACAAAAAAGCCGCAATTCCTGCGGCTTTTTTGTTTGCGCCGCCCTGTTATTCTCATCCTACACTGTACTTTTTTTGATTGCTTATGTCATTTCGAGCAACGCCGAGAAATCTCGCCTTATTGATAGATTTCTCCACTCGCTGCCGCTCGGTCGAAATGACGGTTAATAAACAACACACTTTTCGTGAATACCTGAATTTTTATTTTACAAAGGCGCGCGGTTATAGTATAATTAATATGTATAATTATAAGTAAGAGGAAAACAGCTTGTCAAAAAAGGGCAACGCTAAGCGTTCTAAGGGCAGAATAGCCGCCATTGCAAGCGCGGCGGTCGTCGCGGTCGTCTTTGCGGCGCTCATAATCACAAATATCTTTGTGCCCGTCAAATATCTCAGCGCCTACCTTGTCGCGCGAGGCGAAAGGCAACAGGGCGTGCTCACCGTCACATTTTTGGACGTGGGTTACGGTGACTGCACTCTGTGCGAACTGCCCGACGGCAAAGTGTTGCTCATCGACGGCGGCGACGGCGCGTTTGCAAACACCCTGTCTATTCTTCGCAAGCTCAACAGCCGTGGAATAGATAAAATAGATTATCTTGTCTGCTCGTCCGTGCTCGGCGAATACTGCGGCGGGCTACCGGAAATTTTGCGCTATAAGCGCGTCGGTACAATCTTTATACCGCAGCTCGAAAATGAATATGTAACACAGGCTTTTTCTTCGTTTTATTCGGCTGCTCATGGCATCGGCGCGCAAATAGCTTATTCAAGTTATGCGCAGGGCTTTCGCGGCGAGGATTACTTTTTCACATTTCTCTCGCCGTCGCAAGCAGGCGACCCGCAGGGGTTCTATGCCGCCCTCGATGCGACCGTCTCGCAGACCAATATTCTCAACGCTTCGGCGGTAATGTGGCTCGAATACGCGGGCACAAGCTTTGCCTTCACCTCGTCCGCGGGCAGCGCGGCTCTCGATGGCGTGCTCACAGACTATGAAATAATAACTAAAACGGGCGGCGATTACGCCCCCGTCGGCGACTTTTCGGTTGAGCTTGAAGAGTGCGACGTCGTCTCCGTCCCCGGTCATGGCTCTGCACAATGCTCCTCGGCGAAGTGGTACGACGTCTTAAATCCCGACGTCGCTGTGATATCCGTCGGCAACAATTATTCTGACTATCCCTCGGCACAGGCTCTCGCCGACGTTTGCAGCGCGGTCGACCAACCCCTTTTAACTCAGGTGCGCGGCGACATAACAATTACTGTAACGGCGGAGGGCTACGAAATTTCTTAGCCCGCCCGCAAAGGAGATCATATGAAACTTACAACCGCTGGCGAATCGCACGGCAAAACGCTCGTCGGCATAATCGAAGGTCTGCCCTCCAATCTGCCGATCGACATAGATTTCGTCAACAACTGCCTTGCCCTAAGGCAGAGCGGCTACGGCAGGGGTGGGCGACAGAAGATAGAGAGCGACAAAATCGAAATCCTCTCGGGCGTGCGCAATCGCCTCACCCTCGGCAGTCCCCTCGCCTTTCAGATAGTCAACCGCGACTACGCCAACTGGCAGCCCTATATGGCGCCCGAGGGCGCCGACGTCTCGCAAAAGCGCCTTACAAAAGTTCGCCCCGGTCACGCCGATCTAACGGGCGTAATCAAGTACGATCAGACCGATGCACGCAACATTTTAGAGCGCGCCAGCGCAAGGGAAACCGCCGTCCGTGTGGCGGCGGGCGCAATCGCCATGTGCTATTTAAGGGAGTTGGGCGTGCAAATTTCGGGTTACGTAAAGTGCGTGTGCGGGGTAGAAGATAAAGCTTTTTACCCATTCGAGCGGCTTTCCGAAGCAAAAGAACAGCCCCTCTTTATGCTCGACGGCGAATTGCAGAAAAAGGCTATGCAACTTATAGACGAGCTGCGCGTCGCGGGCGATACCGCGGGCGGCATAGTCGAGATACGAGTAAAGGGATTGAAGAGCGGTTTCGGCAGCTGTATGCAGTATACAACCAAGCTCGACTCCATTCTCTGCGGCGCGCTCATGAGCGTGCAGGCGATAAAGGGGGTGGAAGTCGGCATGGGTTTCGGCGTCGCCTATAAGCCGGGTTCGCTCGTTCACGACGAAATTTATTTAAAGGACGGCGCCTATGTGCGCACCACCAACAATGCGGGCGGCATCGAGGGCGGCATGTCTAACGGCGGCGAAATTGTTCTCCGCGCCGCAATGAAGCCCATTCCTACTTTAATGAAGGGGCTCAATACCGTCGACATATCCACGGGTCAACCGGCAAAAGCCGCCAGTGAGCGCAGCGACGTCGCCGCAATCTGCGCGTGCGAAATTGTCGCCGAATGCGTAACGGCTACGGCCCTCGCCGAAGTCGTTTCAGCCCGCCTCGGCGGCGACAATTTAAGGGAGGTAAAGGAGCGGTATTCCCGCCTTCCGTAATACGCAATATGAAAACTTTAACCATAAACACACCTTCCTGCCAAAGCACAATTTACTGCGGCAACGGCGCGTTTGCCGAACGCACGGCTCTTTTAAAGGGCAAAAATCTTTTTATTGTCACCGATTCCAACGTTTACAGGCTGTATAAAAGCCACATATCGGGCGCTTTCGGTGATTGCCCCGCATATATCCTGCCCGCAGGCGAGCGCAGCAAAAACTACAACCAGCTTTTAAAAATCCTGTCCGCCATGCTCAAAGCGGGCGTAACCCGCTCTTCGACGGTCGTCGCCCTCGGCGGAGGGGTAGTGGGAGACATTGCAGGACTCGCCGCCTCGCTCTACATGCGCGGCGTCAACCTCGTGCAGATTCCCACGACCCTCCTCGCGCAGGTCGACAGTTCGGTCGGCGGCAAAACCGCCGTCGATTTCCAGGGGGTAAAGAATATAATCGGCGCGTTCTACCAGCCGTCGGAAGTTATCGTCGACCCGCTCTTTCTCCGCACCCTTCCCCGCCGCGAAATCCGCTGCGGACTGGGCGAAATAATAAAGTACGGCGCGCTCGACAAAAATATCTACGCTTCCCTCTGTAAAAATGCCCGCTCGCTCTTTTCCGAGGACTTTTTTGAGGGCATAACTTACGACTGCATCGCCCACAAAGCCGCGGTAGTATGTGCCGACGAACGCGATACGGGCGGCAAAAGAAAGACGCTCAACCTCGGGCACACCACGGGGCACGCGTTCGAACTTTACTACAAGCGCAAATCCCACGGCGAGTTCGTGCTCATCGGCATGTATTACGAAATTTTCATCGCAAAGCGCCTTGAAAGGTGCGAAAATAATTATGCCGACAGCCTGATTTCGCTCATCAAAAGGGTAATAAAGAACATTCCCGCATACGACGACGCGGGCAAGGCGGCGGAATTTGCAAAGTACGACAAAAAGAACACGCAAACTTCGCTCATTTCGCTCATCGCCCCCGCGCGCGAGGACGAAAGCGTAGAAATAACCCTGCCCGCCCAAGAGTATTGCGCGCTCATAGCCGAGTGCGCCCGTAAATTGAAGGAGAAAACATGAAATTAGCAGTAATCGGCAAGGACGTGTCCAAATCGGACAGTCCCAAAATGCATACTTTCATCGCCCGCAACATGGGCAACGACATAACTTACGAAGCCGTTTCCATTCCGGAGGATGAGTTTGAAAGCCGCATTGACGGCATAATATCCCGCTACGAAGGCTTCAACGTAACTATTCCCTATAAGCTTTCGGTTATGTCCCGCTTGAAGTCGGTCGAGGGCGACGCCGCCCTGTTCGGTGCGGTCAATACGGTAAAGTGTTCCGACCTTTCGGGATACAACACCGACGGGCTGGGCTTCATGCTCATGCTCAGGAACAACGGCATAAAGGTGGACGGCAAAAAGGTATTCCTGCTCGGCGCGGGCGGCGCGGGCAGAGCGGTGGCGCGCAAGCTCGTGCAGGGCGGTGCAACCGTCGGCGTATACGACCGCAATACCGACAGCGCGCTCTCCCTCAAAAAAGATTGTCCGCAGGTTGAAATTGTCGGAAGCGTGACGCCCGTCGATTGTGACTTGATAATCAACGCCACGGGCGTGGGTATGCATAAGAGTGAAGGTATATCTCCCGTCGGCGAGGACGTCATCGCCCGTGCAAAAGCGGCGGTAGATCTCATATATGTGCCCGCCAAAAGCCGTTTTCTCGAAATAGCTGAACAGCTCGGCAAACAGACGGTAAACGGCCAGGCTATGCTCTTTTATCAGGCGTATTATGCCGAGTGCATATATTTCGATGTTCAGCCGGACGACGGTCAGGCGAAACAGTTATTTGAAAAATATTTAAAGGAAATAAAGGCATGAAATTTCTGTTCATAAACGGCGTTAACCTCAACATGACGGGCAGGCGCGAAAAGGGAGTGTACGGCACGCGCACCCTCGATCAGATCAATAAGGACATCGCCGCCCGCTTCAAGGGCGACGAGTGCGTGTTCTACCAGAGCAATATCGAAGGTGAAATCTGCTCCCGCCTGCACGCCGCGGCGGACGAGGGGTTCGACGGCATCATCTTAAACGCCGGCGCTTTCACTCATTACAGCTACGCCATACGCGACGCAATATCTTCAATAGATACGCCCGTAATTGAAGTGCACATGTCAAACGTGCACGCGCGCGACGAGTTCCGCCACAAGTCGGTCATATCCGCCGTCTGCAAGGGTGTAATCGCCGGCTTCGGCGAGGGCAGTTATATCCTCGCGGCAGAGAGCTTCAAATTATGAAAAACATAGTTCTCTGCGGTATGATGGGCAGCGGAAAGACTACTGTCGCTCGCGCGCTCAACGCGATATATAACCTCAATTGGGTGGACACCGACGACCAAATTGTCGGGCAATATGGCGCAATCAACGATATTTTCGCCCGCCTCGGCGAAGAGGGCTTTCGCGACATCGAAAGCGCCGTCACAAAGCGCGTCGCGCAGAGCTGCGCAAACAGCGTAATATCCCTCGGCGGCGGCTGCGTACTGCGCAAAATCAACGTCGAAGAGCTTAAAAAGACGGGCGTCATTTTTTATCTGCGCACTTCGCCCGAAACGGTCATAAAGCGCGTCAAGGGCGATACTACCCGTCCGCTCTTGCATGGCGACCTTGAAGAGCGCGTGCGAACCATCTCGGCAAACCGCGCGTCTGTGTACGAGGGTGCGGCGGATTACATAATTGATACTGACGACAAGTCGCCCGAATGCATTGCGGAGCTTATAATGGAGAGGATGCAAAAATGAAGACGGCGCTCATTACAGGCGGAACAAAGGGCATAGGCAAAGCCATCGCCCAACGCTTTTTGCAGGAAGGATACGAAGTAATTTTAAACTACTTTCACGACGAAGAGAGCGCCATAGCTACCCAGAACGAATTCAACGAGCTCGACTATTGCCCCGTGCTCATGCGCGCCGACGTCTCCGACGAGGCGCAAGTCAAGGATATGTTCACCGAAATTTACCGCATATTCGGCGGGCTCGACGTGCTCGTCAACAATGCGGGAATATCAAAGGTAAACGTCATTCAGGACACAACCTTGGCAGACTGGGAAGAGGTAGTGGGCGTAAATCTTCGCGGCGTGTTTTTGTGCAGCCGCGAGGCGGCTCGATCCATGATCTCATGCGGCAGGGGTTCGATAGTAAACATTGCCTCTATCTGGGGCGAAGTCGGGGCGAGCTGCGAGGTGGCTTATTCAGCCACGAAGGGAGGAGTAATCGCCTTCACAAAGGCGCTCGCCAAGGAACTCGCGCCCTCGCACATAACGGTAAACTGCGTCTCTCCCGGCGTGATAGATACCGAGATGAACGCCTGCTTTACTGAGGATGAAATGGAGGATTTAATCAACCAGATTCCCCTCGGTAGATTGGGCAGCGGCGAGGATGTCGCCTCCGCCGTGTTCTTCGCCGCAGAAAATTCTTATGTCACTGGCGAGGTCATCTCCGTCGGCGGCGGATTTGCAAAATAACATTAAGCAGTTTTGCGAAATTTAAAGTCAACATATGGGCGCCGCGCGTCAGATAGCGCGGCGCCCATATATCAATTAACCCTGTAATTGCCATCACACATTTATTGTCGCAGTGGGCGGATGTGCGGAAAAGCTTTTTCGGGCATAAAATTAAAAAATTTCGTCAAAAATTATTTAAATGCGGCGTTTTTTAAAAGGAAATTTGCAAATTTTTTCGTATATAAATGTTGTAATGGAAAATAATGTGCGCACAAGGACATATTCATTTGAAAAACTCACCCTTTCACGCTACGCAACCCTTTCGGAGAATACCAAGGGCAGGGCGCGCGGGGAGGAGCCTTGCGCCCTCCGCACGGATTTTCAGCGCGACCGCGACAGAATAATTTACAGCAAAGCTTTCGTCCGCCTCAAAAACAAAACTCAGGTGTTCTTTTCGCCCGAGGGCGACCACTATGTAACGCGGCTTACGCACACGCTCGATGTGTCGCAGATAGCGCGCTCGATTGCCCGCGCCCTCGCTTTGAACGAGGACCTGGCAGAAGCCATAGCGCTCGGTCACGATTTGGGACACACTCCGTTCGGTCACAGCGGCGAGCGCATTTTGAATAAGCTTTCGCCGATGGGTTTCCGCCACAATGAACAGTCCGTTCGCGTGGTCGACCTTATCGAAAAGGACGGCGCGGGGCTAAACCTCACCTTCGAGGTGCGCGACGGCATTTTAAATCACAACGGCAACAGCGCCGCCACGCTCGAAGGCAGGTGCGTTCACCTCGCCGACAGAATAGCTTACATAAACCACGACCTCAACGACGCCATCCGCGCGGGCGTGTTAAAGGCAGAGGACGTGCCGAAGGACATAGTCGGCGTGCTCGGCTCGACCTCGCGCGAGCGCATAAATACCGCCGTGACTTCGGTGTGGAAGACCAGCTCGGACAAGCCTTATGTGCAGATGGACGAAAGTGTCAAGGCGGCGAGCGACGCTCTCCGCACGTTTATGTTCGACAGGGTATATCGCACTCCCTATGCCATGGGTGAGGAGGAAAAGGCTGAGCGCATGTTGTCCGAAATGTATTCATACTTTTCAAAGCACCCCGATGAAATGCCGCCCGTATACGTCGGCATAGCCGAAAGCGACGGCACCGACCGCGCCGTGTGCGACTACATATCGTCTATGACGGACAGATATGCCGTGTATATTTTCAACAAAATTTTCGTGCCGCAGGGCTGGTTGTTCGTCAACGAACTCGGCGACTGAAAAATCATAACTTAGTACAATAATAAACGAGAGCAATTATAATATCGCCAAGGAGTTGTTTGTTTGCCCGGCATCGATCAGGATTTTTTAAGGACTTTAAAGGATAAACTTAATATAGTCGACGTCGCAAGCGGGTATTTTTCGCTCGAAAAGCGCGGGGGGAGCTATTGGGCGTGCTGTCCATTTCACCATGAAAAAACGGCGTCCTTTTCGGTAAACGAAAGCGGACAGTTCTATCATTGTTTCGGCTGCGGCGCCTCTGGCGACGTAATAAAACTCGTCTCCGAGATGGAAACGCTCGACTTCATGGATACGGTAAAGCTGCTCGCCGAGCGCGTAGGTCTGCCTATGCCGCAGACGGCTTTCGACAGTCGCCGCACCGCCGAAAACAAGCGCAGGCGGGACACTATTTTGAAGATAATGAACGACTGCGCGCATTTCTACCTCGACAACCTCAATTCTGGCAAGGCGGACGCACACATTCAGTATATACTTAACCGCCGCATTCCGTCGGGCGTCGTGCGCTCGTTCGGTCTGGGCGCCAGCCTCAACTTTACCGATCTGCCCCGTTTTTTAATGCAAAAGGGCTATTCAAAACAGGACATGATAGACAGCGGCACGGTAAACGAGGTCGAAGGCCGCCTCGTCGACGCGCAGGGCGGCAGATTGATTTTCCCCATAATCAACGCCCTCGACGAAGTAATCGCCTTCGGCGGGCGCGTGCTCAAAAAGACCGACTTCGCAAAGTACAAAAACACCAAAGAGACGGTAGTTTTCAATAAAAGCAAAACTCTCTATAACATAAATCTTTTAAAAAAGCTCAAAAGAAGCCAAACTATCAAAGAAGTCATAATGGTCGAAGGCTATATGGACACCATTTCGCTCTATTCGGCGGGCTTCAAAAACGTCGTCGCCAGCATGGGCACGTCGCTCACGCAGGATCAGGCGCGCCTCATAAAAAGGTACACCGACACGGTTTTAATCTCCTACGACGGCGACGCCGCAGGGCAAAAGGCAAACCTGCGCGGGCTGGATATCTTAAAGGGGGAGGGGCTGAACGTCAAAGTCGTTCCCCTGCCCGAGGGGCTCGATCCCGACGACGTTATAAAACAGCAGGGCGCCGAGGGCTATCAGCGGTGCCTCGACGCGGCAATGCCGCTCATCGACTATAAACTGCTCGTCCTCGAAAGGGGGTATGACCTCACCAAAACCGAGGACAAGCGCCGCTACGTATCGGAGGCCATACGCATAGTAAAAACCGCCGATAGCGCCGCCGAGCAGGAAGATTTGCTCAAAAAACTGCGCGACAAAACGGGCTTCACCTACGAAAGTTTAAACCGCGACCTCGCCGCCGCGCCCAGCCAGTTGGAGATTAAAAGCGACAAGCGCGAGGAGCGCGCCGACAACGCTTCCGCCTCGCTCAAAGCTTCGCGCTTCGTCATCGCCAGTCTGCTGTTCGGCGCCGACTATACCGCGGATACCGACATACGCGCAATTCCTTTCACCAACGAAATCCACGCCATTCTGGCAAAATACATACTGTCCAAGCGCCTTATGGACGAGCGCATACATTTAAGCGAAATCTTTGAATTTTTTGAAGAGAATTCGCCCGAGTACGAAGAACTTACGCGCATTCTCGATTATTCCGACGGCGCAGGATTTACGGGCGAAGTCGCCCGCAAATATTTTGCCGACAGCGTATTAAAACTTAAAATAGATTATATAGACGGCGAAATAGGCGAGCTCAAAGCCAAAAGCAAAAAGCTTACCGATATCGACGGCATCAAACAGTGTGCGGCGCGCATTGACGAGCTGACCATACAAAAGGAAAAACTTAAAAACGGAGCACAATAATGAATCTGACCGATCAGAAACTAAACGAAATTTTAAAAAAGATTATCGACGACCATCAGGCAAAGGGCTCAATAACCACAAACAGCCTGTGCGACATCATGGAAAAGTATGAGACTACGCCCAACCAGATGGACTACGTATATAAGTCGATCGCCGAAGCGGGAATTCAGATAATCGACGAAGCCGAAAGGGACAACGAGCTCTACGAGCAGGCTCTTTCGGATATCGGTCTCGACGACCCCGTAAAGATGTATTTAAAGGATATCGGTCGCGTGCCCCTGCTTTCCGCCGACGACGAGATAGAGCTCGCCCGCAAGATGCAGGAGGGCGACGAGGAAGCAAAAAAGAAACTCTCTGAGGCAAACCTGCGCCTCGTCGTGTCGATTGCAAAGCGTTATGTCGGGCGCGGCATGCTCTTTCTCGACCTCATTCAGGAGGGCAATTTGGGGCTCATGAAGGCGGTCGAAAAGTTCGACTATCAAAAGGGCTTCAAGTTCTCCACATACGCAACGTGGTGGATAAGGCAGGCAATAACCCGCGCCATCGCCGACCAGGCGCGCACCATACGCATACCCGTGCATATGGTAGAAACAATCAATAAACTCACCCGCGTTTCGCGCATACTTCTGCAAAAATACGGTCGCGAGCCTACCCCTGCGGAGATCGCCAGGGAGATGAACGTCTCCGAGGAGCGCGTCCGCGAAATTCAGAAGATTGCGCAGGACCCTGTCTCTCTCGAAACGCCCATAGGCGAGGAGGAGGATTCCCACCTCGGCGACTTTATCGAGGACGACCGCGCCGTCACCCCTTCGGACAGCGTTTCTTCGACCATGCTCAAAGAGACACTCCTTTCGGTGCTCAACAGCCTCACCCCCCGCGAAGAAAAGGTACTGCGTTTAAGGTACGGCGTCGACGACGGCAGACCGCGCACGTTGGAGGAAGTCGGCAAGGAGTTCAACGTCACGCGTGAGCGCATCCGCCAGATAGAGGCAAAGGCTTTAAGAAAGCTGCGCCACCCTTCGCGCTCCAAGCACCTCAAAGACTTCCTCGACACATAATGCGTAAAAAAACTTTCGGCGGCGCCGGCGGAAGAATACCACAAATCTGCTCCCGCCTTTCGCGCTGCTCTGTCTTTGCCGACGTCGGCTGCGACCACGGCTACGTGGCGCAGTATATGCTCGAAAACGACCTCTGCGACCGCGCCATAATTTCTGACATCAGTTCAAAAAGCCTCAATAAAGCCGAAAGGCTGCTCAAAAATTATTTAAATTGCGGCAGGCTTTCCTCCGTCTGCTGCGACGGGCTCAAAGGGGTAAGCGGCGCCGACCTCGTTTTAATCGCCGGCATGGGCGGCGACGAGATAGTAAAGATTTTAAAAGAGGGCTACATTCCGCAGTCGTTTGTCTTTCAGCCCATGAAAAACGCGCCCTGCCTGCGCTCTTACCTCATAAGCGAGGGCTGCGCGATAGACGAGGACGATATCTTCAAAGACGGCAAGTTCTACTTTATAATAAAGGGCAGGGCGCAGGGCGGCACACCCGCCTACACGCCCGCGCAGATGCAGTTCGGCAGGGACAGCCTCAAAAACCCCGTTTTAAAGGACTTTCTCGCCGAGGAAATTTCAAAAACGCAAACCTATCTTAAAGGTGACATGAGCCCCCAGAGCCGCGCTGACCTTTGCGGTAGGCTTGCGTTTTTAAAAGGAGTACATAGCGGTGAAATTATATGATGTTTTCAAGATAATTGAGGAGCAGGCCGCCCCCGTGGCGCTCAGCGACGAGCTTTGCTCAAAATATGGTCACTACGACAATAGCGGCATCATGCTCGAAAACGAGGGTGAGATTACGGGCGCGCTCTTTTCGCTCGATTTCACGCCCGAAGCGGCGGAGGAGGCGGCGCATAGGGGGTGCAATTTAATAGTCACCCACCACCCGGCAATATATCACGGCATAAAGCGTATAACGCCATCCGACGACCTTATATCTCGAGCGCTCATGACCTGCATAAAGAACAACATAGGCGTAATTTCCATGCATCTCAATTTCGACAGCGCTCCGCAGGGCGTAGACTATTATCTCATGAAGGGGCTTGGCGGAGTAGAGGCGAAAAGCCTTTTAAACCCGCTCTCGTCGGGCGGCTACGGCAGGATTTACGACATAAAACCCATAACTTTTAAAGAATTCGTCAAGCGCACGCTCAAAAATTTTGAAACGCGCCGCTGCTTTGCTTACGGCGACGACGACAGAATAATAAAGCGCGTCGCCTCGTTCTGCGGCGCGGGGTGCGACGGACAGGCGGCGGGTCTCGCCATAAACGGCGGGGCGGACGTCCTCGTCTCGGCAGACATCGCCCACCATATGATAACCGGGCTGTTTTACAACGGCGTAAACGTCGTTCAGCTCACACACTACGCGTCCGAAGTCTACGGCTTTAAGAAAATAGCGCAGTCGCTCGCGCCCTCTCTGGGCTGCTCCGTCTGCGTTTATGTCGACGCTCAACTCATGTAATTTTCAAGGAGATTTATTATGACACAGGTTGAAAAACTCTTAAAGTATCAGGAGGCGGACTCCCGCCTCTTAAAGGTTGAACAAAAGCTCAATTCAAGCGACGAGCGCAAAAAATATATGCAGTCGCGCTCGTACCTCACCAAAGCTTCCGAAAAGCTCGACCAGATAGAGGCAAAGGCGCAGGAGCTCAAAAACAATATCGACCGCCTGAATGCAAAGTACTCTGAACTCGCCGAAACTCTCAAAGACTTCGATAACCTCGACGAGCTCGTCGAACAGGGCAACGCAATCTCCTTTTACAAGAGGAGCGCCCAGACCCTTGCCGACGATTTAAAGGCGTTGAAGGGCGAAATCAATTCGCTTACGGCGGCAATAAAGGAACAGGTGGATGAATACCAGACCTTAAAAAAGAACGTAATCGCCGCGCAGAAGGAATATCCCAAATTGCAGGCTGCGTTCAAGGCATATAAGGACAGCGTTCAGACCGAAGCCGACGAAATCAACAAGGAGCTCAAACAGCTCGCAAAGGATATCGACGCCGATATATTGAAAAAATATCAGGCAAAGCGGAGCGAGCGGGTGTTCCCCATTCTCTGCAAGCTCAACGGCGATGTCTGTCCCATGTGCGGAACGTCGCTTTCCATCGCCGAAAAAGAGAGCGCCGCCTCGGGCAAAGTTATCGAGTGCGAAAACTGCCACAGATTTTTGTATAAATAAAATCTTTAAAATAAAACCATAATTCCGCATTTTAAAAACATAATTCCGCCCCGCGCGCATATAATAATTTATGCGTTCCCGATGGCGGAAAAACTTGAAGGAAACGCCAATCCCCGCGCGGACATATCTCCGCGCGGGGATTTTGTGGTATTAACAAGTTTAGGTTTTAACTATATAATTTAAATATGTTCGGAAATTTATCGGAGAGGCGAAAACACTACAAATTCAAGCGCAACATAACGGCGGCGCTGTGCGCACTGTTCATTTTAAGCATACCCGCATATGCGGCGTTCGTTGTCTGCGTATTGGGCTTTGACCTCAACCCGAGCCTAATCGTCATAGCGCTCATGCTGCCGCTCGCTCTCTTTGTCGCGCTCGCGGTAAATTTCGCACAGTACACAAATTTATACCCCTTAAATATTATGCCCAGCGATTTATATAAAAGGATAAAGGCACAATATTTAAAGGGTAAAAGTGTGCAGCTGCACATACGGCGCAGGGAGGGAGGCATATGGAGCATAGACGATAAAATTTATTTCGACATGCGCGGCTACGCCTTTCCCAAAATATACATTTGCAGCTATTTCGTAAGAAACGTCAATTATTCAACAGTCAACGACAAAAAATATGCGTTTTCGTCCGTCGGTAAAAGTCTGCCGACTGATGAATTTGAAAATTTTCAGATAGTCTTTGAATACGGCGGCGCCACAAAAACTATGTCTGTGGTAAAAAACGGCGTCACAAAAGCTTTCCCCCTTCGGGGATTTTTAATAAGTTGCCGCTTTTATGCCGACTGGCTCAACCGCTACGAAAAATCTTCGTCGCGGCGCAGGCACGTCGGCGAAAACGATTACGAAAACCTGCGCAGGTAATTTGCAGGCAGTATAACGCAGAAAATTAAAATCGTGGTGCCTGCCGCACATGCGGCGGGCACCACGCCCGTCATTAATCATCATTGCTCATCTTTTTTGTGTGCCCAGAAAATGTACTGCGCGGCTATTTCCAACCCTAATTTTTTTTGCAGTGAAAGGGAGACGGCGTTGTCGTAAATTATGTGGCAGTATGGCGTGCTCCCTTCCGAAAGCTTTTTGTTTATCATAAAGCTTTCAAGCTCGTATGCATAGCCCCGCCCGCGGAATTCGGGAAATACGTGCAACATTCCCATGCTGCCTTCCTCGTGCTCGCCTATATATCCGCAGAATTGCCCGTCCGTATGGGCGGCAAAAAGCATTCCGCGCTTCTGAGCTTTTTTTAGTCCTTCGGGGTCGGCAAATTCATACGTCGCAATTATCTTTTCAAGCTCTTTGTCGTCCGCAACGGCAATTTTGAGGGCGCCTTTGAGCGGCAGGGGATTGCCCTTTGTGTATACTCCCTGAAAACAAGGGTGTTCACATACGAGATTGTATTTTTTGCGCACATACCCGAGCATAAGCGGCTGGCTCAGCAGCAAAAGGTCATAGTCGCCGCACGCTTCCAGCGCGTCTGCGGCGCTGCTCTCGTTGTTTGCCGAAAAGCATATTACCCCGCTCAACCTGTCGCGCACAAGAATTGCACCGTCGTTTTGCGCGAGAATGTCTGCGCCTCTTTTAAGAAATTCTATTACGATTATGTTTTGCAGAATGTCCTGTTCCCAAAATTTACGCATAACAATATTATACCCCGCCTATAAATTTTAGTCAATTCTATTGACAGCCGTCGCCGCGCGCATTAAAATAAAATTAAAAGATAAAAAGGAGTGTATTTTTATGAAAGTTTTGCTTGTAAACGGAAGTCCTCATAAAAACGGCTGCACAGCCACGGCGCTCGGCATCGTCGCCGACGAGCTCAACAAGCAGGGTGTGGATACCCAAATATATTGGGTGGGCACAGGCGCAGTTCATTCCTGTCTAGGCTGCCATTACTGCCGCAATAACGGCAAATGCGTGTATAACGACGATATTGTCAACGAGCTCGGCGAGCTCTGCAAGGATGCCGACGGCTATGTGTTCGGCGCGCCCGTTCACTATGCCTCGCCCGCAGGCGGAATGGTCGCCGTTTTAGACAGGCTTTTCTATTCTCACGGGCAGTACATGAAGTTTAAACCCGCCGCTTCCGTCGTATCTGCAAGGCGCGCCGGCACTACGGCTTCATACGACGTTCTGAATAAGTACATAGGAATAACGTCTATGATTCAGGTGCCTTCAACCTATTGGAATATGGTTCACGGTTATACGCCCGAAGACGTCATGAAAGACGAAGAGGGAGTATCAGTCATGCGCGCGATAGGTTCAAACATGGCGTGGCTCGTAAAACTTTTAAGCAGCGTCAAGGGAACAGATCTCGAAAAACCCGTCATAATCAAAAAAGCAATGACTAATTTCATAAGATAAGGAATTCCTTACAATACAGTAAAATTATATGAATTATTGCGAAAATTGTCATGCCGCGTGCGAGGGGGATGTATGCCCTTTGTGCGGTACGAAAAAATTGAGAAAGGCAACCGCCAAAGATTTTTGTTATCTTTGCCAGTGCGACGAGGGGCAGTGCGACGGAATAGCGGACGCGCTTGAAGAAAACGGAATACATTGTGTTGCAATGCCCTACGGGAGGGGTGTGGAAAGTCAGTTCGGTTTGCCGCTGTCGGTATACAGATTATTCGTGCCGTTTTCGCATTACGAAAGGGCGCGCGATTTTCTTGAACAGATGCAGTCCGCCCGCACAGAGGAGCTGCGCAAAGGTCTGCTTCAAAATATCGGCAGGCTCAACATCGGGCTACGCCTCGAACGCAGGCTGTCGAAAAAACTTAAAATTCCGCGTGATCGAGTGCTTGACTTTTGTGTCGATATCATAAAATCCTGTAAGTTTATTTCTATCGAAAAGAACAACGGCGCGACGGGCGGTTTTATCTTCTGCTATGCAGATGAGTGCACGCTCGCCCTCGACAGCTCAACTTACGAAGTTCTGGCAATAGATTTAACAGACAAATAGGCTATATAAAGTTCATAAGCCGCCGCGCGGATCCGCGCGGCGGCTTATGAACTTTAAAAGGAGAGAACTG
>DVHK01000031.1 GCA_018712135.1 Candidatus Coproplasma avicola | reverse complement strand
CAGGAAGGCAAGCAGCGGCTGATTGACGGCTTTGTAAACAGTATTTACCTGTACGACGACCATTTTGTAATTACATACAATTACAAAGGACAGAGCAAGACGGTAACTTTTGAAGAACTGAATAGTTCGCCTTTAACTTCAAAAGGGTCACCAAATGCGAACAAATCCGAACACTCCTGTTCGGGTTTGTTTTTTTATCGGAAATTTTATACTTAACATAAGACGATTTGCATAAAGCAGGACGCGCACCTTGCGGTGCGCGTCCTTCAGAGAGAATATGAAAAAAGTTAAGTGTGGGTAATGCTAAATATTATTTTGTTTGTTTTTATGGCTTAATTATAATAAGACATTGTGTAGATTTTATGATAGCGCAATGATATTTTGATATTATTTGAACCGTTCAAAAATTGCCTCCGCAGTGCGTATTCCATCCGCCGCAGACGACGTTATACCGCCCGAATAACCGCTGCCTTCGCCGCAGGGATAGAGATTTTCATGCGACACGCTTTGAAGCGATTGACTTCGTATTATTCTTACGGGGGATGAAAACCGCGTTTCGACACCCGTAAGCACGGCATGAGGCGAGGCAAAGCCTTTTAAACGCCTGTCCATATCGGGAATGGCGACTTTTAAAGCCTCGCACGCTTTTTGCGGAAGAACATCATTCAATGGAGCGCAAATTACGCCTGCGGCGTAAGTAGGCTTGACTTCACCGAAGCTGCCCGAAAATTTTTCTGCGGCGAAGTCGCCGAAGGTCATTGCGGGAGCCTTGTAATTTTCCCCGCCGGCTTTATACGCCCTTTGCTCAATTTCGCGCTGGAAGCGCATTCCGGCAAACAGGTCGTCGGAGCCGAAATCCTCCCTTCTCATCTGCACCATCAGCGCAGAATTAGAGTTTACGCCGTCGCGGGCATAGAGACTCATACCGTTTACGACCACCCCGCCCTGTTCGCTGGCGGCGGGAATGACAACGCCGCCAGGACACATGCAGAATGTAAAGACCGTACGCTCGTGGGCGTGTGAGACGAGCTTGTAATCCGCCGCAGGAAGACAGACGTAATTTTTGCCGTACTGCGCGAAGCCGATATCGCTTGCATGGTGTTCAATCCTGACGCCTACGGCAAATTCGCGCGCCTCCATTTGCACGCCCTCGCGGTTGAGCATTTCAAAGGTGTCCCTGGCGGAATGACCTATCGCAAACACGGCGGCGTCGCACCCGATATTTTCGACCCCGCCGCGCGTGTGGGTGACTTTAATTCCCTTTAAAGCGCCGCTTTGGCTTTCAAGACCGTCGACGCGGGCATTGAAGATAAATTTTCCGCCATTATCGACAATGTAAGCGCGTATATTTTGCAGTATATAATACAATTTGTCGCTGCCGACATGGGGTTTATTGAGATACAGTATTTCTTCGGGAGCGCCAAATTTTACAAAATATTTCAACACGTCGCGGTTGAAGCCGTCGCGCGTCTGTGTGTTGAGTTTACCGTCCGAAAAAGCTCCCGCACCGCCTTCACCGAACTGCACGTTGCTTTCGGGGTCGAGGACGCGTTCCGCGAAAAATTTATCGCACGTCGCCTTGCGCTCTTCGACGGGCTGTCCGCGCTCGACAATTACGGGCGGAATACCGTGATCTATGAGGCGCAACGCGCACATCAGACCCGCAGGGCCGCTGCCGACGATTACAACTTTGGGCGGATCGGCAATTTTTTGATATATGGGTTTGGGTTCGCTCTCCTCTTCGCGTGAAAAGGCTATCGAATATACCCAAAAGATGTTGCTCTTATCGCGCGCGTCGAGCGATTTTTTGATTATTTTAAAATATTTTACGGGCGCACCGAGACTATGCGAGGCAATTTTCAGCAAATGACTTTCGGGGTGCATGATTGAAAGTTTTACGTTGTCGAGCCGCCTGATCATAACCCCTCCGCTATGCTCTTTGCGGCGCGCACGCCGCTTGCAAACGCCCATAAAAGGTTATAACCGCCGCAGTCGCCGTCGACATCGAGATATTCGCCTACGAGATACAATCCATTTTGGAGTTTGCTCTGCATATCTTCGCCGATATCGGCGCAGTCTATTCCGCCGCGCGTGACCTGAGCGTAGTCGAATCCGAGCGTGCCCGTGACGGCAAGAGTAAAATTTTTGAGTGTACGGACGATATTTTTTACGTCCGAGCCGCCGCGTTTGATAATAGCCCTGCCTACCTGGTTGTGCAGGGTGCCAGAGAGCAGTTCGCCCGACGGATAGCCGAGGGCGAGCTTTTTTTGTATATCGCGGGCGATGTCTTCTTCGGCGATATCGGGGAGAAAAGAAAGGCTGAGCGTGCAGCCTTCTACGCCCGAAACGCAGGACGATATTTTGAAAATCGCGTTGCCGGACACGCCGTAATCGGTAAATATGACGTCGCCGCGCGCACTGCCGAGCGCCCGCCCGCCGCAATATGCCGTGACGAGGCAGTCGGCGCGTATGCCTTTGAGAGGCTTTATGTGCGAGGTGTCAGTGCGCAGCTGTACGAGCGAAGGACAGAGCGCCGTCAGCTTATGCCCGAAACTTTGGGCGAGGGCGTATGACGAACCGTCGGTGCCGAACTGTTTTTGCGCCTTTCCGCCGCAGGCAAGCACCGCTCTGTCAGCCTGCAATTTTTTCCCGTCCGAAAGGGTGAGCTCGAAGCCCCTCTTTATGCCCGAAACGCGGGCGGGATTGATAAATTGCACACCAAGGACAATAAGTTCGCGCAGCAGGCTGTCGACGAGCGCCGAAGCCTGCCTGCCCGAGGGGTAAATTCTGCCCTCTTCGTCCTCGCTGAAAAGGCAGTTGAAGAGTCGAAACGGCAGCTTGTAATCGCAGCCGATCACCGCGCGGGCGAGAGCCGCTCCGCCGCCGTGATAATTTAACGGCGACAGATGCGAATTTGAAACGTTGCCCTGCCCGTTGCCCGTGGCGGCGAGTTTTTTGCCCAACCGTTCGCCTCCGTCGATGACGACAACAGATATATCTTTATTTATTCTTTTGAGGGCGAGCGCGCAGGTAAGCCCCGCCGCTCCGCCGCCGACAATGGCAACGCTGTACTTTTGCATGGCTTTATTTTATAATAAAAAGCCGCGGTTGTCAATCATTGATTTTGGCGAAGGTGTTCCCGAAAAGTGTGCTATTTGTTAGCTGTCATTTCGACCGAGCGACAGCGAGTGGAGAAATC
>DVHK01000030.1 GCA_018712135.1 Candidatus Coproplasma avicola | reverse complement strand
GGCAACGCCGCCCGCGCTTACTTTACATGGATTATATATTGTTGACGACGCCCGTAAAGAGTATCGTCCCGTAGGGGTCGGTTAAAACATAGCCGAAAGCTCTGTCGATCACCATGTCGTACAGCACTTCTTCGATAGGTTCGGCGCTCGTGGGGGCGTTGACAACTACCGTGACCGCCGCGCCCTCTATGCCCTTGCGGTCGACTTTGAGCTTTGCAACATGCTGAATGCGCTGGCAGACAATCCTTTCGCCCGCGGAGGTAGCGCCGCCGGGAATGAGCGACGACAGATCGCACCGCGCTTCCGAAAACAGGTCGGTTATGCCGAAATTGTCGTTTAAAGTCTGAATGACGTCGCCGTCGTACTCTGCCTCGAACTGCGGAAACAGGCAGCGCGTTTTGTGGTTGACGTTAGCCGCCTCGTCATAGCCGCCGTAATCGGTTATGCCCGAAACGAAATTTATCGCGTCGGCGTTGAACACGTCGCGCACGGCATAGCCTTGGTCGGGCAGGACGAAATGCAGTTTGAATCCGCCGTTCGTGCGCGTATAGAACGTGCTGAAATGTTCGCCGCGCTGCACCCTGCCGAGATTATATTTGCCGCGCATGAGCTGCCGCGAAAGGACGGCGCCGTCAGTTTGGGTGAAATCGTATTGGCTGTCGGTAAGCGGCAGTTCGTCGCCGCCTTCGTACCAGCCGTCCTTTAAATAAAGGGTGTTGATGAGCGCAAAACACGTTTCGGCGGGGAGCTGGAAATCCTGGTCGATGAGCCCGTTAGTGCGCTCCTTTATAAAGTTGCGGATAGCCTCGTTTGCGGTCCGAGTGTCGCCCGCGAAGTCGGTTGAATAGGAATAGCAGAAATACTTTTCGGCGAGGTCGGTTATGCACTCTTCGATGTACTCCACCCCCTCCTGCATCCACACCGAGTTGGTGGTTGAAAGGGTTGTGCCCTCCTGCGAGTAGTTGAGCGACCTGTAAAGATAGGAAAAGTCGGTCTGCAACTGCTCGTAGGTGACGTTCAGGGCGGATAAGATCTGTTCGCGCGTTTCTCCCGCCGCCGTGCGCGCAGACAGCGCGAGCGCCATGTACACCGAAACGGGAGAGATGGCGAGGTTGCCGTCGCTTTCGTAGTCCGAATACAGCGCCTCGGTGAAGTCCGCAGCAAAGGCGTTGGCGCTCTGCAATATCGACTTGTAGCTTTGCTGTTGCCTGTCCTCGTAAGTTACGGGCGAGTGCTGACCGGGCGCGGCGATGAGGTTGCCGCTCGCCGCGCACGAACAGATTAGCGCGCAGCCCACCGCCGCCGACATGAGCACGCACAAAGGTTTTAAAAATTTTTTCATAAAATCCCCCTTCGGATCGCCCCGGAATGTGTTTTTGCGGAGACAAATTGCCTTGTGCGACCCTCTTTTACCTATAACACAATCTGCCCCCGCCATTCCTGACATAAAAATTAAAAAATTTTTATACTGAAAACGACTTTGAGTGTTTTGTTAAGATTCCGGGCAAAAATTCCAGTTTTAGCAGATAGACATCGTCACATTATTGCAGTATAATTATAATAAACAACAAGGAGACCGAAATGGACTTAGGAAACAATTTATTCAATGCGCGAAAAAAAAGCGGACTTTCGCAGGAAGAAGTTGCCGAAAAACTGGGAGTGAGCAGGCAGACTGTTTCTAAATGGGAGACGGACGAAACGCTACCGGACATACGCCAGGCAAAAAGAATGGCGATTTTGTACAATCTTTCGCTGGACGAACTGATAAGTTTTGACATGGACGTCAAAGCCATAGAAGATGCCATTGAGAACACGAGCGAAGAAGTACAAAACAAAGTAGACTGGACAAAGATGTGGAGCAAAAAATACCCCGTTCTTGCAACTTATCAGAGCACGGTTAACACAAGCATTTATGCAGAGGAGCTGGACAAATTGCTGTGCGACCTTGAAAAGCGTTATGGGTATTCGAGGCTGGACAGTCTTCTCGTTCTCAAAGATATACTGGCGCACACATGGAACAAAAAAAGATAACTGCGCGTTTAGATGGCCTGTTCCACGCGCAGTATGCGCATAAAACGGAAAAATTGTCAGCCCGCGGCAAACTATAAGTTTGCCGCGGGCTGATTTACAATACATTTAACAGCTTAATCCGGCAGTCCGCTCCATAAATCGGGTTTACTGCGCAAATTGAATGTTTACGTCGCCGTTGTTGCAGTCGACGGCGAGCGACTTTGAACCGCCCTCCTTGCTTTCGGGGAGATTGCTGTCGCCCTTCTTTATGGTGCAGGTTATGGAATAATCGTCCCAGCCGCCGACAAGAGTGCCCGTTATGTTGCCGTTTTTTGCCGCAAGAGAGAGGGATTTGCCAGCGTTGACGCCCTCGCACACGACGTTGCCGCCGTTGGAACTGAGGGTTATGCTGTCCGCAAGCGACAGAGAGGATGCCTTTATGTCCTCGTTTGTAGTGCTCGCTGTCAGACTGACTATGGCGCCGTCGGGCACCTCCACCGCTATTTTTCGGTACTCAACCGAGGGCTTAGTGCCGATAAAATCCGTCCACTCTTTATCGAGAACCAGGCTTACCGTAAGTTTGTCGTCATCAGATACGGCAATGTCGAGGTATTCCTTCTCGCTGTCGTAATAGTAGATGTGAACGCCGCCGTCCTCCGAGGCGCTTATATCTACCTGTCTGTCGGTCACGTCGATGGCTACGCTGACTATCTCTCCGTCATAGTCGTAAGTTTTTTGCGTGAACGTTTGCTCCTGCGCGCAGCCCGCGAACACCGCAAGCGCGGCGCCAGCCACAGCGCATAAAAATGCCGTAAGTTTTTTCATCTCTTGAAAAGCCTCCTTAATTGTTTTGACTTCGCTCATTTTTTTGCTATAATGATGATAAACTTTTGTGTTACACAAATGTCAAGGAAAATTATGCAAAAAAATAAAAAATTTTTTTCTATAAGCCAGACGGCGAAAATAGCCAACGTTACTACGGAGACTTTGCGGCACTACGACAGAATAGGCCTTGTAAAGCCATGCAAGGTGGACGAATGGACGGGATACCGCTACTATTCGCAGCAGGAAATTGTGCGACTGAACACCATACGCACGCTGCGGTGCATGGATATGCCCCTTTCGGAGATAAAGAAAATTTTATCTTACGACGATTTCGGAAAGATAATAGAGTCATTAAAGCAGGCGGAAGAGGGCGCGGACGAAAAGATTGCCGAACTTAACCTGGCAAAGGAAAAAATAAAGCGCGCGCGGCTGTATTATGAAAGCAAGCTTGAAGGGCAGACGGCGGCGCGCAGTCCGTTCGTAAAAATGCTGCCGCAACGCGTAATTTTGCTGTCGCAGAGTATGGACACGCCCACGGTAGACAATTTATGGAACTACCACCGCCACTTTTACGCGCAGTTGCCGGAGAATATGAGAGGAGATTTTTCCTTTGAAGACCTGGCGGGGGTATATGAAAGCGGCGGGCGGCAGAGCCTGTTTGCCGTCTGCACGAAGTATAAGCAGACAGACGGCATAAAAATTCTGCCGCAGGGCAAATATCTGTGCGCCGACTGCACCGAAGAAAACCGCGCGCAGGTGACTGACGAACTTGTGCGGGCGGCAAAGGAAAATTACGGCGCGCATCCGCGGTTTACCGTTCAGATGATCGTCCTTTCGGGCATTCTGCAATGGAATTACCAGGTGCAGGTGTTTTTAGAATGATTTGCATGACAGCTATTTTTGTTAAGGGGTGATTTGAAAGGGCACGTTTTTGAAGGGACACGTTTTAAAAAAGGCGGCGATTTGAAAGAGCGACAATCTAAAATGGCGGCGATTTAAAATAACGGCAACTTAAAAAGGCGGCGCGGGATAGCTTTTTAGCTATCCCGCGCCGCACGTTTTTGTTTTCCATATACTTATGTGTTGCACACTCAATCCTAATATATTATTAATAATGTAAACACTATCCTCTCCTTTTAAACGCACCAATAAATGAACTCGGACAGGTACGTTTGCCTGTCCGAGTTCATGGTGGAGCTAAGGTGAGTCGCCGCTTGTGCGCGGCGCACGGTTGACAGCCCAAGCCGAGGGCTGTCAAGTCAGCGGTAGAACCCGCCGACCTGCGGCAAAACTTTGTTTTGCCTTGCCTCCCCTCGCCCCCCCTATCTGCCCGCCAATAAATGAAACCGGACAGGCTCGTTTGCCTGTCCGGTTTCATGGTGGAGCTAAGGGGAGTCGAACCCCTGACCTTTTGAATGCCATTCAAACGCGCTACCAACTGCGCTATAACCCC
>DVHK01000029.1 GCA_018712135.1 Candidatus Coproplasma avicola | reverse complement strand
AGCAACGCGAACGCGCGGAGAAATCTCGCCATATTGATAGATTTCTCCACTTCGGCGCTTCGCGCCTGCGGTCGAAATGACAAACAAGGCGGCCGGCGGCGCAGAATGTGCGCCGCCGGCCGCGTTTTATTATATACAGTCGTTTATACGGTCATTCGACCTGCGATGCGGGCGTGCGGATTATCTGACCCGCGGAATAAACCAAATCGTAATCGGTGCAGTGGATTGTAAGCCCTTCGACGGTGAAATATTCTATTGTCTGCTCCTCGTCGAGATAGACGGTGACGACCTCGGTTTCGGGCTCATCCCTCTCCTCCGCTTCGTCATCCTCGACTACGCGCTCCTCGGCATAGAAAACCTGAACATCCTCCCACTCGTCCGCCGTGCCGGCAAAATGGATATCGGTTAAAAAGTTGCCCGAAATAGAGTCGCGGTGAAGATATTTAAGGGTGGCGGGCAGAGAAATTGAGGTGAGTTTTGTGTTTGTATACAGCCCCGAAACGTCGTTTGCGACTATTCCCTGAAATGTGCCGACATACAACGTGTCGATATTGGCATTTACAACGGCGCTTTCGAGCGAGGAGCAGTAAGCGAAAGCGTAAGGCCCAAGCTGCGTGACCGAAGAGGGAATTGTCACCTCTTGCAGGGACGAAGAAAAGGCAAAAGCCGCATAACCGATGTATGTTACGCTTTCGGGAATTTCCAGCCGAATGAGGTATGTATATGCAAACGCGCGGTCGCCGATGTGGGTTATGCTGTCGGGAATGACAATTTGCCCGAGCGAACAGCCCATGAAGGCTTCGTCGGCGATTTGAGTTACGGGCAGTTGACCGTGCTCGCCGTCGTCATAGACGGAGGGGATTTCATAGCTTTTTAAAGCCGACGTATTGCCCGAAACACCGCTTAAAATGTAATATGTTCCGTCCTCGGACAGAGAATACATGACTTCGGCGGAGCCGCAGGCGGAAAAGGTTAATGCGCCCGCCGCCGCAACTGCGACAGCCGAGAGGATTGCGAGAATTTTTTTCATAACAAAGGTATTTTATCACATTTTTACGCGATATGCAAGGCGGCGGACATAAAGGTTTGATGAAATTTAATCGCCCTCCGCCAGTTGTGCGGATGGCGGGCGCATTTACACACATCAAAAAGCGACATATCACGACGCAATACGGTAAGGAATTATATATTATTAGTAAGGAATTCCTTATATAGCCGTTTATTCTGTTTCCCGCATGGCATTTAAGATAAAATTAACCGAGCGGCGCGCCTTTAATTTAAAGGCGCGCCGCTCGGGATTTACTTGATTGCATTTTAATTATTTGTTTTTGATTTGTTTATTTTCAGACAATCGATTGACAGTCTTTTAAGCCCGCTATCAATTTTTTACTATCAACCTTAAAACTTTTCTTACGGGTTTTGGCGGCTTTACGCAGATTATGGTCATACACCCTCCGTATTGACGGTTATTAAGGCTGTGTCGCCCCCGCCCACCTCGACATAGGCATTGCGCGCCGAGACGATATTTGAAATGCCGCGGCACTCGCCGATGGATATCTCTCCCGGGTAGGCGTATTTGCAGCCCTCACTACCCATTATATGAACGCTTTCGCCGAAAGGTAACAGAGAAAAGGTTGAGCCGCAGTATTCGCCGAGCTGCACCCTGCCGCCCGCGACAAAAATCAATGAACGGTTTGTTATCATGCGCGCCCGCGCGCCTCTTTTGTGCGCAGCGTACAAAAGTTGCAAGTTGCCGAGGAAGTGATCCTCCCTGCCTCCACCGCCGCCGTAGATAGTTATGTCGTCAATGCCCGCCGACAGCATTTTGAAGAGAGCAATTTCGCCGTCGGTGAAATTCTTTTCGGAGGGGTAAATTTCCTCTGGCGGGGGCGTGGGGATATAGCCGAGGCTGTCGAAATCGCCGACGTTTTTATCTATGCGCACCCTGCCCTTTGCCCACTCGTACGCGCCGTCGCAACAGTATACGGCGCTCTGCGAGCAATCTATTTTGCCCACGTAGGGTTCGCCGTTTAAAAGCAGTATGCCCTTCATGATCTTAGCGCCGAAATTGCCGCCGCCATATCGCCTGAGCCGAACACTGCCGAGCCCGCCACGAGCACGTTTGCGCCCGCCGCTGCCGCCTGCGCGGCGTTGTTTGCGTTTATGCCGCCGTCTACCTCGATATCCATATCACCCCTGCCGATTTTCTGCGCATAGGCGCGCGCCTTTTTAAGCTGATCGAGCGCGGAGGGAATGAACTTTTGCCCGCCGTAGCCGGGGAATACCGACATTATTAAAACCATGTCGCAGATGTCGAACACGTCGAAGATTTTCTGAACGTCGGTGTCGGGATTGACGACGGCGCCGCACTTTACGCCGTGAGATTTTATGAGCTGTAACGTCTCCCTTAAATACGCGGGTGAAATTTTTGCGCAGGCTTCGTAATGCACGGTTATTATGTCGGCACCCGCCTCGGCAAAGAATTTAATCTGCGTTTTGGGGTGCTCTATCATGAGGTGGACGTCGAGGGGAAGGCGCGTGAGGGGGCGGATATTTTTTACCATCTGACCGCCGAAGGTTATGGGCTCGACGAACGAGCCGTCCATTACGTCGCAATGAATGAGGTCGGCGCCCGCCGCGTTGAGTTTTGCTATGGCTTCGCCCATGCGCGAAAAGTCTGCCGACAGTATCGAGGGCGCAATTTTTACAGGCATATTAGTTTTTCCTTTTAGCTTTTTATACATTATACCACAACCGCGCGTATTTGCAATCATAAATGGGGCGCAATGCGCAAAGCAATATTATGCAGGGCGCAATTTTTACAGGCATAGCGCAAAAATGCCCGCGGGCGCGCAAATTGCGCG
>DVHK01000028.1 GCA_018712135.1 Candidatus Coproplasma avicola | reverse complement strand
GGCCACGTTGACCACGGCAAGACCACTTTGACCGCAGCTATCACCATGGTTATGGCATGCAAAGGTCAGGCTCAGAAGATGAGATACGACGAAATCGATAAGGCTCCCGAAGAGAAGGCCCGCGGTATCACAATAAACACCGCTCACGTTGAGTATGAAACCGACAAGCGTCACTACGCTCACGTTGACTGCCCGGGACATGCCGACTATGTCAAGAACATGATTACGGGCGCTGCTCAGATGGACGGCGCTATCCTCGTAGTTGCGGCAACCGACGGCCCCATGCCCCAGACCCGCGAGCACATCCTTCTCGCCCGTCAGGTAGGCGTTCCTTACATCGTCGTATTCCTCAACAAGTGCGATCAGATGGACGACCCCGAACTTCTTGAACTCGTTGAAATGGAAATCAGGGACGTTCTCAACCAGTACGGCTTCCCCGGCGACGATACTCCCATCATCCGCGGCTCCGCGCTCAAAGCTCTCGAAAAGGCAACCTCAGGCTGCCCCGATGCAGAAGTTCTTGCTGCTCCCGAGTGCAAGTGCATCCTCGAACTCATGGACATTATCGACAGCTATATTCCTACCCCTCAGCGCGACACCGATAAGCCCTTCCTTCTTCCCGTCGAAGACGTATTCACGATCTCCGGTCGTGGTACCGTTGCTACCGGCCGTGTAGAGCGCGGTGTAGCTCACGTTGGCGATCCTGCCGAAATCGTAGGCCTTATCGAAAAGCCCATCGGCACCGTCATCACCGGTCTTGAAATGTTCCACAAGAGCGTTGACGAAGCTATCGCAGGCTTCAACATCGGCGCACTCCTTCGCGGTATCGACCGTAAGGGTATTGAAAAGGGTCAGGTTCTCGCTAAGCCCGGCACTGTAAAGACGGCAACCAAGTTTGAGGCTCAGGTTTACGTTCTTAAAGCAGATGAAGGCGGACGTCACACTCCTTTCTTCAATCACTATCGTCCCCAGTTCTTCATCAGAACTACCGACGTAACCGGTTCCATCGACCTTCCCGAAGGCACCGAAATGGTTATGCCCGGCGACCACGTAACCATCACTGTCGAGCTCATCAAGCCCGTTGCAGTTGAAGAAAAGCTTAAATTCGCTATCCGCGAAGGCGGCAGAACGGTTGGTTCGGGCGTTATCTCCAAGGTTCTCGGCTAATCTAAATTCAAGCAAAAATGCTTGCTGCTTTGCAGCAAGCATTTTTTATTTTTGCACATTATAAGCTGCGTATTTCTGCGTTGCACTGCGGCAACTTTCAGTCATTTACATCTTTGTAAACTCCTTCAAGTTTTCCTCGTGCGCCTTGAACTACTTGCTTCTAATGCACAAAAATGCGTAAGTTACTTGGTTTCTTGTATCGACTTTGTGCCGACACCCTTTTTATTTGTTTTGACACATATAATAAGCGTCGCATCTCATTGTCGCGCTTACGGGTCTGTTCAGTCACTTACGCCTCAGTAAGCTCCTTCACAGCTTCCGCGCGCTCCTCGACCTGCTCGCTTCTTATATGCTGGTTGCTGCGGCGGGGGAAGCAATTTGAATTGCTTTTTCAAGGAATTGCGGTCGAATAATTAAGTTCGTCATTTCGAGCGCAAGTCGAGAAATCTATCAGTAAAGCGTGGTCGATACCATAAAACGGTGGTTTTTTGTGTATAATTTACAGTATTACCTTAAATATAAGGAATTCCTTACCATAAAATCATAATAAAAGGCTGGCGGGTTCGTCAGCCTTTAAAAGTTTTGTTATAAAATTGGCACCATTTGTTCAGCGTGCAGTTTATGCAGTCGGGCTTTTGCGAATGGCAAACCCTTCTGCCGTGGAATATCAGCCAGTGGTGGGCTTTGCTCCAATCGCTCTGTGGAATAACCTGTTTAAGCTGCTGTTCGGTCTTTTCGGGCGTGTCGGCGTGCGCAAGCCCCAGGCGGTTTGAAACGCGGAACACGTGCGTGTCAACGGCTATGGCGTCGCCGCCGAAGGCCACGGCGTAGACGACGTTTGCCGTCTTTTGTCCCACGCCCGCAAGACTTTTAAGCTGTTTGTGTTCGGAAGGCACTTCTCCTCCGAATTTTTCAACTATATCGCGCGAGGCTGAAAGTATGTGCGCCGCTTTGCTTCGGTAAAGTCCGCAGCTGAAAATATATTTTTCAAGCTCCTCCTGGCTGAGCGTCAGCATTTTTTCGGGCGTATTGTGCTCTTTGAACAGCTCGGCTGTAACTTTGTTGACGCGCTCGTCGGTGCACTGCGCCGAAAGTATTACGGCAATAAGCAGTTCATAGGGCGTGCCGTAGTGCAGCGCGGGGCGCGCGTCGGGGTAAAGTCTTTCAAGTTCAGCAAGAATTTCTCTTTCGTACATGTTTTTATTTTACCACTAAGGCGCGCGGGGCGCAACTTTTTTGCACCCCGCGCGCCCTATTTATGCCCTGCAAGCTTATTTGCGTGCCGCTTTGCGCGCCACGCATTTTTATGTCTGCGCCCTTTTATCTTCCCGTCAAATATTCATGTACCCGTAAAATGCCGTGTAACCTCCGCGCGCGATAATCGCCCGCGCCCTGCCGTAAGCCGCCGTGGGGAATTTAACGCTCAGCCCGCAGCCTATGTGCAGGGAAGAGGGTGTGGCAACTATTTCCGCCTTTATGCCCGCCCGCGCAAGCTGACCCTTGCAGTCTATCGCCTGCGAGCGCGAACGGAAAACCGCAATGCAATATGTCATAAATTTTTACCTCTGTAAATATAAATATGTAAGTAAATAATAAAGCGGCAAGGGGGACAAGTTAAATGATTTATTTCGACAATGCGGCGACGGGCGGCTATAAGCCCGAAAGCGTGATAACGGCTACCATGGCGGCTCTGCGCGCCTGCGCAAACCCGGGCAGAAGCGGACATGCCCTTTCGGTTGCCTGCGCCGAGCGCGTGTATTCGGTGCGCAAAATTTTGCAAAGCTTTTTCGGCGCACCGTCGGCTGACAGGGTGATATTCACCAAAAATTGCACCGAGGCATTGAATATAGCTATCCTCGGCAGCCTCAAAGAGGGCGACAGGGTGGTCACTACCGTCGCCGAGCACAACTCGGTGCTCCGCCCCTTGAAATTTCTCGAAGAGCACAGGGGCGTAAAAGTGCGCTATGCCCCGCTCGACAGGTCGGGCAATATAAACATAAAGGCGCTCATATCGCTCGTCGACGACTCAACTTCGGCGGTCGTCATGACCCTCGCCTCCAATGTCACGGGCGCGGCGCCCGACGTTTACGCCGTGCGCCGCGCCATTCCCGCGCATACATACCTCATCTGCGACGGCGCCCAGGCGTGCGGGCACGAAAGTATAGACGTCACCGCCCTCGGCATCGACGCGCTCGCCGTGGCGGGGCACAAGGGTATGCTGGCGGCACAGGGCAGCGGCGCGCTCATAATGTCGTCCCGCTTCAACCCCGAACCCATCATGTTCGGCGGCACGGGCAGCGAAAGTTTCAACCTCGCTATGCCCGAATTTTACCCCGACCGCTCCGAAGCCGGCACCCTCAATTATCCCGCAATAATATCCCTCGGCGAGGGCGCGCTCTATTTAAAAACCCGCATGTACGAACACAGAGATTTCCTCGTCTACCTCACCGACAAGCTCCTCGCAGGCTTAACGCAAATGCCTTTCGTCAGGGTATATTCCCGCACCAATCCCTACGGAATCGCCTCGTTCGACGTCGAAGGCGCCTCGTCAGAGGACATTGCCGACCGCCTTTCGCACGACTATTCCGTATGTGTGCGCGCGGGTCTGCACTGCGCCCCCCTCATGCACGGCGCTCTGGGCACGTCGGGGCTGGTGCGCGCTTCCCTTTCGCCCTTCAATACCGAAGGCGAAGTCGAATACTTTTTAAAGGCAATGCGCGAAATTGTTGACGGCAGATAATAGGTATAAAATATTTCTTGCCACAACGCAACTTTGTAAAAGTTGCATTTCACGCCGCCCTGCAACCAATCCAATCGCAGTGAGGGGCAATGGCGGCATTTCATTCCGCGTCAGCGGAATTTCACGCGCAGTTATGCGCATTTCACCCGCTCAACAGGCAGTTATATCGCCTTCAACTTGCCAATCACCTGTTGCAATTTGCGCTTTTTGAATCCGTCCAAAAGGGGCGCAAGGGTGTTGTAAAAATTGTCCAGGTCTGCGTTGGTCAGCGTGCCGTCGCGCTTGCCCTGTTCCGCCTGCGCTATTATGGTCGAAAGTATCTGCCCTTCGCTCTTGCCCGCAAACGCCTTTGCGAGCGTCGCGGCAAGTTTAATCGCCTGTTGTTCGCTTTTTATATCGGCCGAGCTGCCCGAAGGTTTTCCCGCGGAACTGTTAGCGCCGCCATTATCGCCGCTCTGCGCGCCGTTTGGCTGCCCGCCCGCGTTGTTTTCTCCCCTGTAACTTTTAAAATCGCTCATAAACGTCACCTCGCATATAATGATATTACAGTTTATGTTTAAAGGTGATTTTATGCAACTGCTTTTAATTTTGCTGCTGCTCATGTCGGGCTCGCCCGACTTCAAAAACATCACTCCGCTCATAGATGGTGCGGTGGGGGAGGATGCCTCGGGCATTTTGGGCGAGGTCGAACAGCTCTCGCGCATAGCCTCGGCGTTTGCACCGTATGGTACAGGCGGGCAAAGCGACGGTCAGGCGGCGGCGCCTCTTATGCCTTCGGCTTCCGCCGGAGCCTGTCCCCCGCCCCAAGGTCAGCCTTCCGGCGGGGCGGACTGTGGTTTTCCGCTCGCGCCCATATCCCGCCTCGCCGACGAAAAGATTACATACTGCCTTGCCCGCTACATATCCTCGGGGCAATGACTTTTTTCGCCGCCCGACCGCCTGTTGAGGGCGTTCGGGCGGCGGGTACAGATTAAAGCCGCACCCGTCTGTTGCACCCGCCAATTTACCATAATATATAATATAAATATATAGATGCGGTTTAAGAATATGGCTGATCGTTCAATAAATGCGGGGCGGCGGGGCAAAAACGCCCCGCCGCCCCGCATTTTGTAGCATAATTTTGTCAATATACAACATATAAGTTTAGGTTCTAACACATATAAAAAATCCTAAAAAAAGCTAAAAATTTTTTTAAAATTTGCTTGACTTTATTAAAACCTTTTGATATCATATAAAAGCTGTCACCAAGGACGGCGGGCTTTCATGCCCCAAACGTACGACTTTTGTCGTAAAATGAAGATTGACAACTGCATAGAGAAGAGATATAAAGTACAAAAGGCAATTCAAGATTAATTAGGTTAAT
>DVHK01000027.1 GCA_018712135.1 Candidatus Coproplasma avicola | reverse complement strand
TCTCCGCTCGCTATCGCTCGGTCGAAATGACAGATAATAAATAAGCCCTTTTCGGAAACTCCGCATCAAAAAGCCCTTCCGCATCAGCGAAAGGGCAAAAACCATAATATTTAGTTCAATATATTCCTGTCATTACTCGTCTAACCAGCCCGCTTTGCGGAGCTGACCGAGAACTTTTTCAATATTTTTTGTCGCCTCTTCCTCGGTTACGTCATATTCTTCCATAAGAGAGGCGGCAAGTTTTTTTTCATTCGTCTTCTTGCGCAGCGCATTGACAATAAACGCAGAGGTTGCGTTCATCTGAACCATTCCGCTGAAATTTTTGCCGGCTTTACCAGTGGCAACGGCGACATATTCGCCGTCTACTTCCGAAACAAAAACATTAGGTAATAATTTCATGGTTATTCTCCCTCGCTCATAGTTTTATACGACATCTCCGCCGCCTCGCGCGAGATATTGCACTGCATAACGTACAGCGGAACGGACGAACAGAGTTTGCCGGCGACATTCATGATCTCGCCGAATTTTTTTTCGTTTCGGCTGTAAAAAATCTGCCTGCAAAGACGGGGCAGCGCCTCGCGCGGAGCAATGCGCTTAATATGGTTTTCGGCGCCCTGTTCAAGAAAGCAGATACCCTTTATAGGTCGGGATATGTTTGAGCTAAGGCGGTGTTTGCCGTTCCACGGCGAACCGTAAACATAAGGCACGCCGTCTTTAAATCTGACAAAGGGCTTGTCGTCGTTGACCATTTCAGTCCTGTCGCCCAGCATATCCCGCCAGAGCCTTGCATGGGTAGATTTTCCCGTACCCGAAGGCGCGGCAAAAAGATATGCCTGTCCGTCGACAGCTATTGCCGAGCAATGAAAGAGTATCACGCCGTATTCCGCGGCTTTAATGCAGAATTTACGGGCAACGGCAGTTGTTTCGTGATACCAGTCGGGCGCATCCTTTGCTTCTACCGCAACAGCCTTTTCGTAGCGTATATCCCGCCCGTTTATTGAGATTTTGAAATCAGGCTTTTCGTCGCTCGCATAATCCGAAGCAAATTTTTTAAACTCGCAATGATTATATTTAACGAGCACATTGAGTTCTGCAAACGAAAAGGTGCAATTTTTCTTAAAAAAAATCATTATAATTCAAGCATTTCAAAAATAAAAATATGAGGGTAGTCCTTTAACAAAAAAACAACCCTCATTTTTTCTCTATCTTTATCAATAAAAAAATTTAATTTAATCTT
Organism: Candidatus Coproplasma avicola; assembly: GCA_018712135.1. Taxonomy (GTDB): domain Bacteria; phylum Bacillota; class Clostridia; order Christensenellales; family Borkfalkiaceae; genus Coproplasma; species Coproplasma avicola. The sequence goes on along the minus strand of DVHK01000027.1, from coordinate 5,420 downwards.
CTGTTGGACTTTCGTCATCTCCCTCGTGCCAATGATCACCACTCTGCCAACCGCCTAAAGATATCGCCATAATATCGTCGCCTAATTCGATTAATTCTATTTTGCACTCTTCAAAGGGCTTTTTTTCAAGATTTTTCATAATAAAAAACTCCTTATCATGCTCCTTAAATTCACTCTTTATATAAGTATAATACAAAGCGCGAAATTTGTCAACCGTTTATACCAAAAAATTAAACACTTTTCAGTCCGCTGACTTTTTATTACTATTTAATTATACAACCGCAACCTTTCAATGTCAAGAAAATCATGCCGCACCAATAAAAAATTTACATTTGTTAAAAATAAACACTATTTATCGCGACAATTGTAAAAATTACTCCCTGTTTAGCATATTAAAGAAAACGCGCTATCGCCCGGCCGTCGGAAATGCCTTTTTCGTAAAGGCGGCGCATATCGTTTTTGTCCCTGGTCAGAGTATCGACGCCGCAGGTATCGTCGGGTGCAACTATCAAAAGTTTGCCCTCTTCCTCGTACTTTGCCGCAAGGTCTACGCCGTCGTTGTACATTTGGGCGCGCCGGCGCAACCCTTCGGCGGCCTCCAGATAATGCTTGCCTATTATTTCGGCATAGCGGATATCACGTCCGGACCCGCGGCGAACATCGCGCGGGCGAGTCAGAACGAGGACGACTTTTTCGCATCCCATTTCAAACGCCTTACGCACGGGCACCGGGTCGGAGAGAGCGCCGTCGTAATAAGGCACCCCGTCTATGACATACGGGCGGCAGACGACGGGCAGAGTGCTCGACGCTTTCATCACATCGTAATTATCCTGAGATATATCGGCTTTTGAAAAATATTTTGCCTCGCCGGTGACGGCGTTTGTGGCTACAACTATAAAATCCATTGGATTGCTCGCCAATGCGGGATAATCGAGGGGATTCTCGCCGTCAGAATTGCTCAAAGTGCCATACCCGTAATCGAGATCGACATAATTATGCTTTGTCAGAAAGTTGCGCAGACTCATATATTGCCTGCGAAGGGCATATTGCGTATAAAAAACATAGTTCCTGCCCCTCTGCCCCGCGAGGAACGATGCAATATTGGCGCTGCCAGCAGAAACGCCTATGCCGAGATCGAACGTTACGCCGTTATCCATGCAGAAGTCGAACACTCCTGCGGCGTAAATTCCGCGCATCCCCCCGCCGACGTCTATTACGGCTGTCTTCATTTTTTCACCCCCGTCGTTTTGAGACATCTTACCACTTTTTTTTACAGATGTCAAATGCGGGCGCGCGCCTTAAAAAGGCGCGCGCCCGCAGACAATTTAACGCCGACATGCATTGCGCCCGCTATTATTGCACGCACACGGCGAAAAATCAGACTTTATTATTTTTTATGAAACCCCACACGGTGAGCTTTCCCTCGTTTTCTTCACGATACGGAAGCTTATAAGTAAGTTTATGAAAAAAGCATCTGCCCGCAGCCGCTTTGAAGGTACTTTCGTCATACGCTTCGCCGATAATTTCGGCCAGCGCATCAAAATCGACGTCGGATAACGGATAAGCGTCTATTTCTTCCCTGACCTCAGGCACATTTTCATACAGGATATTAAGCCAGCAATCGGTCAGAAGATATGTTATGGAACAATCGTGATCGCGCCAGTATTCATTATAAAATTCTATCATTCTCCCGCACACAGGATCTCCGCGGCGTGAAGTCAGAAAAAAGCTTGTCCACCTAAATTGCTCTGCCCGCGTTGCGGGAGAATTAATAGAATAAAAGCTATAAGAAAAGACCTCATCCGGAAATTTACCGACGACGAGGCAGGTAGAATCTATCCACACCCCGCCATGACGATGCAAGAGATTGAACCGCACTATATCCGAAAATGCAGCGAGCCCCATTTTACCGCTCTGCATTTTATCAATGATATAATCGGGCAGATCGACGTAATCTTTATAATTGTCCTGCGAAAGAACGACGACCTCCGCGCCGCTGTTTCGGCGCAGAGAGTCTATGCACGTTTTTACAACCTCTGGGGCGTTTTCTTCACCCTGCCACCAGAACACATAAGCAGTTTTTCTGCCTTCGCAGGGCGAAGGCAGACGGGCGCCCGCCTGCTCATTGAGCAGATATCCATAATTTTTTAAAAGATACTTTCGCACCTTTTTGTGTTTGAAATTGGCATATTTCACCCGCAAATTTTTTGGAAGTTTTAATTTATTCAAGACTTTTACCATAAAATCGTCGATAAAATAAAATCCAAATCCAAATTCCTTTATATACTCTTTAAACCCCGACATATGTGCCACCTTTCGATAAAAATAAATAAAAACAACAACTTTTCGCCGCTTTGTAAAGCCGCTTCTGACAATTCTTTGCAATAGACATAAAAACGCCTAAACCCGCATTATTGCGGATATCTTGTGCAACCGAAGACATGCACATATGCGCCTATAATCCCGATATTCCGCCTGGACGCCGCTATGTATATGGCGCGTGATTTGCGCTTCGTGCCACCGACAACGAGTTGCCACTGCCTGTTCGCACGCGGTCTTAAAATTATCCACCGCATATATACAGGGACTTTGGGGTTTGGTGACATGGCACATCCTATCTCCGCCGAAGCGACGTCATCCCAGTCTATGCGCGCCACCTTTAAAAACAGACAAAATATACTCACGCCGTTATCGTCCGCAACCGCAAATCTGAGCATACCCAGCCACATAAGAGTAACCGCAAAAGCTAAGATTCCGCAGGATACGTACCACAATATGGTCGAAATACCGCGCTCCAAGCCGCAAATATCCGGTATGAACATCATGACCCACATGCAGGCTTCAAGGGCTGTATTCAACAAAACCATGTGAAGTTGATCGGCAAGCAAAATATATTTTTTCTTTTTCATAATAAATTTAAAACGCCGTCCTCTTGCACTCATTATATTATGTTTATAGCAACATGTCAACATTCTTTCAGCCGCGCAATCGAACCAAATTGTAAGCGGACAGCCCGCCGCCGTAAATATTGCAATATATATTGCCAATCCACTCCGAAAAATGTATAATGAATACAGACAGAATTTTGCGGGGTTGTTTTAATGGAACTCAGGGTACTAAAATATTTTCTTACCGTTGCGCGCGAAGAAAACATGACCAAAGCGGCGGAAACGCTGTATATCACGCAGCCGACGCTATCGCGACAGATTGCCGAGCTTGAAGAAGAAATGGGCACGCCGTTATTTGTGCGCAACAACCGCAGCGTGACGCTTACCGACGCGGGACAGCTGCTGCGCCGCAGAGTTGAAGAACTGCTTGCCATCGAAGAAAAGATTTTGGACGACTTTGCCGGAACGGGCGAATCGTGCGGCCGCGTTTCCATAGGCATGGCGGAAGATTCGTCGGCAAACACCGTTGCCGACATAATCGGAGTGTTCCGGAACAAATATCCGCAGATCAGATTCGAGCTGTTTACCGCTATGGCGGATGAAGTTCTTGAACGAATAGATAAAGGTATTCGTCTGGACGACTGAATTGCAGGAGGGCAGATTCCCCAAGCTGAGCGGCGCGCCTTTGACTCTCGGCGCGGTCGTCACCGTTTCCGGTACGGGCAGCGAAATGAACGCGGGCGGCGTCATCACCAATGAAGAAAAGAAAATCAAGACAGAGGGCTTTTCGGCGTTTCTCCCCGCTTTGCCGTGCTCGATCCCGAATATACGATGAGCGTACCCTTTGCACAGGTCATGTCGGGCGCGTTCGATACGCTCTCCCACGCAATGGAAACATATTTCGGCTATCCAAACGAAGATAATGTGTCCGACGACATAAACGAAGCCGTCATGAAGAGCACCATCCGCAATATGCGCACGCTTCTCAAAGACAATAACAATTATACGGCGCGCGCCAACCTCATGTGGGATTCGGCGATGGCGGAAAACGGCATCCTTAAAATCGGTAAAAAGACAGACTTTCAGGCGCACATGATCGAGCATCAGCTCGGCGCATATACCGACTGCAACCACGGCATGGGGCTTGCAGTAATTCAGCCCGTGTATTACCGCCACATCGTCAGGGAGGGACTGCCGAAATTCGTTCGGTTCGCCAAAAACGTATGGGGTATTTCGGAAGAGGGCAAGACGGAAATTCAGCTTGCGCTTGCGGGAATTGACGCGCTTGCAGACTTCATACGGGAATGCGGACTGCCGGCAAGACTTTCCGAATTAAAAGTTAAGACACCCATAACCGATAAATTGCTCGAAGAGTCGGCTTACAGCACTACCATTCAGCCCAACAGCTACAAGAAGATGACGGGCGGCGAAATATACGAAATACTCAAAGAGTGCATGTGATCAATGTTCGCTAAAAGACGCAAGTACGGCGGCGCCCTTCAACCCAATGATTAATTTTACATAAATTTTTTGCAACACAAGAAAATCCCCTTTGCATTTTTAGCATGAAAGATATATAATTTTTAGCATGAAAAATATATAGCCGATAAGGATAACGTGAGGGGTGCGGTATGTGGATTTTAGCTGCAATTTTTTCCGCCGTTTTTGCAGGCATTACTGCAATACTTTCTAAATGCGGCATAAAAAATACAAATTCCGACGTAGCGACCGCGGTAAGAACTTCAGTAGTTCTCGTAATGGCGTGGCTTATCGTATTTATAACGGGAGCGTATTCGGGCATAACGTCCATAAGCGCGCGCTCATGGATATTTCTCATACTTTCGGGGCTGGCAACAGGGGCGTCATGGATATGTTATTTCAAAGCGCTTTCTCTGGGCGAAGTTTCAAAGGTTGCCGCGGTAGATAAATCAAGCACAATTCTCTCGGTTTTGTTTGCGATCATCATTTTCCCCGACGAACGCAATCTTTGGTGGCTCAAACTCATCTTTCTTGCCGTAATAGCCGTCGGCACCTACCTCATGATAGACATAAAAAAGGGCGAAAGCAAATCGCGCGTGCTGTGGCTTATCTTTGCCATATTGTCTGCCGTATTTGCCGCGGCAACCTCTCTTCTTGCAAACGTCGGAATAGAGAACGTCGATTCAAACCTTGCTACGGCTATAAGGACGACCGTCGTCCTGGTTATGGCGTGGCTGATTGTTTTTTGCAGAAAAGAAGCAACTTTTGTGAGGGAGATAAACGGCAAAGAACTGATATTTCTCATCCTTTCGGGAATTGCTACGGGCGCGTCATGGCTGTGCTATTATTATGCAATTCAGCAGGGACTGGTCAGCATAGTCGTTCCCATCGACAGGTTGAGCATCCTCGTAACTGTAATTTTTTCTCTTATCGTTTTCAAAGAAAAGCTGTCTGTAAAAGCATGGATAGGACTTGCGCTGTTGATCGCCGGCACGGTATGTATGGCGGTATTTACTTAATCAATGAAAAACACAAAAAAAATCGGGCGGCGGG
>DVHK01000026.1 GCA_018712135.1 Candidatus Coproplasma avicola | reverse complement strand
TATGCCGCGCCCGCGGGGGCTTTTTGCATTTAAAATTGAATTTTAAAGTAATGCCCTGTAAAAGGGGATGCTTTGCCTTTTAATAAAATTTCAAAGTCTGACTTTAAATTCAGAACCTTCGCCCACCTTGCTTGCAACCGAAATTTCGCCGCCGCACAGGGCGACTATGCGCTTGCATATGGCGAGCCCCAGCCCGTTGCCGTTACCCGCGTTGACCTGGTAATACTTGTCGAAAATTTTAGAGAGCGACTCTTCGGGAATGCCTATGCCCGTGTCGGCTACCCTGATGACCGCCCTGTTGCCCTCAGCCGAGAGCAAAACTTTTATCTTTCCGCCTTCGGGCGTGAACTTTATGGCGTTGGACAGCAGATTGAGCCAGACCTGCTTTAAAAGATTTTCGTCGCCCGTGTACTTTACGGGCGAAAGTTCGGGTTCTATTTCAATATTCTTCTTCTCCCAGTCGCGCTGCAAGAGTATTATGCAGTCCTTTATCTGCACGTCGAGGCGGAAGGTTTTGCTTTCGCCTATGAATTGCTGACTTTCGAGCCGCGAGAGCGTTAAAACCGTTTCGGACAGCTGCGAAAGGCGCGCCGATTCGTCTGCGATTATTTTTACTATCTGCTTGCACTCCTCCTCCGAAAGGTTGCCTTCGAGCAGAAGATTGGCAAAGCCGTTTATAGAGGCTATGGGCGTTTTGAACTCGTGCGAAAAATTATGCACGAAGTCCTCGCGCAGAGCCTTTACGCCCTTCAATTCCTCCGTCATCTTGTTGAAGTTTTCGTATACGGCATTGAACCCGTCGAGGCGGTTATAGGGAATTTTGGCGTTATAATCGCCGTTCGCCACCTTGTTCAGCCCCTCTATGAGCATGTTTGAAGTTTGGAGCGAGCGATGGTTGAGATATATCGCCACGCACATAGCGACTGCGGCTATTGCGGGGATTATATACATGGTTATGAGCAACCCGTCGTCGGCGATGTGATTTATGCTGTTGAAGTACTGAAAGACGATAACTATTATCTCGCCCACTATGAGCGCGAGAATGAAACTTATGACCGCAAGCACCCACGCATGGGAATTTATCATGCGCTTTTTATTATCGTTTTTAACTGTTTTCATTTTTTGATCACCGCCTTGTATCCGACGCCGCGGATGGTAACTATTTCAAACTCGGAAAAATGCTCGAATTTGTTGCGCAGTCTGTTTATGTGGGTGCGGACGGTGAATTCGTCGCTCTCGGACGAGTAACCCCACACGCTGTCGAGAATATTTTCCTTGGAAAATATTTTGCCCGGATAGGACAACAGCAGATATAACAGCTGGAATTCCTTTGTCGGCAGTTCAAACACCTCGTCGCCGCGCGTCACGGTGAAGGACTGTTTGTCGACGACGACGTCGCCTATCGTAATTTTGCCTTCGTTTGCGATTTTGCTGCGCCGAAGAAGCGCGTCTATACGCCACGTCAGCTCTTCAAAATTGACGGGTTTGGTCATGTAATCGTCCGTGCCGACGGCAAAACCCCTTCCCTTGTCGGGCATTCCGTCCTTGGCGGTCAGCATGATTACGGGGGTACTATGCCCCATCGAACGCAGATTTTCAACGAGAGCGTAGCCGTCCATGCCGGGCATCATGACGTCGGTGACTATCAGATCTATGCCGCCCTCCTCGTACCGCGCGAGCGCGGAGACGCCGTCGCCGCAGGCGACGACTTCGTATTTATTTTTTAGGCGCAGAGTAATGAGCATCCTGAGGTTTGCGTCGTCCTCTGCAATGAGTATCTTTGCCATATACGCCTGCAATTATTTTATTTTTCCCCGCCGCGTGCGCCGCGCATGGCGGCGGGGATAATTTTCTGCATACAATTATACTATAATAATAACAAAAAATCAACACATAGTTTATAATCAATTTACTTTTAAAGGCTATTATAATCACGATAAAAGGAAAATATTATGGTAATAGCAATAGTAATCGACCTTATCGACAACAAAACCAACGGTTCGGTGATAACCGCCATTCGCTTTGCCGAAGGGCTTGAAGCGCGCGGACACGAAGTGCGCATGGTGGCGATTGGCGCCGACGGCGAAAACGACTGCAACGTCAGGGAGCGGTATGTCCCCCTGCTTACAGAAGTTGCCGCCAAGAACCAGATTAAATTCGGTAAGTTCGATAAAAACGCAATAAAAAAGGCGTTCGAGGGTGTCGACCTCGTACACTTCATATTTCCGTTCAAACTTGAAAAAAAGTGCAAGGCGCTCGCCGACGAGATGGGCATACCCACCACCGCCGCCTTTCACGTTCAGCCCGAAAACGTCTCTTACAACGCTCACCTCAACTGGTTCAAGCCCTTTAACGCGCTCATATATGCCTATTTCAGGCAGACTTTTTATAAAAAGTTCAACCGCATACACTGCCCCTCGGCGTTCATTGCAGGGCAGCTTGCGGCGCACGGATATGAGAGCGAACTTTACGTAATTTCAAACGGATACGACCCCGCCTTCGTGCCCGCACAGACAAAGGCGCGCAACGACAAATTTGAAATAGTCATGACCGGCAGACTGGCACCCGAAAAAAACCAGCAGGTTTTAATAAAGGCTGTCGCCCTTTCAAAGCACAAGCAGAACATACACCTGACCCTTTTGGGCAACGGCCCGAGAAAGAAAGCGCTTATAAAGCTTGCTCAAAAACTGGGCGTAGACGTCAGCTTCGACTTTCTCAAAAAGGAAGATCTGATAAAAAAATTGCAGTCGTGCGACCTTTACGTGCACGCCGCAACGGTAGAAATAGAAGCGATTGCCGCCCTGGAAGCGATTGCATGCGGGCTTGTACCCATAATCGCAAACAGCGCTTGCTCGGCTACGCCGCAGTTCGCGCTCGACGAGCGGTCGCTCTTTGAAGACAACAACCAGTATTCCCTCGCAGAAAAGATAGATTACTGGTACGACCGCGACGAAGAAAGGATAAGAATGGGCAAAGTCTACGCCGAGTCGGCTAAGAAATACAGCCTTGAACGTTCGCTCGAAAAAGCGGAGAGAATGTTCACCGACGAGATAAAGGACGACGGCGAAAGCCATTTAAAAAAAATGACCTTCGTGCCCGCAGCCCAGAATAACTGAAAAAATTGATAAAAGGACGGTTCATACCGTCCTTTTTTATGCCGTTTTACGCATAATACATTCGGGGCGCGGCTTTTTAAGCCGCGCCCCGTCCATTCAATGCAGCATATATGCAGGTTTATCACAGACCGAGATTGCAGTCTGCAAGGATGACGTATGTATTTTCAAGACCGTTGGAGGGGCGCTCGAAAAACGCCGTCACGCGGCAGATCCTTTCGGGCGAGGCGCAGTCGTCGCACTCGCCGAGGTCGGCGCACGGAGTGTGCAGTCCCAGTCTTTTTGCATTTGCACCCGCGCACTCGGCAGAGCGTATGCGCATGACCGCTTCGCGCCCGTCTCCGACGATTTTATTTTTGCCTATTATTAAAATTGCGTTTTTGGGCCCGAACGACAGGGCGGAAATGCGATTACCCGAGCCGTCGGTAAGGAATATTATGCCGTCAGCCGTTACGGCGTTGGCTGAGCAGACGTAAAAATCGGCGCGCGCCGCCTGAATTTTTGCCGCCGCACCGTCGCGCCAGTGCCAGAAAACGGCGTTGCCGCGCTGTTTGAGTTCGTCGTACAGCTTTATCTGTTCGACCGAAAGACTGCCGCCTATGCCGACGGAGCAACTGCCTATTATGCCGAGGGCGGTTGTGAGCGCTTCGTGCGCGCCCGGCACTATGCAACTTTTAAAGCCGCGCCTGATGAGATTTTGATTTACGAATTCAAGATTTTCCATACTTCTATTTTAGCACCCTTTCTGCGCGCCGTCAACAGATGAAATGCAAAACACGAAATTTCGCCCGCCGCCGCTATCGGCGCGACGACTTCGCAGCAAATTTTGTCAGCAGCGCCTACGGGCGCACCCAAACAGAATGGCAGGCAGACGGCAAAGAGAGCCGCACACAGCATGAACGCCGCCGTGCGCGCCGAAATCCGCGCACGACACGCCCAAAGATAGGCGGGGCGGACGAGCGACAGTGCTGAGACGAACGCCGTGAGCGTCAGAGAAATGTAGAATATACTGCCAAAAAGTCCGCATATATGCGCGTTTGAAAATGCGGCAGACAGCGCCGCGGGATAAAGCGAAAGGGCGTTTTGCAGGGCGCTGCCGCCCAACCCGTCAAGGCAGCCCGCGCCGCCTGCGAGGGTTATTGTTGCCACGGCAGCGAGCAGTCCTCCGCCGAGATTGGCGCCGCAGACTATCGCCGCCGCGCGGACGGGCGAAAGAGAGCGCGGCATCTCTGCGGCAAAAGCGGGCATTACCCCGGCGGCGAGCGAGAGCGAAAGCAATGCCTGCCCCACCGCCGCCAGCCACACCTGCGGTGAAATGAGAAGGAAAGCGTTCAGAGCAAACGCCTCCGCGAGCACTTTTGCGCAGTTGGAATACATTAGCCCGCGCGCGGCGAGCACGGCAAAGAGAGCCGCCTGAAAAATTACCGCCGCGCGGGCGACGCGCGCACGCGTGCGCGCGTTTCTGCAAGCAAAAAACGCGAGCGCAATGAAAACGAGCGCGGCGATAAAGGGCGTTATCTGCGGCATATCAGCCGTCAAACCGTAATTGACCTGCGAATAAAAAATGCATGAGCGCATGGCGAGCACAGCTATTACCGCGCCGTAACAGGCGCACATGGCGGCAGAATTTATTGCCGACAGCCCTCCGACAGCCCCGCCGTATGGACAGATTTGCTTTAACGGAAACAGGCTTTTGCTCCTTGCGCCGAGGGCAAATTCCGCCGCGAGAAGAGGCGCCCCCGCAAAGACAATGACCGCAATATATGCCGCGACGAACGCGCCGCCGTAACTTAAACACAGGGCGGGAAAGCGCATTATTCCGCCTAAGCCGAACGCCGCGCCAGTTGCCGTATAAATAAAATTTTTTGACTGTTTATCCACATTCTATTTATACTG
>DVHK01000025.1 GCA_018712135.1 Candidatus Coproplasma avicola | reverse complement strand
AAAATTGCCGCGCCGCGCTTGTATTTTTTGGAAATGTGCGCAAAATAAGGGTATGAACAAAAAAATTGGTGCGTTTGCCGCGTTCATGATTATTTTTTCGGCGATAGTGCTGCATTATTTCGGTCTGCTGATGCAGGACGGAGGCATTAAAATAAGCTACGCCGACAGTCGGTGCTGTGTGTACCTGACCTTTGACGACGGTCCGAGCGACAGGGTCACGCCCAAAATTTTGGACACCCTTGAAGAAGAAAATGTCAAAGCTACCTTTTTTATCGTAGGCAAGAGCGTAAAGGGGCGCGATAGTATTTTAAAACGGGCATTTGACGACGGTCACTCGATAGGCGTGCACAGTTACTCGCACGAGTATAAAGACATTTATTCTTCCCCCTCCGCCCTGCTCAAAGACATTGAAAAATGCAACGACGTTATTGAAAGCGTGACGGGTCAAAGGAGCTGTATTTACAGATTTCCCGGCGGAAGCTTTAACCGCGAAAGCGCGCTTATAGACGCTGTGACCGACGCGGGATACAGATATGTAGACTGGAATGCCTCGGTGTGCGACGCAGAGATAGCAAATGCCACGCCCGCCGACCTCGTTGACGCGGCAAAAGCGACTTCCGCCGACAGAAAGACAGTCGTACTTTTATGCCACGACTCCACGACTAAAAAATCCACCGCGGCGGCGCTTAAAGATATCATAAACTTTTACCGCGGCGCGGGTTATGAATTTTGCGCCTTTTAAAAAATCCGCAGCGAACTGATATTGTCAAACAACCGCAAAAAACCGCGCCCGCACAAACGATATGTTTGTGCGGGCGCGGTTTTTTTATTGATTTTGACCATGTAATAACTTTAATTTGCGACCATGCCGGACGCACAAGCTGCCGCAAATTCTATACCGCGCAATCAATTTACGCCGTAGACCGAGCGGTATTCCTTCATGGCGGTAAGATATTCCTTACCTTCTATAACGCCCTGTTCGATAGCGTCGATTATGTCCTGCATGGTTACGATTGAATAGACCTTTATGCCGAAATCGCGGTAAACTTCCTGCACGGCGGAAAGCTCGGAATTGAGCCCCTTTTCCATGCGGTCGACCGAAATTACCATGCCGACGACGTTGACTTTTGCCTGCTGTTCAAGTTTGGGCAGAATTTCGCGGAGAGCCTTGCCCGACGTCATGACATCTTCGATGATGAGCACTTTTTCGCCGTCTTCAAGCTGGCGACCGACGAAAAGTCCGCCTTCGCCGTGGTCCTTGACCTCTTTGCGGTCGAAACAGTAATTGACGTTTATTTTGTGATTGTTCCAGAGCGAAACCGCCGACGTAACAGCGAGGGGAATGCCCTTGTAGGCGGGCCCGACGAGGGTATCTGCCCCGATGCCGTTTTCGGCTATGCAGGCGGCGTAATATTCGCCGAGTTTTGAAAGCTGTTCGCCCGTTTTATAGTTGCCCGTGTTGATGAAGTAGGGCGCGAGCCTGCCGCTTTTGAGCGTGAACTGACCAAACTTTAAAACGCCGCTTTCCACCATAAATTTTATGAATTGTTGTTTGTATGTGAGTGACATGACTGCCTCCTTTTGTGTTTATATTTTTTTCACTGATTATATCCTTAATTACTTATGTCATTTCGAGCGTAAGCCGAGAAATCTATTCCTTATTCTTGATTTATTGATAGATTTCTCCATGCGCCGCCGCCCGAAACGGGCGGCGGCTTAGTCGAAATGACATGCGGTTTTGTTTAAGAGTATTGAATTAATTGAGCTTTAATGTATCGACTATGTCGTTTACGTCGGATATGCCGTGGCTGTCGAGCCATGAGTTCATTTCTTTTATTATGCGGGGCATGGCGAGAGCATCGGTAAAGTTAGCCGTGCCCACCTGCACCGCCCTTGCACCCGCGCACATAAATTCGAGGGCGTCCCTGCCCGTGGCGATGCCGCCCATGCCGATTACGGGAATTTTTACGGCATGAGCCGCCTCGTAGACCATGCGCAGGGCAATGGGCTTTATTCCCGCGCCCGAAACGCCGCCCGTGTTGTTGGCGATTACGGGTTTACGCCTCTCTAAATCTATTACCATGCCCGTGAATGTGTTGACGAGCGAAATGCAGTCTGCTCCACCCTCCTCCGCCGCTTTTGCATTGACGGGAATGGATTCGACGTTGGGCGAAAGTTTGACGATGAGGGGCGTTTTTGTAAGCTCGGCTTTTGTAAGCTGGGTTACTTCCTTTATGTTCTGCGGTCTGATGCCGAGCGCCATGCCGCCCGCGTGCACGTTGGGGCAGGAGATGTTGAGCTCTACCATGTCGACGAGCCCGTTCAGACGGCGGCAGATGAGCTTATAATCTTCGAGCGTGCTGCCCGCGACGTTGGCGATGACCACCACGCCCTTGTCCTTTAAAAATTCAAGGTCGTCCTTTATGAAGTGTTCGACGCCGGGGTTCTGCAAGCCGACGGCATTTAAAATTACCGAGCTGCCCTCGGCTATTCTCGGCACGGGGTTGCCGAGGCGAGCCTCTAACGTGGTTCCCTTTGTGGAAACGCCGCCGATCACCGATATATCGTAGACTTCGTTGAACTCTCTGCCGAAACCGTAAGTGCCGCTTGCGGCGATGACGGGGTTTTTGAAGTGCACCCCGCAGATGTTTACATTTAAATTTGCCATTTTGTTTAGTCGTTATTCCTCATTTCTTTATAGATAAATAATAGCCTTTGTAATTTCTGATTGACTATATATGTATCTGCAATATATCCGTTTTTGAGAACAGTACCGTCTTTCAAAATAATCTTCATTGCATGTAATGGAATGGTAGCATAATATACTTCTTGAAAATCAATTCTATCTATATCTCTTATTTTATAAAATTTTCCACAAAAATTGATTTGATCTCCGCTCCTATAAATCAGGATATTTGGCAAACGCAAATATCCTATTATATAAAATAATTCTCCCCCTAAAATAAATGCTCCGAGAGAAAAAAATAAAATGGAAGCCCAAAGCGGCGGCACCCCGAGCTCTTCTTCGAGTTGCTTATCAAAACAAAAAATTACAAGCATTACTACCCATGCAATAACCATTCCCACAGACAAGACAGTTAATACAAATATTAAATTAATTCTTGTTTTGCTTTTATAAGCAATAATTTCGTCAATCAAATTTCAACCTCGATTATGTTAAAATCAATCGCCGCCGGGCGCCTGGCGCTGTCGGGCGCAAATGCGCCGTTAGTGACAATCAGCGCAATAACAACCGCCCAGATTGCAAGAGTGCATAAGGCGGAATATATTAAACCGTAAAACGTGCTTTTGCTTTTGACGGCGACAACTTCCTGAACATTTGCCATAGAACTCACCCGATTAAAATCTTTTTTTGACAATCAAAGAAGACATTTCGGCGCAGACCTCTTCAACTTCGGCTACGTGGCGGCAGACTATTTTTTGCCGCTCTTTAATTTAATTTTAAGTATTCCCGTTTTGAACACAAACCCTCTCGCACCCATACTGCCGTATGTGACGGAGGCGAGGTCGGCGCACTCAACGCACCTGCCGTCGATTATAAGACGGTCGTCCCGCTTTACGATTATATTCTTTGGCGTAAGCGCGAATGTTAAAAGCAGGTACATTGCGAAACCGCCGAGAACCGCCGCGAGCGCGACAACCAACCCGAACACGAGCGCGTTTGCGCCCTGCAAGCCGAAAAACACGGTATACAGATATGCCAGCGCAACGAAAAACAGCGCAATTGCAAGTTCCATTATCCCCAATGCCGCCAGGCTTTTGCACTTTACCGCCATAACTCTTTCGCCACGCATGTCAAACCTCTTTATTTTACCCAGCAGATATTTATAAATCTGCCATTAATTTTCCTCTTTGCCCTCGCACTGTCTTATCAGGACGAAAATTCTGTCGTGAACGCGCTCTGCGGCGGCTATGCCGTGGCATTTATAGGAAGTGCCGTCCTTTAAAGTTATTTTGATGTTGCCGATTGTTTTTTCCGACCTGAAATAACCTCTTCCTCCCCAATAATAGTATCTTACATTCTCTATTTGAAGAATGTCGATTTCGCTGCCGGCAAAATAAAGCTTGTCGTCGCGGACGGATATAAGTTCGTAAGGCATACGCAGATACTTTACAAGGTTTACTGCTGAGCCCACCCCGATTGCAAGTATAAGCAACAGGAGTATTAAGATTACTATGCTCGGAAGAATGAGGATTCCGCCTTCTAACAGCATTGTCAAAAAGAAATTATCTCTGTATGTAATCAAAAATATATCGCATAAAACGGCAAACAATGCGGTTAAACAGAGCGAAAAAATGTATAACTTGCTCCTCACCGCAAGAACTTCATTCATTTAATCCTCTCTCAATTCAGATATTCTAATTTACAGTTCGACGTCGTTGATATTAAAGACGGGGCCGTCCTTGCAGACGCGCGCGTTGCCGCCGTCCGCCGTTTTGCACACGCAGACGAGGCAGGCGCCTATGCCGCAGCCCATGCGCTCCTCCAAAGAGACGAGGCAGGGCGTTGAAATGCCCCTTTCTTTAAGCTGGGTCTTTAACGCGCGCAACATGACGGGCGGGCCGCACGAAATTATAAGGTCGGGCTTAGCTTTTTGATATTCCGAAAGGAACGCCGAAACGGCGTTGGTTTTTTGACCTATCGAGCCGTCGTCCGTTACGATTGTAAGCTGTTTGCTCGCCGCCCCGAAATCTTCGGTGAGGCAGGCGTATTCCGCCGAGCGGAAACCTATGTAGGAGTAGTATTCCTTGCCCTTTACGCTTTCGATTACCGACAGCAGCGGAAAAATGCCCACGCCGCCGCCCACGACGGCGATTTTTTTAGCGTTTTCTGGGATATCGAACCCGTTGCCGAGGGGCAGGGTGACGTTTAAAAGTGCCCCTTCCCCTGCCTTTGAAAGGCAGACCGTGCCCTCGCCTTTTATCTGGTAACAGAAAGTTACGTCCTTACCCTCCTTACGCATTATGCCGAAGGGGCGCTTTAAAAGGTGTGCGGGATTGCCCGTGGACACGTTTAAAAACTGCCCGCCTTTGACCTCCACCTCTTCGGGGAGGGTCAAAGTCATCTCGTAAATACCGCGCGCAATTGGTAAGTTTTTCCTTACTTTTGCAGTCAACTCTTTCATTTGCTCATTTTACCTATGGTAGAGGACAGATCCTGCTGCATGTCTATGCAGGCGGCGCGCGCCGCTTCGGCGTAGCTCATGCCGCTGTACTGTGGCTTTTTGTATGCGCAGATTATACCGCGGGAGTTGTTGACTATGCCGCCCAAGCCGCGGCCGTCGAAACAGCATTTGAGCATGTGCGCATTGCCGCCCTGCGCGCCGTAACCGGGGATTAAAAAGAAGGTGTTTTTGAGCTGCGCGCGCAGGTTTGCCG
Source organism: Candidatus Coproplasma avicola (assembly GCA_018712135.1). GTDB lineage: Bacteria > Bacillota > Clostridia > Christensenellales > Borkfalkiaceae > Coproplasma > Coproplasma avicola. The sequence continues at coordinate 811 of DVHK01000025.1, read as the reverse complement.
CCTCTTCGGGGTGGGTTGCGCCGACTACTGCGCCGACGTCGGAATAGCCGTAACTGCCTATTGTGTCCTTGCCCCACTCTTCGACCAACTGACCCATCTGCTCGTAAATGCACTTGCCGTTTTCGAGCTTTAAGTTTTGCAACTCGCCCGAGGAGGGATTGGACGTTTTGACGAGCACGAAGATGCCCTTATCGTACTTTTTGCAGTCCTCGACAAAGGGCGCGATGCCGTCGGTGCCGAGATAGCCGTTTACCGTAAGCATGTCGGCGGGGAACGCCTTGATTTTTTTGCCGTTTATATCGGTTTTTCCGAGGTACGCCTTTGAATAGCACGAGGCGGTGGAACCTATGTCGTTGCGCTTGCAGTCGGCAATGACATACATGCCCCTGCCCGTGGCGTAATTTACGGTGTAATCGAAGGCACGCAGTCCCTCGTAGCCGTACTGTTCATAATAGGCAACCTGAACCTTGACGGCGGGGACTATGTCGCACACCTTGTCGATGATGTTCATATTGAATTCGATGAGACCTTCTGCCACGCCTTCGAACGTGGCGATGCCCTCCCTGAGCTCTTCGGGGAGGTAGGAAAAGTCGGTATCGAGCCCCACGCAGGTGGGGTTTTGAAGTTCAATTATTCTGTCGATTAATCTGTCAATCATATTATCTCCTTAACGCAAGTTGTGCATAAGCGGATATGCACCAACTTGCCGTTATTTGAGAGGCTCTGCCTCTCTGGGCGCAATATTTTTCGCCCTACATTTAAATAATTGCGCCCATTCACTCCGCTGAGGCGCAGGTATGCGCAAATTGGG
>DVHK01000002.1 GCA_018712135.1 Candidatus Coproplasma avicola | reverse complement strand
AGCGACAGCGAGTGGAGAAATCTACTCCTTATTAAGCACGCCCTCGCCGTAAAGATATTCGATAAACGCTGCGCACGAACGTGATATCTGCGAATATGCCTTTTCGAAATCGCGGGTATAATAGGGGTCGGAAATGTCCTCGGGCGGGGCCAAAAAGCCGCCAAGCCTGAACACCCTGCCGCTATATCTCTGACCCGCCATATGGGATACGTCGGCATAGTTCATGCCGTCCATGACGAGGACGTAATCTGACGAAGCTATATCGGCAACGCCGAGCGGCTGCGAGCGGTGGGAAAAACCGACTATCCCGTGCGCGGCGAGCGTCTTAGCCGCGGGGGGATATACGGGATTGCCGCGCTCGTATGAAGACGTAGCGAACGAGCGTACATTGAATAAATGCGCTATTCCCCTCTCCTCCGCCATGCGCGAAAAAATTGCCTCCGCCATGGGTGAACGGCATATATTGCCGAGGCAAACGAAAGTTACGGCTATCATGTCAGTCACCGAGTTTGAGCTTTTGCCAGGGGGTGTTGTCGGGCTTGTAGTTGTTCACGTAGTTTATTACGGCGTTCATATCGTCGTAATTTTCGTAGAGGTGACGGCACTTCTGGGTTATGAATTTGCGCTGATAAGCCGTCTCCATAAAAATTTCCATGCCGTTATAATAGCCGTTTATATCGTAAATTACTATGCCCTTGTTGTGGCGGTTAAGCTGCTTTAACGTAAGCACTTCGAACAGCTCTTCAAACGTGCCTATACCGCCGGGGACGACAACGAAGATGTCGGCGAGGTCCTCCATTATCGCCTTGCGCTCGCGCATGGTCTCGGTATAAGTTATTTCGTCACACTCGTCGTAGAGCTGTTCTACGCCGTCCTCGCGGAAAAACGAGGGTACTACGCCGTGAATATAGCCGCCTCCCCTTTTAAAGCCGCGCGCCGCCGCGCCCATGAGCCCCGTGCCGCCCGCGCCGAACACGAGCGAATGACCCATTTCAGCCAGTTTTTCGCACAGCTCCTCTACCTTTGTAATGTAAATTTCGTCGATATGCGCGCTGGACGCGCCGAAAACGCAAACTTTCATAAAAAACAATCCTTTTTTAATAGCGATACATATATAATATACTCTAAATGCGCTTATTTGTCAACTCGTCGACACAAATGCCCATTCTGAGCAAGCCGTGCAAAGCCCGTCTTGTTCTTTTGGGGCATTGTATCTCCTCTTTCGCGCAAAAGCCACGGTTTTGCGCGAGAACTAAGGATTAATTTATACGCTCCGCGAAGTCAAATGCCCATTCTGAGCAAGCAACGTTCCGTTGCATCGAATTCCGCAATCGGGCATTGCTCTATGCCAAACTCATCTTGCGGACAACTTTTTTTAATTACTTATGTCATTTCGACCGAACGACAATGTGTGGAGAAATCTCGCATTATTATTGCTTTACTAATAGATTTCTCCATGCGTGCGGCTATGCCGCACTTAGTCGAAATGACATTTTTTATTGAACATATTTCTAATCAGGCAAAAGCCGCCGCGACTTTTAGTCGCGGCGGCACATAACCAAATAATGCGCTTAGCACAAAGCAAAATTAAGCATAAATAGAAATATTAAATTAAAGCATAAAATTTTCAGGGCGCGAAAACGCGCCCCGCTGCGAATATAGAACCATATTTAGGATATTACCTCACGCATCGGTGGGCATCGAAAATTTAGAACTTTCACCTATTACAAAGACCCTGTCCTTGACTGGCTCATACGCGACAATCACATTTCTATTTTTCCAGTCTTCTATAAAATAATCACTCATAGTACCTGAATTAAATATTTCGCCCGTATTTGCATACTGGGGCAAGTCTTCGACGCCCTCTATACTGAGCGGGATAGTAAAATAGAACTTAGTAGTTGAACGCAGATGTAAGTCCAGAAAAAAGTAACGGTCTATACAGTGCCAGTCGCTCAGTATGGTTTTAAAAAAGAAACATCTGTCGCTTGACCTGATTATAATATTTATTTGCACAGAAATGACGATTGCCGGCACAGACAATACCAGTATTATAATCCCCCACCCCATCAGGAAGAATAAAATTGTCCGCACAAAATTTTTTAAATCCCTTAAACCCACAGCCGCAAGTACGACAAAGGAAATAGAAAATATCACGACAGCCCAAACTGCAAGGACTTTAATTGTGCCCTTTAATTGTTTTACGTCGATCGACTGTTTCAGTAATTCTTTTTTAGTCATATATCACTAATCAGCAAAATACTTGTCGCCGTGATTAACAGCGTTTTCTATATCATCTTTGTCTTTAATACCGTAAATAGTTCCTTTTACAATAGAACCATTTTATCACCATTAAAATGAATTCGTCAATTGTTATATATTAAATTTGTTAAATTATTACAATATTATTACAAATGCGGACATGGTTACAGATAAACCTGTTTATTATTAACAGATGCGAGCCAAATAAAATCAGTGAGAGTCGATAAATGCGCGTATGTCGTCCATGACGGAGGCGTCCTCCTCCGTCGCCGCTTTGAAATCAAACTTCGAGAAGTAGGATTTGCGGGCTTCGGGGGTGCGGAAGCGCGAGGGCAAAAGGGCGGAATTGAGCTCTTCCAACAGCTTTTGGGCGCGCTCGGTGTTGTATACGTTGTGGCCCTTATTTTTGTAGACGACCGTCTTGATATACGGACCCTTGGCGAAGTTTGCGGGGGTATTTTCGGGACGGACGGTTTTATCGCGCGAGCCGTAGGCGATAAATGCGGGCGTCTGGCTTTTTTGTATGCGCTTTACGGCATTTGCGTTGCCGTGCACGCCGAATTTTAAAAGGTTAATAAGCCACCACATGGGGCGGCAGATTGCGGCGAGGGTTGCGCCCATGACGGGTGCGGAGCTGTCCGCCATTATCTTTGACGGGGTATTGAAGCCCGACAGCGCGACTGCGCAATCCGCCGCGACGACGGTGGTGAGGCAGAGCGCGGCATACGCTCCCCAGCTGTGACCGACGAGGCAGACGGGCTTGTCGCTTAAAAGGGAGTCGCCCTTAATGGCGATATACGTTGCGGTGGCGCACTGAACGTTAGCGTAAAAACCGCGCGTATTTTTGCCCTGCGAGGCGCCGCAACCTATGCTGTCGTACGCGACGACGGCGTAGCCGAAGGAGGCGAGTTTGGCAATTTCGGTCATGTAGGGCGCGTGCCCCGCGCCTATGCCGTGGCAGAACAGCACGACGCGCGAACAATCCTTTTCGGGTTTCAGACTGTAAACGGCGGCGTACAGCGGAGTGCCGTCGAACACGACTTTTAACCCGCGCACGTTAAGCCCGAAATCTTCGGACGGGAAGTATTTTAAATTGACGTTTCTGTTCATGCGCCTGCCGAAAACCAGCCTGTGCGCATACAGCGCAAGCGCGAAAACGAGCGCCGCAGCGGCGACTATCGTTGCCGCGATTACTATTATAAAAATCAAATACCAACTCATTGAAGACCTCTTTTTATGGGTAAATTCGGGGGCGGGCGCGATAGGCGCCCGCCCCTTTTGTCTTTTGCATTATTTATCTTTTGTTTTATGAAACCTCAGGCAGATAAAAAGTCTGCTCGGGACCCGTGTCGCGCATTAAGAGCGCACCGTTTTTAAGCTTGAATATGAGCAGAATCGCCGTGAAAAGGTCGCCGATGCAGCCGCCGAAATGCAGTCCCAGAAGAATGATTGCCACGCCGTAATAGACGGGGTTTACAAAGTATAGCCATGCTGCGAGCGCGCAAAACACAACGCTGAACACCGTGAAGGGCGCGAGCAGCGCGATGAGCGCCGTTTTGCGGTTTACGTAAATATCGGGCACTCCGCAGAATGCGACGGTCAGCGATATGCCGAAGGTCAGCTTGCTGCCCGTCAGCGCCTTATATGCGATGCCGTGCGTAAGCTCGTGCGCAATTATATAAACGACAATGCTGACGATAAGAACAGCGGCGGCGATATAAATATCTGTACTGCTCCACCCCGCGCCGCCAAAATCGACGGCGACCAGACAGGGCAAAATGATTGCGAGAGCCATTATAAACGAACCGACAGTGAAAATTATGCTCCACTTGCGCGACTTGGCGTCTATGCGGTACACCTCTTTATAGCCCTGCGGCAGTTCGCGGCAGAAGTTTTCGGCTTTCATTACACAATGTATTTATCCTGCGCCTGGGGAGCCGAATCGATCTCCTTCTTCTTTTCCTCGTAGCCCTTTTTTCCGAGCAGGGCAAACGTCGCCTTTTTGCCGTTTTCAACGCCGGGCTGGTTAAAGGTGTTGATGTTGAGCATTGCGCCCGTGTAAGCCGTTTGGAGTTCGAGCATGTACATGAGCTGACCGAGAGTGAAGGCGTTTACCGCGGGCATATTTATGGTGTAATTCATTCTGCCCGCCATGGCGAGGGCGTAAGCCGTTGCCTTATTTTCTGCCTGGATGAGCTCCTGCATGGTGTGACCGCCGAGGAAGCCCACGTCGGGAATGTCCTCGCAGCCGTGGGGTATGGGCATACGGGTTGCATATTCGCCGACGGAGATGAAGGTTATGACCTTGTCGTAAGGGCCTTCGATATAAAGCTGAACCTGCGAATGCTGGTCGGTTACGCCTAAGCTCTTTACGGGCGTGGTGCCCGCGTTGACTACGTTGCCGTCGTAATCGACAGCCTTGCCCAAAGATTCCGCCCAAAGCTGGCAGTACCAGTCTGCCATGAGCTTCAAGTTGTCAGAATAGGGCATGAGGACGTTGATGTTCTTGCCCTCGTTCATGGTGATGTATTGAAGAGCCGCGCATGCGAGTGCGGGGTTTTTGGAAATCGAGGGCTTGGAGCACAGTCCGTCCATGTAAGCCGCGCCCGCGAGCATACCCTTTATGTCGATGCCGAGCACGGCAGCGGGGAGCAGACCCACGGGGCAGAGTTCGGAGAACCTGCCGCCCACGCCGTCGGGCAGGACGTATTTTTTAATGACGCCGCCGAAGGCGTCGTCTATCTTCAAAAGATTGCCGCGCGCCGCGTCGGTGGTAAAAATCATGTTGTCGGCGACGTTTACGCCCTTTTGCTTTAAAATATCCGAAATAATCAGGTACTGGGTCATCGTTTCGGACGTGGCGCCTGACTTGGAGATGACGTTGAAGCACGTCTTTTCGGGTTCGATTACGTCCAGAAGCGCCGCCATGCGGACGGGGTCGACGTTGTCTTCGACATAGAATTTGGGACCCCTGCGCTTTGAGGGGGGAAGTTCGTTATAGTGAAGATGGCAGAGCGCGTTGAAAGCCATTATGGGACCGAGCGCCGAACCGCCTATGCCGAGCACGACAAAATATTTAAACTTTCTTCTTATTTCCTTTGCGGTGGCGAGAATATCGGCAACTATCGCGTCCTGATTGTAGGGAAGTTCCGTCCAGCCCATGAAAAGGTCGTCCCTGCCGCGGTTTTCCTGCACGTAGTTGAACGCATCCTCTGCCTTTGCCTTTACGGCTTTGAGCTGGCTGTCCTTGATGCCCTTGTCGCCGAGCGTTGCGGACATCATGTAATTGTAATCGACTGTGACGCGCATGGAGTTGCGCCATTCCTTGGTCTTGTAAGCCATCCTTTACCTCCGAAAAATTGCGCCCTGCGCACTTGTGACTGCGCGCGGCGCATTTAGTACTTTTATATTATATACCAAAGCGCGCGCTTAGTCAATAAACGGCGTATAATTTTAAAGCCCTAAAACACATAAATAATTTTTACACAAAATTTATTAAATAAAGTTTTTTAACGTTTTTATTGCAAAGTTTGCGCGAATATTGTAGCGCAAAAGGTTGCCAAAAACTTATGTTCGGGTGTACAATATTGGTATGCCTTATGAACTGACCGCCGAGCAGGTGGAAGCCGAAAACTTAATAGCGCACTGGTTTTACCACTCGACGAGGCAGACCTTTGTTTTGACGGGCTTTGCCGGCACGGGCAAAACTTCGCTGCTGCGGCACGCCGTGTGCGAGCGGCTTGAACTGGTGCCCGACGACAGCGCCGCATTCGTCACTCCGACTGGTAAGGCGGCAACCGTGCTCATCAAAAAGGGCATACCCGCATGTACGATGCACAGGCTGATTTACCAGTCTATCGTCGAGCAGCAGGAAATTGTGCTTAACGGAAAACAGGTAAAGATTGAGAAGCTGACCTTCCGCCGCCGCGAGAGCATTGACAAGGGCATTAAACTTATCGTCCTCGACGAGGCGAGCATGGTTTCGGACGAGGTGATGTTTGACATTTTAAACTTTGGCGTAAAAGTGCTTTTGTGCGGCGATGACAGCCAGCTGCCGCCCGTTGAGGGGTTCAACACATACCTTAAAAATCCCGATTACAGCCTTAAATCGATAGTGCGGCAGGCGCAGGACAACCCCATCATTTACCTTTCCTCCCTCGCCCGCGAGGGCAGGCACATACCTTACGGCAACTACGGCAACAAGGCGTTTGTGCTGAGCCGCAGGAATTTTACGGGCGAGCGCAGAAAAAAACTGCTGGTGCGCGCGGAGCAGATTATCTGCGGGCTGAACAAGACGCGCGTTAAAGTAAACGACGAAGTGCGCGCGATATACGGCTATTCGGGGCTGCCGAAGGACGGCGAAAAGCTGATATGCACGGTGAACAACTGGGAGCAGTACATAGACGACGAGATGAAATTCAACCTTGTCAACGGCATAATAGGGCGGGCGATAGACCCCTTTTACGACGAGGCGAATTATATGGGCTTTACGCAGTTCAAGCCCGACTTTCTGGACGAAAAGTGTCCCGAAGCCCTGCCCTTCGACGCGGGCATATTCATAACGGGCGAGTACCGCTACCGCCACGGCGACTACTTTGAAAAGTTCGACGAAGAGGGCAACCCAAAGGGCGTTTTTACGCTGAACAGGTTTGAATACGGATATTGCATTTCCTGCCATAAGGCGCAAGGTTCGGAATTTGAGAGCGTTATCGTCTTTGATGAGAGCTACGCCTTTAAGGAGGACGCGCACCGCTGGCTTTACACGGCGATAACCCGAGCGAGGGACAGGATAATTATCGTGCGGTGAAAGCAAGATTTCTCCATACGCCCGACTAAGTCGGGCTTAGTCGAAATGACATGCGGCGTGTCGCCGCTGCCATGCTCCGCAATCTGGCGGTATTCTTCTACCCTTTCTTTCCTTGCAGACAACTTTTTTCTTTGTCATTTCGACCGAACGCGCGATAGGAATATATTTATGCAAAATAAAGATGTGCTGAATGAAGTACTGGGCGGGACAAAGCGCAACCGCGCCGAAGAGATAAAAAATATCTTTTCCCAGCGGCTCAAAGAGCTGAGGCAGGAAAAACAGCTTTCGCAAAAAGACGTTGCAAATAAACTGGGCGTAGCCGTAAGCACGTATGCGAATTGGGAACAGGGAAGAACCGAGCCCGGCATATATGATATTTTTAATTTAATTTGGGTTTTTGACATTGAAGCCAACGATTTATTTTCCATGGACATATAAACGCGGCAAAATAAGCCGTCGGCGACCGATGAAAGCGGTCGCCGACGGCTTATTTATTATTAAACTTAATTGCTAATTTTCGGTTAATTGCTCGCCAATTTGTTCATTCCCCGGTCTGAGCCTGGGCGAGCATACGAGAGCAAATTTCTACCGCGCCGTTGCAGTTGACGAAGGAAACGCCCAGGGCTTCCGCCTCCTCCATTTCGGCTAAGGTGTGCGCATCTGCCTTTAAATTGCTTTTGCCGCGCAGAGCCGTCTTTGCCGAAGCAATTGCCGAAAGCCCGCCGGCGTTGACAAGCCGCACGAAGTTAACACCGCAGTCGGCGATGCAGTTGCAGGCGCGGATGAGCTCCTTTTCGTCGAGGTAGGAGCAGTCGAGCACTATGCGCAGGGCGCGGGGCTTTGCCGCCCTTAAAAGTTTTTTGCACTCGCGCTTGAAATAGACGAGGTTGCCCTCCTTTATGGCGGATACGGGCGCGTAAACTTCGACCTCGTCCACGCCGTCCTTTACGGCGCGCTTGACCGCCGCCGATTTGCTTTGGGTTGTATCGCTGCCGTGGGGATAGGAAACCACCGACACGAGCGAACACTTGGGGTCGCTGCCGAGATATGCCACGCATGGTTTGATGAATACAGGCAACACGACGATTGCACCCAGCCCGAGTCTTTCGGATTCGCGGCAGAGATTTTTAAGCTCCGCCCTGGAAGCTACCGGCGAAAGATTATCGCATTCCACCTTAGAAATGCGGGCGCGCGTCTGCTCCAAAAGTTTGATTTTTTTAAACTGCTCGAACTGGGCGAGCTCCTCGCCCGTCATCACCTGCTGCGCGGCAGGGGTACCTTCGGCAGAGGTCTGGTTATTCTGCATAAAAACACTCCTTTATACTTTAATTTGCAAAATACAACGCCGGGTAAAGGTGTAGTATGTAACCATGGCAGCCCAAGGATTTTTGTATATGGTTTTGCTGTTTGCCTGCTGTTTTGCGGCGGTTGTAATTTTCAAGCTGGCTAAAATAGGGTTTGAAAGCCTTAAACCCAAGCCGCCCGCCGAGGAAAAAAAGCCGCCGAAGCAGGAAAAGGCACAAAAGCCCGTGTATTACATTGTGGAAAAGAAGCGCACGCGCGGAAATTACGGCGCGCCCCGCAAAATAAATTTTTCAGACGACGACAAATGACTATTTTGCGCGCACGGTGTTTGAGACTGACGGCGCGCGGCGGCTGAAAAACCAAACCGTGCGGCAAGCGAAAAATTGCTCAGTCCGTATAGCGCACGATGTTTTTGCCGTCTTCCCAAAGGCGTTCGAGATTATAAAAGTCGCGCTCTTCGTCGCTGAAAATATGGACGATTACGTCGGCATAGTCGACGACCGCCCACCTGCCCTCGCGCACTCCCTCTCTGCGGCGGGGCATTTCGCCGTACTCTTTTTCGAGCTTTTCTTCGAGATTTTCAGCGAGCGATTTAACCTGCGTTGACGATCTGCCGCTGCAAACTATGAAATAGTCGCACAGCGAAGTCTTTTCGGCGACGTCGATATACACGATGTCGCCCGCTTTTTTGTCGGACAGAAGCCGACAGATCAATAAACATTTTTCTTTGGATGTCATGTAAGTTTTTCCTTTAAATACAGATATGCCTGTTTAGTAAGGGGATAAATGTCGCCTCCCGTGGAGCGAAGATAATCTACCTGGTGTTGAAGGGACAGAAGCATGCACAGCTGCATGTCCTTTGTGAATACGGCGCGCAGCCGTTCGACGCCCGGGAAGGAACGTCCCTCCTCCAACATGTCGCAAAGATACAGCAAAATTTCCGCATCGGACATGCCCGCCCTGCCGCTCGTGTGGTAACGAATGGCGTTTAAAAGATTTTCGTCCGTCACGCCGAAAAATTTTTGGGCGACGTAGGCGCCCGAATACTGGTGCATGACGGGCGAGGGAACGCCCTCGGGCGGGACGAAGTCCTTTAAGTAGGGGCTGTCCTTGGGGAGGTTTTTGGAGGCGTCGTGCAGGGCGCCCATGGTTATTGCGTCCTTTTCGGTTATGGAGGCGCGGCGGGCGTTTTCCGCACACATTGCCGCCACCCTTACCGAATGATGCCAGCGCGAAGGCTTTTCAAGATGCTTTGCGCGCGCGAGGTTGCCGTCGAAATACAGCCCCGCTCTTTTTATATATTGCCCGACGGCGGGCAAAACATACGCGCTTATATCCTCGCCGAGGCAGGCGAGCGCGCGCACCCGGGTGGACGAAACCTTTTCGCCGACGTAGTGCACGCTTTTGACCTTGGTGCCGAACTGCCCCTCCACCGCCTTTTTATATGCGGAAAAGTCGTCGCCGCTCTCCCTCGCAGCCGCCGCGAGGCGGACGCAAGAGAGAATTTCGCGCGGGTTCTTCCACGAGGGGAAGCTTGCGAGCATGTCGCCGCCGACGAGGAAATAGAGCTCGGCTTCTGGGTAGAGCTGCCTGAAATGGCGACAAGTGAGGTAAGAATAGCTTATTCCGCCCTGAGAAATTTCGTAGTCGCTGACCTCGGCGCATGGAATGTGCGCAAAGGCTGTGCTGCACATTTTCAGCCTGTCCTCCGCGGGGGCAGAAAGTCCGCCCGACTTGTGCGGACTGACCGCCGTCGGGATTATTATCAATTTTTGGGGCGACAGCGTTTTGACAGCCGCCTCGGCTATGGCGACGTGCTCCCTGTGGACGGGGTTGAAAGCGCCGCCGAAAAGTACTATACGACACATATTTTATGAAAAAAATTTGATATATATACCTTTAAAAAAAGCCGCATGAGGCAATAAATAGAGGTATGAAGAGGATAAGTTTTTTTGCTGTGATAGCCGACAGCGCGCTTTCGGCATTATGCGCGTTTGCGCTCATTTTTACCGCAGTGAGATTTTACACAAAAAACCCCGCGCTGGGACTGGGGTTGGGCATCGCGGCGTTTTTGCTGTTCGGAGCGCTGGCGTTTTTGCGTTTGAATGCAAAGCGCGGCAAGGCTGCGGCATACGGCGCGGGAATGAGCCGCAGACGCAATTTTGCAACTTACCTTTGCACTCTTTCGCCCGACGCCGCCGCAGGCATAATTGCCAAAGCGCTCGGGGGAACGGCAGAAGGCGCGCGCGTTTTGCGCGGGGAGAGCATTTATATACCCAAATTTACCCCGCAGCCCCTATCGCCAAACGATATATGCGGGGCAATCGCCTTTGAGAGCGACAAAAAAAAGATTGTGGCGTGCAACGGCGCGACCGACGACGCGAAAAAATTTGCCTCGATAGCGGGGGCGCAGGTCGTCACCTCAGACGAGATTTTTGACAAACTTGAAGATATGGGCGCTCTGCCGGAAAAATATCCCTTTGCCGAGGCAGCGAAGCCAAAACTGCGCGAAGCACTTAAAGGCGCGATAAAACGCGCCAACGCGGGGCGGCTGTTCTGGTGCGGGCTGTGGCTGACGGCGTTCAGTTATTTTACATTTTTCCCCGTCTACTACATCATAGCGGGCGGGATCATGCTCATTTTTGCCGCCGTGTGTCTTATATTCGGCAAGAGAGACTGACTTTTTGCGTAAAAAATACTTTATTTTAAGGCAGGAATACATTTTTGGGGCGCGGAGCGCAAAATTTGCGCTCCGCGCCCTTTTATATCTGGTCAAATAACCTTTTAAAATCAGTCCAATTGAATATGTTCAAAATTCTTTCGGGGCGAGCGTCGATAAATGACGGCTTTTCTGCCGATGACTATGACGCACTCGGCGCCCAGCCTTTCGGCAAGCTCGTGACCGAGCTGTTTGGGGTCGCCTTCGGCATTTTCGAGAATAGAGACCTTAATGAGTTCGCGCGCATCGAGGCAATCCGAAAAGCTTTTGAGCATATTTTCGCCTATGCCCTCCTTGCCGACCTGCCCGACGGGCTGAATGTTTGCGGCGAGAGCCTTTAATTTACTGCGTTGTTTTGATGAAAGCGACATATATTATTTCCTGTTGTATTTTCGCATTCGCCGCAGGATATCCAATGGCGAACGACATTTATGATTAATTTTATTTGCGGATAGATTTCTCCGCTGCGCATACTTTGTATGCTTCGGTCGAAATGACAAACCCATCGACTTCTGCCGTTAAACACCGCCCGACAGCAGCACCTCGCTGCGCAGCGTATTGCATGTGAATAGCGAAAATATATATTAATTAATTAAGGTAAAATTATTTAATAATTAACGCCGAGCGGCGTAGGCGGAATTAACTTCTGCCGTTAAGCTCCGCCGACCACAGCACCTCGCTGCAAATCGCACGGAGCCGCTTACGGCGAGTACGATTTGAGCGATTTTTAAACATTTTAACGGCGCAAGTGAAGTCGCGCCTTCACGCAGCGCAACACAATTTGTCGATACCTCGACCTCAGCGGGTGAATGTGGCGCAATTATATGAATGTACGGCACTTTAAAATTGCGCCACAGAGGGCAGCGCCCTCAAATAACGGCGCATTGGTGCATATCCCCCTATGCATAATGCGCGTTAACTAATTCACAAATTCAAACTCCACGTCGCCGACGACGACTGTGTCCTTTTCCTTTATGCCCATGGCGTTGAGCTTGGCAATTACGCCCTTTTCGCGCAGAATCTTCTGGAAATATGCCATGGAATCGGGATCATTTAAGGACACGTTGCGGCAGAGCATGTCGACAAGGCTGCCCACAACGACGTAAGCGCCGTCGTCGTCGACATAAATTTCAAAATCGAGATCGCCGCTTCTACGGTAGGTGAAACTTTCGTCTGCCTCGACAGGCTGAACGGGCGGGAGTTCCTTCAATACGTCAAATATACCCGCGATGAGCTCCTCCGTTCCACCGCCGTCGATGGCGGAGATGCAATATATTTTATACTTTTTGCCGTAAGCCTTTTTGAACGCCTTTACATTTTCCTCGGCGCCGAATATGTCGCACTTATTGAGCGCGATTACCTGCGGAAGCTCGGCGAGCTTGTGCGAATAGCCTTTAAGTTCGGCGTTGATTTTTTTGAAATCTTCAACGGGGTCGCGCCCCTCTATGCCCGAAACGTCGACGACATGCAAGAGCATGCGCGTGCGCTCGATGTGCTTTAAAAAGTCGTGTCCCAGCCCCGCGCCCTGCGAAGCGCCCTCTATGAGCCCGGGAATGTCCGCCGCGACGAAGGAATTTTCGTAATACTTGACCACGCCGAGATTGGGCGAGAGCGTGGTGAAATGGTAGTTTGCGATTTTGGGGCGCGCGGCAGAAATTTTGGAAAGCAAGGTGGATTTGCCGACGTTGGGAAAACCTATTATGCCGACGTCGGCGATGACTTTGAGCTCCAAAAGGACGATGTGTTCTTCGGTCTTTTCACCCTTTTGCGCAAAGTTGGGGGCGTGCCTGCGGGCGGTTGTAAAGCGAACGTTGCCCTTGCCGCCCCTTCCGCCTTCTGCGAGCAGCTTTTTATCTCCGTCGCGGAACATGTCGCAGATTATCGTCTTGGTTTCGTAATCGCGCACGATGGTGCCGACGGGTACTTTGATCACAATGTCGGCGCCGCCCTTGCCAGAACAGCGGTTTGTGCCGCCGCGCTCGCCGTTGCCCGCCACATATTTGTTGGTGAACCGGAAAGAGAGTAGGTCGTTCATAGACCTGTCGGCGAGGAGATAGACGTCCCCCCCCTTGCCGCCGTCGCCGCCGTCAGGGCCGCAGGCGGGCTTTCCCTTGAACGACTTGAACGAGTTCATTCCGTCGCCGCCGTCGCCCGATTTGATTGTTATGCGGACTCTGTCCGTGAATACGCTTTTATCTATCATTTCTTATACTCTGCAATATTTGCGCGCCGTCGCGGACAAACTCCGCGTTATTTTGCGTATGTGACATTGCGCCGAAGATATCGCGCGCTCCGAGCCCTTCGGCAAGCGACGAACGGACGGCGCAGACGCAATCGAGCTCCCCGGGGGAAAGCAACAGATCTTCCCTGCGTGCGCCAGACGAAAGAATATCCATTGCGGGAAAAACTCGTCCGCGTGCAAGCTCGGCGGACAGCGATATTTCCATATTTGCGGCAAATCTGAGCTCTTCGCATACGGCGTCGTCGAATTCACTGCCCGTGCCGATGACAGCCGCGGCAATTATAGTGAGCGAGCCGCCGCCAGAAGTATTGCGCGCCGCGCCGAAGTAGCGTTTGACTGCCATGAGAGCCTGAAAATCAGTTCCCGACGCGCCGAATGTGCCGGAACCATGCGATAAATTGGCATGTGCGCGGGACAGCGCCGTTATTCCGTCGAGAAGAAGAACGGCATTGCCGCCCGATTCCGCAATCGATTTTGAGCGGGCGAGGGCAAGATTTGCCGTGCGTATGTGATATGAATCGCCGCGATCGAACGTAGAATATGTTATTTCAGCGCCCTTTAAAGTCTCCGAAAAATCGGAAACCTCCTCGGGACGCCCGTCGATGAGCGCGGCAATTATTCTGTAATCGGGATGATTTTTTGTGATTGCCAGCGCTATATGCCTGAGCAAAGTAGTTTTTCCTGCTTTCGGCGGCGAAAAAACGAGAGCGCGCTGCCCCCTGCCGACGGGCGAAAAAAGATCGATGGCGCGCTCCGTGAGCGAACAGCCCTTATATTCGAGGGTGAGTCGCTTGTCGGGATAACAGGGAGTTAAACTTTCAAACGGCACGCGGCACAAACTTTCAGGTTCGACGCCGTTGACCGAAACTATATATTCGGCGGCGGGCGGCTCGCCCTGCGCGCGGCGCGCGGCTTTGCAGACTATAAAATCGCCCGCGCGGAGCTTGAAACGGGTTATGAATGAAGAGTGGACGAACACGTCCTCCTCGGGGCATATCTGCATGTCCCGCGTACGGACAAACCAAAATTTATCGTCGTTTTCGAGGACGCCCGAAAACACCTCGCCCGCCTCTTTCGCCGACGGTGAAGCCACGCCCGACGGAAGAGGCGCCTGCGCGGCAGGCATGTCCGGGGTGAGACCCGCGTAATATCTGCGGCAGCGCTCGACTTCGGCGAGCAAATCTTTGTCATATTCCTCTGACTTTGGGGGGGCGCCGCGGTGGTTTACTTCGGCGGGATCGGCACGGTCGGAAGCGATGGCGATTATATCGGCTATCAATTCTTCCTTCTTTTTATTGGTGGGGCTGTATACGCCCACAGCCCTGCCGAGCTGGCGCAAAGTATGTATGCCGCAGGCATTAAGTTTTTTTGTAAGATTTTCTAGAATTTGACTCACTTACTGGCCGTTCTCCATGACGATTATGGTCGTCTGTTCACCGTCGAGGTCGTCGCGCGAGATTTCGATTTCATCGCCCGTTTCGGCAATTACAACGTTTTCGCCGTCGAATTCGTCGATAAAATCATCGACTTTATCGATATCGAGTTTGCACCCCTTTGCGCGGTAGTGCATGGGGATGACTATGTCGGGCATAATTCTGTCGACATATTCCTTTGCCATCTTCGCGTCTATTGTATAGTTGCCGCCGACGGGTATCATGAGCACGTTTACGGGCAGAATCATTTCGATTAAATCGGACGAACAGTCCTCGCCGAGATCGCCGAGATGGCAGACGTCGAGACCGTCCATGCGGAATTTGAAGATGATATTTTCGCCCCGCTTTTTGCCGCGGCAATCATCATGAAAGCTCATTATAGAGCTTATTTCCACGCTGTCTTTTAAAATGTAGCCCGTTTCCTTGTCGAGCACCACGGGATTGCCTTTAACTTTTGAAATGGCGTCGTGATCGTAATGATGATGGGAAACGGTTACGGCGTCGGCGTCAGTTTCAGGCATGTGATAGCCGACGGAGTCGTCATACGGGTCGGTAACAACGCTTATACCCGTGCTTTCGGTAAGCTTGAACGACGAGTGACCGAGATACTGTATTTTCATTTGAAAATCCTTATAAATATTTTAGTGATAGATATTTTATTAACCGCGGCATATGTGCGGGGCAACGCCCCTTATGCCGCGCTTTTTTTCATTGTATTGCAAGGGCGCGGACTTTAAGATTTATTTTTTCGCCGTCGTCGCCCGAGCGGTATTTTATGCGGGCGCTTACGCCCTTTGCGCCGACAATGCATTCGTAGCTTTCGGTATACACGGCGTAACCGCCGCGCAAGTCCTCCTCGCCTAATATGCAGGCAGTCTTTGCGCCCTCCGCAAAGGAAATTTTAATATTCACCCCGCCCTTGCGCACCTGCTCGGCGCGGACTGGACTTAAAATCAACGTACATTCGTCGCCGTCGAGCTCGTAATATATGCTGACGAGCGAACCTTCAATATTCATTCTGGCGCGCTGCACAACATTGCTTTCCCACCCGTCCCCGCGGGAAGATATCGAAAGACGGCAATCAGTCACGGCGACCGAAAATAGCCAGCAGGCGGATGAATATATTTATGAGGTCGAGATACAGTCCGCAGGCGGAATCCACCGCGTTGTCGAGTGTTTTGGGACGAGCGTAAGCGCGGGCGACGTCGAACCCCACGTAGCAGCAGAACACGAGGACGACTACCCAGTCGAGCCAGACATAGCCCGACGAGAAATAGTTGCCCGTAAACATTGCAACGAGCGACCATATTAGGGCTATGAGCAGGCTGACGGCGAGCACTTTCCACATCGAATAGAAGATTTTGGGGTACATTACGGCGAGCAAACCGAAAATTACTGCGAGAATTGTCGTAACAATGAACGCCGAGCGCACGACTCCTATGGAATATGCGGGCACGACCATGGCGAGCAGCGCGCCTATGGGCAGCACAACCATGCAATAGCCGATAAAACTTAATGCGGGATTGCGGCTGAATGCATTTATACATACGCCGCCTATTGCGAGTATAAGATAGACTACAAGGAAAACTATTGGGTTCCACGTCACGACAATGTCGGCAAGAAAGACGACTTCGAGCGCGTTGACGGCAAAGCCGAAGAGCAATGCCGCCGCAACGACGAGATAGAACGCCCTGTCGGAGATAAACTTTGCGTTTTCGACCTCATATCTGTTTTTATTGAATATTGAAAGAGCCAAAATGACACCTCTTGAATTTATAAGATTATATAACAGTAGTTTTTGACGGGTGAAATAAGCGCTGTGCAGTGCATATATACCATTATTTCAACAGTGTTGTAACTATATCTTTGCCCTGGAAGGAATTGTTCTTGCGCTCCTCGAACTGTTCGCGACCGGCGCGGAGCAGAGCTTTGAGCGACTGAGCCTCTCCCCCCTCTATCGCGTCGGCGACCTCGCACAGATGAGCCGCAAGCTGACGGATATTGCCGCAAAGATTGTCGGAATTTTTAAGGTAAAGCTCCGTCCACACGTTTTCGTCGACGCCCGCAATTCTCGTCATATCCTGAAAGCTGCCGCCCGTAAAGCCGAGGCAGCCTTCTATCTGCCCGTCCTTGACGTAGCAGCTTGAAACGACGTGCGCGAGCTGCGAGGTGTAAGCTATCTTTTGGTCGTGGACGGCGGCGGAACACTCGACCATGCGCAGAAAGCCCATGTCTTTTACGAGCTTTTTTATGAGCGCGTAAGCGCGTTGATCGGTGTATATATTTGAGGTAAGCACCATGGAGGCTTTATCGAAAAGGTCGGCGCAGGCGTTTTCGACGCCCGAAACCTCCTTGCCCGCCATGGGGTGAGTGCCGACGTATTTAAGTGAAGGGCGGCGGGCAAGAACTTCGCGCTCGATATACCGCTTTACGCCGCAAATGTCGGCGACGACCGCATCCTCTTTAAAGGGCGCGGTGCAGATATATTCCGCCGCGGCTTCGGGCGGGAGCGCGACGAACACGACGTCGCAGTCAGACACATCGTCCGCCGCGGCGTCTATGACGCCGTGCGAAAGGGCGTATTCGACGGACGCGAGCGAACGGTTTTTGCCGACGACGAAATACCCCGCGCGGCGCAGCGCCAGCGCGAGCGAACCGCCTATAAGACCCAGTCCCACAATGCCTGTTTTCATAATTTTGACGTCCGTCCGAAAATTTATACACAAGCATTATACCATAGCGGCACATTTTTGTACAATGATTTTGCGCATTTTTTAAACAAAAACTATTATCGCGTTTTTATTGAAATTTGCGCGGACAAACCACGCGCCAAACAATTGACAACCGTCCTTTTATTATTTATAATAAAACCGATAAAAAAATATTTATTTTAAGGAGCGATATTCTTATGAACAAAATGTCGATTACGGACATTAAAGATTTCAAAGGCAAGAAAGTGCTCTGCCGCTGCGACTTCAACGTCCCCATGAAAGACGGCGTGATCACTGACGAAAACAGAATTATCGGCGCGCTGCCCACGATCAAATACCTTCTTGAAAAAGGTGCAAGGGTAACCCTTTGCTCGCACATGGGCAAACCGCACTCCATTTTCTCCGACGAAGTCAAACTCAACAAAAAAGACCAGAAGAAGGTTGACGCCGGCGAAGCCACAAAGGAAGAAATAATTGAAAAAGCAAAGAAGGACGAGCCCAAAAAGCTCACCCTCGAACCCGTTGCCAAGAGGCTCAACGAGCTGCTCGGCGGCAAGGTTACGTTTGCTCACGACGTTATAGGTCCCGACGCGAAGGCTAAGCGCGACGCGCTTAAAGACGGCGAAGCCGTTCTCCTTGAAAACCTCCGCTTCCACTGGGAAGAAGAAAAGAAAGAAATCAACTTCTGCAAAGCGCTGGCGTATGATGCAGAAATTTATGTAAACGACGCGTTCGGCACGGCTCACCGCAGCCACGCATCCACCGCAGCCATCGTTGAATACGGCATCATCAAGACGGCTGTATGCGGCTTCCTCATCGAAAAGGAACTTTCCGTAATGGCAGACACGCTTGAAAATCCCCAGCGCCCCTTCGTTGCCATTCTCGGCGGCGCAAAGGTTGCCGACAAACTGGGCGTTATTTCCAACCTGCTTGAAAAGTGCGACACGCTTATCATCGGCGGCGGCATGGCATACACCTTCCTCAAAGCAAAGGGTTATGAAGTGGGCACCTCCCTTCTCGACGAAGAGAAGATAGACTACTGCAAAGAAATGATGGAAAAGGCTGAAAAGCTGGGCAAAAAGCTTCTTCTGCCCATCGATACGGTAGTGACCACCTCCTTCCCCGATCCCATCGACGCGCCCGTAGAGGTTGAAACCGTTCCCTCGAACGCCATCCCCGCGGACAAGATGGGCATGGACATCGGCGAAAAGACGAGAGAGCTCTACGCCGAAGCCATTCACGGCGCCAAGTCGGTAATCTGGAACGGTCCCATGGGCGTATTCGAGAACCCCACCCTTGCAAAGGGCACGATCGCCGTTGCACAGGCGCTTGCAGACGTTTACGGAAAGGCAACCACGATAATCGGCGGCGGCGACAGCGCGGCAGCCATTCAGCAACTCGGCTTTGCAGACAAGGTTACACACATTTCGACGGGCGGCGGCGCTTCGCTTGAACTGTTCGAAGGCAAGACCCTTCCCGGCATTGCTTGTCTAAACGACAAAGTTTAACACAAATTAATCGCGATATAACTACATTGATATGCCGCGGCGACATCGTCGCCGCGGCGTTGTTGTTAATGCAAGTTGTTTAAATTTATAAGACAAAGATAGAGGAGAAATTATGCGTAGACCTTTAATTGCAGGAAACTGGAAAATGAACATGACCGCCGAGAGCGGCGCAAAGCTCATTGAAGAGCTTAAACCACTCGTAAAGGACGCAAACTGCGACGTCGCCCTTTGCGTGCCCGCCATACTCATCCCCGCCATGACCAAGGCTGCCGAGGGCAGCAACATTGCCATAGGCGCCGAAAACGTGCATTGGGCGGAGAGCGGAGCTTACACGGGCGAAATTTCGTGCGCGCAGCTCAATGAGTACGGCGTTAAGTACGCCATTATCGGTCACAGCGAAAGAAGGCAGTACTTCGGCGAGACCGACGAAGGCGTGAACAAGCGCACGCTTGCGGCGCTTGCGCACGGCATCACCCCCATAGTATGCGTCGGCGAAACGCTTGAAGAGCGCGAAGGCGGCGTTACCGAAAAGGTGCTTTATAAGCAGCTTAAAGACGGGCTTGCAAACGTTGATGACGTAACCAAAGTTGTAATTGCCTACGAACCCGTATGGGCTATCGGCACGGGGCGCACCGCCACCGACGAGCAGGCGCAGGAGACCATTGCATACATAAGAAAGACGATAGGCGAACTTTTCTGCCCCAAGTGCGCGCAGGAAGTTGTCATTCAGTATGGCGGCTCGATGAACGCCAAAAACTGCAAGGGTCTGATGGCTCAGCCCGACATCGACGGCGGACTCATCGGCGGCGCTTCGTTGAAGCTCGACTTTGCAACCATAGTAAACTACGACAAATAATTAAAAATATTTTCAATATTATATAAAAAGTGCGCAGCCAAGTTTTGGCTCCGCACTTTTTATAATCATTACTTTTGCGATTGCAGCTAAAAGACATAAAAACTGCAAAAAGGCGGCGCGCAAAAATTTTGCGCGCCGCCTTTAAAAATTAATTGCAATTAAGTTGCTATGTGCGGGCAATTTGGTTTATAATATTATTGTAAAAAAATTTATTGATTAACCTCCCTTTAAGCCGCTCTGCGCGGCAGAGCCTATTGCGCGCCCCTTTAAGACAAGGGCGCGGCGGCTTTTGCCTCCGCGAGGCAAAGGGAGCGCAAAGGAGAATTTTATGGCTAAGAAAGTGCCCTACGCACTGATCATTATGGACGGCTACGGCATTGCGCCCGCGGGACCCGGCAACGCAATAGCCCTTGACGGCAGCAAGAACATTGCCGAGCTTGAAAAACGCTACCCCTCCGCCACCCTCGGCGCGAGCGGACTTTCGGTAGGTCTGCCCGACGGGCAGATGGGCAACAGCGAGGTAGGTCACCTCAACATGGGCGCCGGCAGAATAGTTTATCAGGACTTAACTAAGATTACCAAATCCATACAGGACGGCGACTTTTTTGAAAACCCCGCCCTCATCAAGGCGATGGACAACGCCAAAGACGGCAAAAAGCTGCACCTTTACGGGCTGGTTTCGGACGGCGGCGTTCACAGCCACATAACCCACATATTCGCACTTTTGGACATGGCTAAAAAGCGCGGCGTTAAAGACGTTTACGTTCACTGCTTCATGGACGGGCGCGACGTTTCGCCCACGAGCGGAGCGGGATTCATCGCCCAATTGCAGGAGCATATGGCAAATATAGGCTGCGGCAAAGTCGCCTCCGTAGTCGGCAGATATTACGCCATGGACCGCGACAACAACTGGGACCGCGTTGAAAAGGCTTACGATATGCTCACCCTCGGCGAGGGCAAGCAGTGCACCGACCCCGTTGCCGCCGTTCACGAGAGCTACGAAGAGGGCGTGACCGACGAATTTATCAAGCCCATAAAGGTATGCGAAAACGGCAAGCCCATAGGACTTTTGGAGAAGGGCGACAGCGTTATTTGCTTCAACTTCCGCCCCGACCGCGCGAGGGAGATTACCCGCGCAGTTTCGCAGGATCCGTTCATCGTTCCCAAGGGCACGGCTTTTGAGAGAAAGACCGGCTTCCTTGCACCCGTTTACGTATGCTTTACCGTTTACGATGCGGAGTACAAGAACGTTGAAATTGCCTTTCCAAAGACGACGCTCGACAACACTTTGGGCGAATACCTTGCAAAGATGGGCAAAAAACAGCTGAGAATTGCCGAGACCGAAAAGTACGCGCACGTAACATTCTTCTTCAACGGCGGCGTTGAGGCGCCCAACGAAAACGAAGTGCGCGACCTTATCCCCTCACCCAAGGTTGCGACATACGACTTGCAGCCCGAGATGAGCGCATACCTCGTGACCGACAAGGTTTTGGAAGAGCTTGACAGCGGCGAGTTCGACGCAATAATTTTAAACTTTGCAAACTGCGACATGGTAGGTCACACGGGCGTAATTCCTGCCGCCGAAAAGGCAGTTCACACCGTTGACGAATGCGTTAAAAAGGTGTGCGACAAGATACTTTCGATGGGCGGCGCGGCGATTGTCACCGCCGACCACGGCAACGCCGACAAGCTACTTTCGGACGACGGCTCGCCCTTCACAGCACACACGACCAACCCCGTGCCCGTGATACTTGTTTCCGACAAGTACAAGAACGCCGAACTGCGCAAGGACGGCATACTCGCCGACCTCGCCCCCACCCTTTTGACGCTCATGGGTCTGCCCGTTCCCGCAGAGATGACGGGCAAGAGCCTTATTAAGTAATTTCAAAGAAATTTTTAAAAGCCGAGCGGCTGTACAGCCGCTCGGCTTTGTTATAATCATGTCTTACCGATAGATTTCTCCATGCGC
>DVHK01000024.1 GCA_018712135.1 Candidatus Coproplasma avicola | reverse complement strand
AAACGCGCCGTCTTTATACCACCCTGCAAACGTGTATCCTTCACGCGTGGTATGAGGCGGCTCGTCAATCCTCGACGTCGTTATCGGAGCTACCGGAGTTCCCTGACCGACGTCGAACGTCACCGTATATTCCTGCGGGGGTTCCGGCTCGGGTTGTTCTGTCTTTTTATAATAAGCATAAACGTTGACGTCTTCCGTCAGCGGTTTGTCGGCATATGTATTTGCCGTCAGCTGACTTTGCCATTTTCCGTTATCGAAAAACCAGCCCTCGAACGTATAATCATCTTTTTCAGGGGCAGAAGGCAACACCAGGCTTTCGCGCCCGGATGTTTCTATGGTACCGATCACGATGCCTTCGGCGTAAAAGGTTATAGAATATTCCGCAGGAACGGGCGTTTCGTTAAAAACATAATGTGCATAGACGCTGATGTTTTCAGTCAATGCCTTTTCGGCAAACCTGTCCTCTGTAAACCTGTCATTCCATGTGCCTTTGTCAGAATACCACCCCTCGAACGTAAACCCTTCTTTATGCGGCGCATCGGGCAGCCCGATTTTTTCATTGCCCGCCGTCTCTATCGTGTCGACGAGTGTTTCGTCATCGTAAAACGATATTGTATATTTTTGCGGAGCAGTCGTTTCCGTGCCGCAGGCGGCAAAAATACCGAAAACCAAAGCAAAGCACATCACCATGCTTAAAAGAACGATAAAATGTTTTTTCATCAAAAAAGTCTCCCGGCGGTTTAATATATGAACCCCGTGCCGCAACAAGAAAGCGCGTTAAACGCTGCGATGCGTGGGATTTTTAATAAACCGGCATTTTTCTTAAACGGCATTATAGCATATATTTTTTGATTTCTCAACCGTTTTACCAACTCGGGACAGAACAAGTCATGAATGATATAATACGGCAGCTATTTCGCCCGAAAAGCTTAAAATTAAGCCGCCGCACGGAGATAACTCCGTACGGCGGTATAGGCCGCAAATATTCAAATAAGAAATTTTAACCCTCCCCCCCCTTTCTCTTACGCCTGCATCGCGCCTGCGGCACATTTTTCACCCCGCCGCGGACACGGGAGAACCAATTGCAGAGTAAATATGCCGCCGTCGGTGCCGATTGCAAGACTGCCTTCGTACTTTTCGACAATCCTCCTTATGCTCGCCATGCCGAAGCCGTGATAATATTCATTTGCCTTGCTTGTGAGCGGAAGTCCGTCGCGGAAGGATATTTTGCCTTCGTAATAGTTATCCGTTCTTATAAAAAGGATATCGCCCTGTTCCGAAAGCGAAAAATGTATAATCTTTTTTTGCGCATCATTTATCGCCATTACGCTTTCAACCGCGTTGTCGAGAGCATTGCCGAGCAGAGTATAAAGGTCTACCACGTCCATAAAGTCCAGCCTTTTACCGCTGCCGGATACATACAGCCTTATGCCGTTTTCGGTGCAATACAGCATTTTCTCCGCGAGGATGGTATTTATTACCTCGTTGCCCGTATCGACCGAAAAGTCGTAGAACATGATGCGCTTTTCTATTTCGGAGATGCGTTCCTCGCGCTCCTCCTCGGACATGCGGCGCAGGGCGGCAATCTGGTGCTTTAAATTGTGACACTTGCCGTTTATTATGTCTATCGTCTCTTTTTTCAGCCGATATTGCTCCTTTGAATTGATGAGCATCTGATTGACAATGTCGTTGCGCCTGTCCCTTTCCCTTACGCAGCAAAAGGCATACAGGATAATAAGCACAAAAACGCAATTGAATATATCGGCGATTCCCGCCGTGTAATTGGGGGAAACAAGTTCGTACTTCGGCTGATTGTTCAAAAACAAGGTCTGCGCCATAAAAGCCGATGCGATGAGCATGACGAGCAGCAAACTGTAAAAGCAAAGCGAAGGAAAGTTGTCCGCAAAAGGAAGATCGCCGAGAGTGCGCAGCTTGCGGCGGAAAAGCAATCCGGCGCAAGCGCATAAAGCGGCATACGTTCCCACTATTATAGCGACGTAAAGCGCAATGTAGTTGTTTATCTGCGGAAAAATTCCCAGGGCGAACATTTCGTTGACGGCGACATATTCGACATGTTGAAGCGCGTATCCGCCTATACCGCAGAACAATACCCAGCCGAAGGATATGCGGTAGCAAAAGACGATCAGGCAAAGCGACAGCACCGTCAGCGTGCTGTACCAGCCGATGTGAGCCGCCGCACGCACTACGAAATTTTCAAACGGTATGAGCGTGAGAAAATAATACAGCAGCGAAAAACACACGCAGAATACAATACCGCCTGCGCAGCGCAGCCAAAAATGATCGCGCTTTTGCGCGGACGGAGTGACAAAAATAAATTCGGCGCATATGAGTTCAAGGATAAACCGCCACTCTTCCACCACGAACAAAGCAGTCAAGCCTGTTACCTCCCCTCTGCAAATTTTGCAAACTTTTCCATGAAATCTAATTTTTTGGAGCGGCTGATTTTAATTTCAGTGCCGTTTACGACTATAAAATCGCCCTGCACTGCATAGACGTGGGCAAGGTTGACGAGATAGCTGTGGTGAACGCGGTAGAAAGAATATTTTTTAAGCTTTTCTTCGACATCGCGCATGGTGCCGTGAGATTTAATTTCGCCGCCTACCGTGTGATAAATAAGGTCGTGTTTGATTACCTCTACATAATATATATTGGAGGCAGAAATCTTGGCGACGCTGCCCATCATTTTAAAGGTGATAATATCGTCCTGCCCCCTTCTTACCCGCCTGACGGCTTTGCGCATTTTAATATAAAAATCGGCATATGTGACGGGCTTGACGGCGAAATCGCAGGCGTCGACTTCGTATCCCTTTATTGCATACTGAGCCATGTTTGTGACAAAAACGATGACAATTTCCTGGTCTATCGCCCGCAGTTTGCGCGCAACTTCTAGCCCGTCGAGCCCGACAAGTTTTATATCCATAAATACGATGTCGAAGTGGGTTTTGTAGTTGAGCAGAAAAAGTTCGCCGTCCTCGAACCTGCTGACCTTTGCAGAAATCCCCGCTTCCTTTTCGTAGCGTTTTACGTAAAGCTCGATTTGCTCGGCATCCTGCGCATCATTCTCGACGATAGCTATTTTATACATTTTTTATTCTTCTCCTTATTCCCGACATGCGCGCCGCGTGAGGTGACATTGCGGCGCGCATCTTAGTTAATTATCATTATAAAAGGAAAATTTTAACTTTTTCCCAAATATGAGTTTACGGTATATCCCATAACAGGCGGGATATACCGTGCTCATTACAATTTAATTGTTTAATATAGCAACTAATGATTTACATCATTGCTTGCCGGATTTTTCTTTCTTTTTGGTGGAAAGAATTATGAGAACGCCCCAGACGGCCAGTCCGACAACAATTGCAACATCGATATAAATCATAACCTCCTGCCACAGCGGCATCTTATAGCCGTCTACAGTCAGGCTCATGACGTTGCTGTTCGCCGTGACGTAAAGAATATTCTTTGTGGCATTGCGCAACAGCGTTATCTGCGTGGCATCGTCATCCTTGGCAAACGTTTTTGAGGCCTGCGTAAGGAAGAGATCGCCGCCCGCGCGTATCATGAGGTCGACCTGCGTGTAGGTGTTCATGCTGTAATCGGTGATGACGGCCCCGCGGAAGCCCCATTCGTCGCGCAAAATCTCGGTCAGGAGCGCATAGCTGCCGCCTGCCCAGGTCATGCCGAGGCGGTTGAACGAGGACATCATGCCCATCGCCCCGCCCTCTTTGACTGCAATTTCAAAGGGCTTGAGGTAAATTTCGCGCATGGACTGTTCGTTGGCCCATACGAGTATGCCGTTGTATTCGCGGTCGGTCTCCTGGTCGTTGACGGCAAAGTGCTTCATGTAGCATATTATGCCCTTGCTGCTCGCGCCCTCTATGACGCCGGCTGCGAGCTTGCCCGAAAGCAGACCGTCCTCAGAATAATATTCCCAGTTGCGGCCGCCGAAAGGCGAACGATGAATGTTTGCGGCGGGCGCGTACCAGCCCGTGTAAGGCATACCGTCGCCGTTTTCGTTGCCGGCGAGACCCTCTTCGCCGACAAGTTCGCCCATTCTGCGGGCGAGGTCGACATTCCACGTTGCGCCCATGACGCATTCGCCCTGATAGGACGCCGTGCCGTAAATTACAGATTCGGAAATGAAACTGGTGAAGCCCGAAGGGCCGTCGGCGTCGTTGGTCATGGGTTTGTTTACAACGCCGTTTACGCCCTCTACCGCGTTGGTGCGGAATGCGGCGTAGCCGATGAGCGTCTTCATTTCGTCGATAGAAATTTCATTTAAAAGCGTATCCCAGCGGGGGTCGTCGAAGTCGACGCTGCCCACGTAGTTGCCGTCTTCGTCGTAGAGCATGTCTTCGAGCGAAAGGCCGCTGTCGACGGGAGTCGTAGAAGGCGCCGCGCCCGTAACCTGCCAGGGCATACCCTCGTCTGACTGCGTATAGCTGCGGCGTATGGACAGATCGAGCGCGTCTTTTAACTCTGCAGTGAGCGTGCGCTCCTCGTCCGCAAGGTAGTCCGCGGGAACGGTGCCCGCGAAATCGCTGCGGGAAACGTAGTCGGAATACTCGGTGTCGCCGAATATGCCCGCGCTCACGTCGTCGAAACGGTTTGTAACCGTAACTTCGTTGCCGCGCGCGTCGGTATCCGTGTTGAGCACGACCTTTTCTTCGACCGTGTATGTGGCGCTGTCCTCCGCGGTGTGCGCGTCCGAACGAACGCTGACGGTGTAGTCGCCGTCGTCGAGGACGTAAGCCTTATCGGTGACGTAGTCGTAGGAGGCCATGTCGCGCACGTCGAGAGTGAGCGTTACGGTAGCCGAATTGGGATGATCGGCATCCGACTGATCGGCGGGATAGAGCGTAGGCGTTTTGGCGAAGTCTGCCAGAACGACGTATGCCTTTTCAATCTTGGTCGTATTAGTGGTGGCGTCGCCGTAGGGAGCCGTGTAATAGAGCTGAACGACGTCCTTGCCCGCCCAGTCGCCCGTGTTGGTGACTGTAACGTTGACGGTTATAGTGCCGTCCGCCTCGACGACAGAGTTACTTGCCGTTTCAAAGCTTATATCCCAGTCGAAAGTGGTGTACGAGAGGCCGTAGCCGAAGGGATATACGACGTTTTGTTCATACCAGGCGGAGTCGGGATCGTCCTGCAACTCTTCATAGCCGCGCGTCTCCCAATAGCGGTAGCCGACGTATATGCCCTCTTCGTAATTTACGAAGGCATAGGACGTTTCTGCGCCGTCGTAGAGATAGCGGTTGCCGTACTGGCTGCCGTATATGCCCGTGTTGTACCACGAAGGGTCGGCGGTGAAGTCGGCCGCCCACGTATCGGTGGTGTAGCCCGAGGGACTGAGCTGTTCGCCTTCGGTCGTTTCTCCGACGAGCAGCTGACCTATGGCCATTACGCCGGTAGCGCCGGGGAAGCCCATCCAAAGTATGGCGTCGATATTTTCGTCCGCCTGAAGCTCGCCGAGTTCCATTGTCGTGCCCGTGTTGAGCAGCACAATGACAGTTTCAAAGCGCTCCTCTACGTATTCGAGAAGGGCTTTTTCATGTTTGCCGAGTTCGAGATAATGGCTGTCCTCCGAGGCAGCGTCGTCTAAAAGCGTGCGGTCGGTTCCGAAGCTGCTGTACATAGAACGGGGAAGATCCCAGCCTTCGCCGCCCACGCGCGACAGCACGACTATAGCCGCGTCGTTATACTGCGAATAAGAACTTTCAAGATCCTGCCCGTAAGAACTTATGGGCGTTTCGCCTATGCCGAAACCGGCGAGGCGCTGACCCGAGTTCATCGAAGGGTTGGCGGGACGGCCGCTGCCCGAGCGGGCGTTGTCGTCATAGAAATCTTTGAGCGTCTGGTTGTAGCTTATGCCGGCGGCTTCAAGGCTTTCGTACAGCGTTTTTGTACTAGTCGACGAGGAGTTTGCCGAACCCGAACCGCTGTAAACGAGGTTTACGGAGTTTTTGCCGAACACGCTGACCGCAGGGGAATCTTTGGTGATGGGGAGCGCGTCGTTCTCGTTTTTAAGCAGGATTGCGCCCTCCTTTTCCACCTCGATAACAAAATCTTCCGCTGCGGCACGGGCATCTGCCTTGCTGGTAAATTCGCGGTCATACTGCTCGTCCCTGCGATCTTCGGTTATGTTGGCGCGCTCACCGCCGAAAACGAGAGTGAGAGAGTTGCCGACTATGGGGACGGTTGTTAAAACGATCGAAATTACTAAGGCCAGAACGAGCACTATGCTTGTGACTATAAGCCATATGCGCGTGCCGAGATGTTTCCATATGAATTTCATGATATCCTGTCCTTGCAAGAATTATTTTTTTAATTACAGAATGTTGTCCTCATAAGTTTCCATCGTAAGGGTTGCGGTAGTATCGAGCCTTATATAGTCAATGGAAGGCATAGTTGTAAGGTTATTGAGGTACGTGTTCGTACCCGCGGAGATGACGATTGTATTTTCGCCCTCATCGAGGGTAATCTCGCCAAGGTTTACAGTCGTGAAGTTCTGACCGTTGGGAACGGTGTCGGGCTGCGTGGTGAAGCTGTAACCAGTTAAAGCAGTGTCGTTTACAGAAATTACGAGCGTTTCGGGATTCCATGCGCACGTACCGCCGAGCGAGTTGTTGCCGAACCTTATGCGCAGCGTTGCCGTGGCCTCAGCAGACGATGTGATGGTAAACGTGATGGGGCTTTCGGGACCGAGGTTGGCCACGCACCAGCCGTTACTTGCGCCGGTAGCTTCCATTGCAAGGCTCGTACCCTGCGGCGAGCCCGAGGGGCCGAAGCCGTTGAGTCCCTCGAGCTTGGTATATTCGGCCTCGAACGTGTATTTCGTTTCGCCCTCGTCTACGGGGTCTTCCATATCCGTATTGTCGTTATTATTGTCATTGTTGTTGTCGTCATTGCTCGGAGTTCCGCCGCAGGCCGTTAAAGCCGCGAGCGAGCCTATGAGGCTTATCGCCAGGATTCCGAAGAGAAATTTTTTTATGTTGGTCATATATTACTCCTTTTTGATATAAAAATAAAATGCTTCATTAAGCTGTTCAAGCTGCGGCGCAAGCCGCAGCTCAAAGCAGACGTATTTGCGTTTTTATGACGTTCCCCGCCGCCGCAGCGGCGGGGAACGCCGCTCATTCAGAAGTTAGCCATCTGAAATGCAGTTTTATGCAAACCGATTATTCTGACCTCTTTTTACGGAATACGTACATAGCCGCAGCAATTGCGGGAACGGCAACGGCAAGGCTTATTGCTCCGCCTATAACCGAGCCGCATCCGCCTTCGGAAGTGTCGCCGCCCTCGTCGCCGCCGGGTGTGGTGGGCTGATCGGGCTGATCGGGTTCGTCTGCCGCTTCAACCACGAGGGTGAAGGTGTGCGAAGCCGACTGGTAGCCTTCCGCTTCGGCAGTAATTATTACTTCGTAAGTGCCTGCCGCCGTGGGAGTGCCGGAGATTATGCCGGTGCTTGCGTTGAAGGTCATGCCCTGGGGCAGGTTGACTGCCGAATAGGTTATGCCGTCGGAATAATCGTAATATGTGTTGAGAGTTGCGAGGTTGAGCGCAACCGAGGTGTAAGCCTCGCCCACCTTTGCATTTGAAAGGGTGATCTCTACCGTCTCGTCGTCCTCGTTGGTCGTGGTGGCATTGTAGACGACCTTTGCGCCTGCGGGAACGTTCATAGCGTTGCTGTTGGCAACGATGTAGAATACCTGCTTAACGCTCTGCTGCATACCGTAGATGAGGACGTCCTTGGTCTTGCCTTCGGGCATTTCCTTGATAGTATCGGCATCGAGGTAAGTGCCGCCCATGAAGCCCGTGAGCATGACGCCGCCGCCCGAGGTTACGAGCTGGTATGCGTTAACCATGTTGTAGAGAACTATATCGGTTACGTTGCTGCCTTCGAAGCCCCATTCGTCGCGGACGATGGACTGCATTATCGAATAGCTGCCGCCGCACCAGGTGTTGCCTATGCGGGTGAACGAACCCATGAGGTATCTCGATTCGCCCTCTTCGGTGCAGATCTGGAAGCCTTTGAGATAAATTTCGCGGGCGGTCTGCTCGGTCATCCATGCGGTGAGACCGGCTTCGGGATTGCTATCTGCGCTTATCGTGCCTGCACGATAGGTGGCAGCGCCGCCGCCGTCGCTGTGGAAGGCAAAGTGCTTCATGGTGATGTAGCAGCCCTTTTCGTTAGCGCCGAGCGATACGTTTGCCGCCGTAATGCCCGTGAGTACGGGGTCTTCGGAATAGTATTCGTTGAAACGGCTGTCGAAAGGCGAGCGGTGAATGTTCATGCCGGGTGCGTACCAGCCTGTGTAGGAATAAGCCATGCCGCTCTCCTGCGTGCTGTTGCCCCAAAGTCCCTGTTCGCCTATCATGAGGCCCATCTGATAGTACAGATCCTTATTGTAGGTAGCCGCTATCATGGGTTCGGAGGTGTAGTAGTTGAAAGGATCGTTGGAGTCCGAACCGCTGCCCGTCCAGCCCTTGGGGCCGTCGGTGTTGTGCGCATAGGGAACGCCGAGATAATCGATCGCCAGCGAATGGAAGCCTGCGCCATTGATATATTCTACGAGTTCATCTATCGTCAGCTGTTCTACCATCTCCTGGAAGCGGGGATCGTCCGCGTCTGCGCCGATGAGGTCTGCAAGCACGATGGAATACTTGTCTGCCCTGCCCGCCGTGGAGGTTGCATACGTCACGTCGAGGTCATCGTCGTAATAGCTGTCGTAGTCGCCCGTTTCGAAGGAGAGCGCGTCGTACTGCTCCGCGTCGATCTCCGCCGTATGAATCTGGCTGTACTCATTGACGTCAGAAGTTGAAGGATCGTCAGGTATAGTATAGTTGATTTCCCTTGCCTGGGGCATAGTGCCTGCGAAGTCGGCGCGGGAAAGACCGATGTACTGATCTTCGAAGCCTTCGGTTACGTCGTCGAGCTGATTGGTAATTTCATTGCCCGTAACAGCCGTGCTGCACTCTATATCCGAAGCAACGTTGTATGTATAAACGCTGGCAGCGTCAGCAAGGGCGTCGACTGCCGCATCGTGCGAATCGGTTGCGAGAATGAGATCGTATGCGCCGTCTTCAAGCACATAAGTTTGAGCCGTTGCATAGTCGTAAGAAGCCATATCTGACGCGTCTATGCTCACTCTTACGACCTGGCTTTCGCCGGGCGCGAGAATTTCGGTCTTGGCAAAATCGCCGAGGTTGACGGCAGCCTTTTCGACGCCGCCCTTAGTGTAAGGAGCGGAATAGTAAAGCTGAACAACTTCCTTGCCTGCAACGTCGCCGGTATTGGTTACCCTTACGTCGAAGGTGAGCGCGCTGTTTGCCGTGAGGTTGCTGTTTTCATCCAATACGGGCCAGATTTCCCAATCGAACGTGGTGTATGACATGCCGTAGCCGAAGGGGTAAATTACGTTTGCGTCATACCAATCGTCAGCGCTCGCTTCTTCCACGTCGTAATTGCCGCCCGAAATTTCGGTGTAGGCCGTTTCGTACCAGCGGTAGCCTACGTAGATGCCCTCTTCGTAGCCGACCGACCACGTGTCTATAAGTTCGTCATTGTAAATGTAGCGCGTATAGCCGAAGTTCGTGCCTGCGCCGTCTGTGCCCCACGCATCCGATTCGGTGAGCACGTTGAAGTTTACGTACGAAGGATTTTTGGTCAGGTCAACCGCCCAGGTATCGGTCATGCGGCCGGAAGGGCTCGCTTGGCCGTTGAGAATTCTGCCGAGCGCGGCAAAACCATTGTCGCCGGGCTCGCCGACATTGAGAATCGCGTCGACTTCGGAATCGTTCTGAATTGCCGACATTTCGATGGGAGTGCAGCTGTTTACGAGAACGATTACCGTGTCAAAATTGTCCTTTGCGTATTCAACGAGTTCATACTGTTCGTCGTCGAGCTGAAGGGTGTGCACCCTCTGCCCCTCTTCGCTGCCGATGGGATTGGAGCCCGCAGAAATAACGACCATGGCCGTGTTGTACTCGTCGAGGTTGGTCCACGTTGCAGACTTTGTGGCAAAGTCGTTGCCGTCTGTAAGGTTTGCGATAGCCGAGTCGGAAGATACGTTTTCCATATCCGCCCAATCCTCGTACTGAGCCTTTACCGTGGGGTTGAGCTCGTAGTTGCCGCCTTCGAGGCCGCTGTAGATGTCCTCGTAGGCGACGGCCGCGCCCGCAGAGGTATCGCCACCGTGAAGGCTGGCGCCCGCGTTGGGAGCAACGCCCGCGTAACCAAGAACCGTTATCTTGGTCTTGTTCGTTGCGCTCGTAGCAAGGGGAAGAGTGTTGTTCTCATTCTTTAAGAGAATCATGCCCTCTTCCGAGATCTGCTCGTTGAGCGCAAGACCGGCCTCGCGCGCTTCTGCTTTGCTGTTGTAATCAGACTTGTACAGAGGCTCCGCCTCGTCCGCGCTTGCGAAAGACGTCTGTGCAAACACCGCGCCGCTGAGCAGCATAGCTACCGACAGCGTTATTGCGGCAATGCGCGAAGTCTTTTTCGCAGTAAATGTTTTTGCCATTGTTAACCCTCCTGTGAGTTATAATTTGGTACACCTAAACCTTACCATAAGGGGCAAAGACTTCTCAACCTTTATGCATAACTTGCAGATTTTGAGCATAACTTGCAGATTTTGGGGTCAACACACATTTTGTTGTTAATTTCAACCTTTATTTTAATAAAGCATAAAGGTTATAAAATAAGCGCATAAATCAACGCGGCATATTGCCGCCGGCAATGCAAACAACAATATCGTTTAATCAAATAAGCTTAGATATTATTTAATATTAGATATTATTTAATAAAGTAATAAGAGCCGAGGAGGAACCAGTGATATGCACCCCAAAAGCCGGACAGGCTTCTGGGGTGCATATTTTTATATCGAAAAAAGTTCTATGGAAAAAAAATTGATAGCGTAGAAAATTTAATGCAGAAACTATGAATACCTATTTTATTGGAACAACAAGAGAATTTTACGCAAACTAAAAGGAATGAGCCCGGTGCAATACCGAACTCATTACCAAACAATTTAATTGAATTTTTATCCAAACTTTGGGGTTCACTTCAATATTATTCGGAGGACTTTTTTATATCTTTTAATATAAATTAAAGTGAAATGAATATTAAAGCAAAGATTTATAGAGCGCAATAATATCTTCCTTGGTGGGGTCTTTGGGGTTGCCGGGGCGGCAGGCGTCGTCCATGGCAGACTGCGCG
>DVHK01000023.1 GCA_018712135.1 Candidatus Coproplasma avicola | reverse complement strand
TTTAAAATGTCATTTTATTTGTCCAAATTTTCGCCCATTTTCTCAGTCGAGAAATCTATCGATAATTATTTGCGGTAGATGTTTGTGTTAATATGCGATTTATCAACATCTTGTCTTATTAACAGATTTCTCCATGCGTGCGGCTATGCCGCACTTAGTCGAAATGACATGTTTGAGCCGCGCTGTCGCTTCGGTTGAAACGACAAAGACGAAGCGCCCTGCGGGCGGCGATTGCCGCCCGCAGGGCGCTTTATTATATTATTTAAATATTTAAAGCTCTATTCGACTTAAAGCTCTATTCGGATAAATATTTAATGCTCTATTCGGAACGCTTTTTATTATTATAAAATAACTTTTGCGCTTTTATTGTTTTGAGCACTATTTATTGAATAAAAAGCTTGTTCTGCGCTTGACTTGCGCGAACCTGACATTTATTACTCCTCGTCGGGGATATCGGGCTGCTCTTCATCGACGAGGTCGGCGGCGCTCTCTTCGGGAGCCTGCGTTTCGACTTCGTCGTCGCGCTCGGTGACAGCCACTGTTGCCACCTGACCGTCCTTCAAGCGCATGAGGCGCACGCCCTTTGTAGACCTGCCTATGGTTGAGATGTCGGAGCAGTGCATACGGATAATCGTGCCGCCGTCGGAAATTATCATTATGTCGTCGTCATCAGAGACCTGTTTGAGATTGACGAGGTGACCTGTAACTTCGTTGAATATGCCGGCCTTGATGCCCTTGCCAGCCCTGCCTTGCAGACGGTAATCTTCGAGCCGCGAACGCTTGCCGTAACCGTTTTCGGCGACGGTCAAAACGTCCTTTTGAGGGTCGATTACGAGCATGTCGACGAGGCGGTCGTCTTCACCCGAAAGGGTCATGGCGCGCACGCCCGCAGTATCGCGGCCCATGGGGCGGATGTCGCTTTCGGGGAAGCGTATACACTTGCCGCCGCGCGAGGCGATCATAATTTCGTTTTCGCCCGTGGTGAACTGGACGGATATGAGCTCGTCGCCATCGTTGAGTTTTATGGCAATTTTGCCGTTGCGGTGTATGCGGGCAAATTCTTCGACCTTTGTTTTTTTAATCAGCCCGTTTTTGGTTGCAAAGGCTATATAACCCTCCGCCCCTTCCTCTACGGCGATGAGCGCGGTTATCTTTTCGTCCTGGGAAAGCTGAACGAGGTTGACGAGCGCCCTGCCGCGCGCCGCGCGGGCGGCTTCGGGTATCTGGTAGCCCTTTATGGAGTACACCTTGCCGAGCGAGGAGAAGAGCAGAATGTCATCGTGCGAGGAGCATACGCACAGACTTTCGACGAAGTCCTCCTCCTTAGGTCTATGGGCGGTTACGCCCATGCCGCCGCGGTGCTGAGCCTTGTATTCGGTTGCAGGCAGCCTCTTTACGTATCCCGAATGGGTGAGCGTTATGACTACCTGCTCTACGGGAATGAGGTCGGCATCCTCGATATCGCCGTAATCGACGGCTATCTCGGTCTTTCTTTCGGAGGGGTACTTGCGCTTTATCTCCAAAAGGTCGTTCTTTATAATTTCGAGCACGCGGCTTTCGTTTGCCAATATGTCCTTATAATCGGCAATAGCCGCCTCCAACGAGGCGAGCTCTTCGTTGAGCTTGTCGACTTCGAGGTGGGACAGGCGGTACAGCCTGAGTTCGGCGACGGCGGTAGCCTGGCGCTCGTCGAGGACGAAGTTCGCCACAAGCTTTTCGACGCAGTCGGTTTTATCCTTGGCGGTTTTACAAATTTCCACTACCTCGTCTATCGACGCTTCGGCGATTACGAGACCGCGCAGAATGTGGGCGCGCTCCTCGGTTTTGGCGAGGTCGTACTTTGTCCTGCGGACGATGATGTCCTTCTGGTGTTCGAGGTAGTAGTATATGAATTCCTTTAAGTTTAGGATTTTGGGAGTGCCGTCGACGAGGGCGAGCATTATGAGCCCGTCGGATATTTGCAGGTTGGTGTGCTTATATAAAAGATTGAGTACGACCTGCGCGTTGGCGTCCTTTTTGACCTCGATGACAATGCGCATACCGTCGCGGTCGGATTCTTCGCGTATGTCCGAAATGCCCTCTATCTTTTTATCCTTTACGAGGTCTGCCATGGTCTCTATGAGCTTGGCTTTGTTGACCTGGTAGGGAATTTCGGTGACAACTATGCGGGTGCGCGTCTGACTGCCGCTCTGGTACTCTTCGATTTCGCATTTGGAGCGGATTATAATTGAGCCGCGACCCGTGCGGTAAGCCTTGCGGATGCCGCCCCTGCCCATTATCATGCCGCCCGTGGGAAAGTCGGGGGCGGGGATATAGGTCATGAGCTCGTCCATGTCGATATCGGGGTTGTCTATCATGGCGCATATGCCGTCGATAACCTCGCCGAGGTTGTGGGGCGGTATGTTGGTTGCCATGCCGACGGCGATGCCGTCCGACCCGTTTACAAGCATGTTGGGGAAGCGCGAAGGAAGTACCGTGGGCTGCATGCCCGTGTCGTCGAAGGTGGGGTAGAAATCTACCGTCTCCTTGTCGAGGTCGCGCAGCATTTCGGCAGCGATTTTGGAAAGCCTGGCTTCGGTGTACCTCATAGCGGCGGCGGGGTCGCCGTCGACCGAGCCGAAATTGCCGTGACCTTCGACGAGGGGCATATTTATGGTGAAATCCTGCGCCAAGCGGACGAGGGCGTCGTATACCGAGATGTCGCCGTGGGGGTGATATTTACCGAGGCAGTCGCCGACGATACGCGCGCATTTGCGGAAGGGCTTATCAGAATACAAGCCCAGCTCGTGCATGGAGTATAAAATTCGACGGTGTACGGGCTTTAAACCGTCCCTTACGTCGGGTATGGCGCGCGATACGTTGACCGCCATAGCGTAAGCTATGAACGATTTTTTGAGCTCTTCGTCGACTTCGACGTCGAGCATCTTTGTCATGGCGAGGGTTTTTGTAAATTCCTCGGTAAGTTCGGGGCTGGTTATCTTTTTAGCCATTTAGTTTAAACCCTCCTTATACGTCGAGCTCTTCGACGAGCTTGGCGTTCTCTTCGATAAACTGGCGCCTCAGTTCGGGCTGTTCGCCCATCAATATACCGAACATTCTGTCCGCCTCCACCGCGTCGGCGACGTTTATGCGGACGAGTGTGCGCTTTGCTGGGTCCATAGTCGTCTCCCAAAGCTGCTCCTTGTTCATTTCGCCCAGACCTTTATAGCGTTGAAGTTCAAACTTTGTCCCCTCGTGCTCGGCGCGGAAATCGGCGAGCGCCTTGTCGTCGTAGAGGTACAAATCGTCCATACCCTTCGCCGAAACCTTGTAGAGGGGCGGCTGGGCGGCGTAGACGTGACCGTTTTCGACGAGAGGGCGCATATAGCGGAAGAAAAATGTTAAAAGCAGTATTCTTATGTGCGAGCCGTCGACGTCGGCATCGGTCATGATTATTATGCGGTCGTAGCGGAGCTTAGATTCGTCGAAGTTGTCCTGTATGCCGCAGCCGAAAGCCGTGATCATGGCTTTGATCTCTTCGTTTTCGAGCACGCGGTTTATGCGCACCTTTTCGACGTTTAAAATTTTGCCGCGCAGGGGCAGAATTGCCTGGAAGCGCCTGTCCCTGCCCTGCTTTGCCGTGCCGCCCGCCGAGTCGCCCTCGACGAGGTAAATTTCGCACAGCTCGGGGCGCTTGTCCGAACAGTCGGCGAGCTTTCCGGGGAGCTTGGTCGATTCGAGAACACCCTTGCGCCTCGTCTCCTCGCGGGCGAGCCTGGCGGCGTCGCGGGCGCGCTGGGCGGTTATGCAGCGCATGACGAGCTCGCGCGTTTCGGCGGGGTGCTCTTCGAGGTACGTGCCGAATTTATCGGCGACAGCCTTCTGAACAAAGCCGCGCACATAGGTTGAGCAAAGCTTGCTCTTTGTCTGGCTTTCGTACTGGGCGTCGGCGATTTTTACCGAAACGACGGCGGTTATGCCCTCGCGCACGTCCTCGCCCGAAAGTTTTTCGTTTTCTTTGAGAATGTTGAGGCGGTGCCCGGCGTCGTTTATGACTTTGGTCAGAGCCGCTTTGAAGCCCTCTAAATGGGTGCCGCCGTCGGGCTGGCGTATATTGTTGGAGAAGGGGAAAATCTGCTCGTTATAGCCGTCGTTATACTGAATGGCTACTTCGAGGAATTTGTCGTCGCCTTCGCTGTATTCAAAGTAGACGGGCGAGGCAAACAGCACGTTTTTGCCCCTGTTGATGTCCTCGATAAAGTGGACGACGCCGCCCGCGTAACAGAATGTGTCGGTGCGCACCGTGCCGCCGCGATAGTCGGTCAACGTAAGCGTTAAACCCTTGTTGAGGTACGAAAGCTCGCGCAGAAGTGTTTTGAGCGTTTCATAGTTGAAGTCGACCGTTTCAAACATGGTGGCGTCGGGGTGGAAGCATATCAAAGTGCCCGTTTTGTCGGTGTCGCCGACTATCTTCAAGGGCTCTTCGGGTATGCCGCAGTGGTAGACCTGGCGAAAGATGTGCCCGTTCTGGCAGACTTCGGCGGTCAAAGTGTCTGAAAGAGCGTTTACGCAGGACACGCCCACGCCGTGCAGACCGGACGAAATTTTGTAGCCGCCCGCCTTGTTGCCGCCGCCGAACTTGCCGCCCGCGTTGAGGTTGGTCAAAGCCAGCTCTACGCCGCTTATGCCCTCTTCCTCGTTGATGCCTGTGGGAATGCCGCGACCGTTGTCCTTTACGGCGCAACTGCCGTCCTCGGTTATGGTGACATCTATTCTGTCGCAGTAACCTGCGAGAGCTTCGTCTATGGAATTATCGATAACTTCCCTTACGAGGGTGTGCAATCCGCGCTCGTCGGTGGGGCCGATGTACATGCCGGGATGCTCCCTGACGGGCTCTAACCCTTTGAGAGCTTTAAGGCTGTTCGCGTCGTAATTGGAACTGATTTTTTCGGGCATTTTTTACCTCGCCTTTCTTTAAAATTTTTCTTTTAATCATTATACCATATTATATAAATGATTGCAAGCTTTTTGCCTTTCGGCGGGGCAAAAACGGGGCAAAAATAGGGCGGTTTGCGCATTAATTCAAGACATTTGCACACACTTTTTTTATGGAAAATTTTAAGTGCGGCGGGTGGGCGCACGCCGCCGTCAAAGGCGAAATTTTTGAGTGCCCGCACTGCGGCAACCACGTATGCGCAAGCTGCGCCGAGCGCAGTAATTTTATGTGTCCCCACTGCTTTGCAAAACTGTGCGCGATCAGCTGAAAAAAATTAAAGGGAATACGATTATCATTTAGCAGAAGTGTGTTGCTCGTCCTTAAAACTGTGCGTTAAAGGGGGCTTATGCACGGAAAAACATTTATTAATTATGTCATTTCGAGCAACGCCGAGAAATCTCGCCTTATTGATAGATTTCTCCA
>DVHK01000022.1 GCA_018712135.1 Candidatus Coproplasma avicola | reverse complement strand
GGAGAAATCTATCAGTAAAGCAAGAAATAAGGTGAGATTTCTCCATGCGTGCGGCTGCGCCGCACTTAGTCGAAATGACGTATTTATTTAAATAAACACCTTTCAGGCACTCTTTTTTTTAATTTGCTATTGCGCGCCCGCCTCCGGCATGTTATAATGTGTATGTAAACGACAAAGGGGGCACACTATGGGTGAACTGAGCAAAATACCAAACATCGGCAAACAGACGGAGCGCGACCTCATTGAAATGGGCTATACCACGGCGCAGTCGCTCAAAGGTAAAACGGGCGAACAGCTCTACGCCGAAGAGTGTGCTCTGCGCGGCTTCACGCTCGACAGGTGCCAGCTCTATCTGCTGCGCGCCGTCGCGTATTTTGTAAATACGCCCAACCCCGACCCGCAAAAACTTAAATGGTGGTTCTGGATGGACGAGTTTGTTCAGCCTTCGCCCTGCGGAGCGGTGTGCATCGAGTGCGGCTTTTATCCGTCTCAGTGCGCGGGCTGCGCAAAAATTAAGGGCAAAGTGCATTGGCTCGCCTATACGGGACAGGATATCTGCGCCGTATACGATTGTTGTGTCAACGGCAAAAAACTCCAAAACTGCGGCGGGTGCGAGTGTCTCCCCTGCGAAAAATTTACCAAAGACCCAACAATATCCGACGAACAAAACGCTGCAAACCTGCAAAAAATGGTAACCCGTTTAAAGGGTCAAAAAGTATAATAAAATTATATATGCGCTGTTTATAGCGTGTAAGCGCATATATGTCGTATTAAGGAGAAATCGGGTTGGACATTCATAAACGAATTATGGAGCTTTGTAAAGAGCGGAATTGGTCGCTGTACAAACTCGCACGTGAAGCAGGTATTCCTGAGGCTACTGTCTATGGTTGGTTTAACGAAAATTACTTCACTCCGTCGCGCAGCTCTATCGAGGATATTTGTCGGGCATTTGAAATTTCTGTCGCTGCATTTTATAACGATGTAGATTTGGATAAGCTTACGCCCCAACAGATTGAACTTTTGAATCTCTTTGAAAAAGTGCCCGACTCAAAGAAAACTGTTATATTGGATATTGTCCGCTCTTTTATCGATTGAAAGTATAATATCCCCCGTCGTATCCGGCGGGGGATAGTTTATTTTAATGCACTATAAGGAATTTTGCTTAACTACAAAAAGTAAGTGGTAATCCGATAAAATTCGGATTACCACTTACTTGGTGCACCGTAAGGAACTCGTAAGGAGCGTAGCGACGGAATAGCGATTGTTGCGCTTTGCGCCAATCGCGTCATAATATCGGCGTTACCTTGCGGTGCAATGACGCTGGCAATGCGGCGCTTTTGCCGCATTGTGGCGATAAAACAAACAACCTGAATCGATATTCGATTCAGGTTGTTTGTGGTGCACCGTAAGGAACTCGAATCCCTAGCCTTTGGTTCCGTAGACCAACGCTCTATCCAATTGAGCTAACGGTGCATAAATTGATTAAGTTTTTTGTTTTTGGGTTGGTCTACGTTCCGTAGACCTCTCGCAAAGCGCAAGGACAACGCTTTGCTCGGTCAGCGTTCGCGCGTGGATAGGCGCTCACTCATCTCGCGACGCTCAAACAGCAGGTGACTGCTGTTTGAAGAACAGCGCTGCTCGTCGCTCTATCCAATTGAGCTAACGGTGCATAAAAATTAAACTGTAAATTTTGCAACAGGCTGTTTCGCCCTGCAAAACAATGCTTAAAGCCGTTCACTTCCGAACAGCTTTATTATTTTACTAAATCGCGCGCGCTTTGTCAAATACTTTTAGTGGGGTGAAGTATAAATTTTGTCTTCAAAATATTTATAAAAGCCGTGCGCTGCGGTTGACTTTGCCGTGCCGTGTGATATACTACTTTGCGGCACTAAATTGTCTGTTTCGGAAGAGAAGGAGTATGCATAAACTGCGCGCAAAAAAAGCGCTCGCCATGACGAGCGGTTCGCTTTTTAAAAATGTTTTTATTTTTTCGCTGCCGCTCATGCTGTCGAACGTGTTGCAGGTGCTGTTCAACATGTCCGACGTGGCGGTGGTGGGGAAGTTCGGCTCGGATACCGCCCTCGGTTCCGTCGGCTCGACAGCCAACTATGTGGCGCTGTTCACGGGTCTTTTGATCGGCATGGGCGCGGGCATAAATGCCGTAATCGCCCGCCGCATGGGTGCGGGTGATGAGGACGGCGTTTCGCGCACGGCGCACACGGCGCTCATAGTTTCGGTAGTATTCGGCTTAATGGTTTCCGCGCTCGCAATGGGGCTTGCCCGCCCGGTTTTAACGCTCATGGGCACCAAGCCGGAATATATAGACGGCGCGCTCCTTTATGTCTATATATACTTTACGGGCGCAACAGGCACCGCCGTTTATAACTGCGGCAACGGCATACTATCCGCCGACGGGCAGACGCGTAAACCGCTGATATTTTTAAGCATTGCCGGTGTAACCAACATCGCGCTCAATCTCTTTTTTGTAATTGTGTTCAATATGTCGGTTTCGGGAGTTGCGCTTGCGTCGACCATTTCACAATGGCTGTCGTGCGTGCTGATAATAGTCGCGCTTGCGCGCTCCCGCCGCGCCTATCGCCTGCGCTTATCCTGCCTTAAAATCGATAAAAAAATTGCCCGCATCGTCATAGTTACGGGCGTTCCCGCGGGTATTCAGAACGCAATTTTCCAGATAGCCAACCTGTTCATTCAGGCAGGCATAAATACTTTTGACCCCGAAGTCGTCGACGGCAACGCAGCCGCTGTAAACGCCGATAATATTGTTTTCGAGATGATGGCGGCGTTCTACACCGCCTGCACGTCGTTCATCGGTCAGAACTACGGAGCGGGCAAGCGCGACAGATTGCTTAAAAGCTACTGCATATCCCTCGGCTACGCCTTTGTTTTCGGACTTGTATTCGGGCTTATTCTCGTCGCCTGCGGCGACTTGTTCCTCGGGATATTCACAAAAAGTCCTGCCGTCATCGAGGCGGGTAAACAGCGCCTCATGGTAATGTGTTTTTCCTACGCTATTTCGGCGTTCATGGACTGCACGATTGCCGCCTCGCGCGGGCTCAACAAAATAATAGTGCCCACCATAATCGTCATACTCGGTTCGTGCGTGTTCAGGGTGTTCTGGGTGTACGTCATCTTCCCCTTACAGGGCACGACGACGCTCCTGTATATGCTTTATCCCGTCTCGTGGACGATAACCGCGATAGCCGAAATTATATATTTCATTTTTGCATACCGTAAAAGTGTTGCAAAGCTTTCCGATTCAGAGGGAGTGGTTCAGATAAAATA
Source organism: Candidatus Coproplasma avicola (assembly GCA_018712135.1). GTDB lineage: Bacteria > Bacillota > Clostridia > Christensenellales > Borkfalkiaceae > Coproplasma > Coproplasma avicola. The sequence goes on along the minus strand of DVHK01000022.1, from coordinate 9,085 downwards.
AACAAATTTACGGCGTTTGTGTTGCGAAGTTAACTATTTTTATATAAAATTTTTTAATTTCCTATTGCAAAATCCGGTAGGCAATGTTATAATACATACGGTATCCGTCAAGGAGAGCAGGCGACCCGTTGGTTTCAGCGTCGTTGCAAAACAAGAAGAGGACTCGGAGGGCGCAAAAATACCGGCGTCCGCCGTTCAGATTAAGGATAATGGAGAATCCATGCGCGCAAGGCAAGCCTTGCGCGCATGGATTTTTATATAGATTAATATTTGTTCAAGTCCTGTATTTGCGCGCCGATAAACGCGTTTTTAAAAACGCCCGACGCGAAAAAATATGTCTGCAAAAAAATAAATTGAAAAAATTTATAAAAATCTATTGACATTTACTGTATCTATTGTATAATAACAGTAGAAACAGTTTTTTAGGGAACGGTCAAATGCGCATTGTCATATCGGCTCAGTCGGGACAACCCATTTACGAGCAGATAAAAAAACAAATAATATCGGCGATAGCGGGGGGAGAGGTCGCGCCGGACAGCGCCCTGCCTTCCATAAGGTATATGGCAAAGGAACTGGGTGTGGGCATAATCACCGTCAAGCGCGCCTACGACGACCTGTGCGCCGAGGGATGGTGTTACAGTTTGCAGGGCAAGGGCGTGTTCGCTTCGCCCCTGCGCGACAGCGCAGAGCGCAAATTTACCGACGAGCTCACACGAAAACTCAAAGACATAGCCGACTATGCCGCCGCCAGCGGGGTCGGCATAGATAAGCTTATTCAAATACTTAACGACCTTAAAGGAGAGTAATATGAACGCTCTGGAAATCAAAAATCTCACCGTTGATTTTGGCGATTTCGCCATAAGAAAGATGAATCTGGACATAAAAAAGGGAGCGGTCACGGGACTCGTCGGGCGCAACGGCGCGGGCAAGTCCACGCTCATAAAAACCATAATGCGTCAGCAGCCCGCAACGGGCTCGATTCTGTACGACGGCAAAAAATTTTCCGAGCACGAGGTGGAAATTTTATCAAAAACAGCGTGCGTTTTCGATGCGCCACACTTTTCGCTTTCGGCAAAGCCCAAAAAGCTCAAAAAGGCGTTCGCTGCGCTATATCCCGCGTTCAATGGGCAAATGTTCGACGAGCTTTGCGCCAAATTCAACCTGCCGCAGGATAAAAGGGTGGTAAAATATTCGCTCGGCATGCAGCGCAAGCTTTGCATAATAATCGCCCTCTGCCAGTCGCCCGAGCTTTTAATTTTAGACGAACCGACTTCGGGCATCGACCCCGTCGACAGGGCGGAAGTCGTCGCCCTGTTGCAGCAGTTCATGCTCGACGAAAACCATACGATACTCTTTTCCACCCATATAACCGAGGATCTGGATAAAATTGCCGACTATATCGTCATGATCGAAAACGGGCGTATTCTCTTAAACGAGGATAAAGTCACCCTCACCGAAAAATACCGCCTCGTGTCAGCGGGCACTATGACCGAGGAACTGAGGGCGATCGCCATTGGTTTAAAGCAAAACGCCTTCGGATACACTTTCATCTGCGACAGACCCGTGGAGGGGGAGGGCATAAGCTCTAAAATTCCCACGGTAGAGGAATTGTTCGTGTATCTCAGTGCGGGCAATATGAACGGGGATATGCGTCAATGAATAAAGGTACATTCAGACAATATAAAGCTTTCTGCAAGGTGGGTGACAGCGCCTTTGCGTTGCCCCATAATTTCAAGGTCAACGGCGGCTTTTTAATCGGCTACTTTATTTTGATTATAAGCATCGTGACGTCAGTCGGCGCGACGGACGGATTTACCAGGCAGTCGGTTTTGCCCGCAATAGATATTTCCTTCCTCAGTTGCATAATCATTTACCTTGTCAGCAGGGCGTTTGCCTGCAATCCCCGCTTGAAGGAAGTGCCTATAACTTATAAACGCCGCGCGGCATACACTTTATTCTTTACATATACGATAATTCTTTGTTATGCCATCGTCTGTGCGGGAGTTTACGTGCTCGCCATGGAGCTGTGCAAGATTTATGTGCCCTACGAAATTTTAGAGGACGGAACGAGGTTGACCTACGTATATCCCGAAGTTAACGGCTATGCTTTCTATGCCCTGCGCTATATTTTCGCCCCCGCCGCTGCGATAGTTGCGGCGAGGTTGAACGGCGCAAAAAACATTATTTTTACAATTGCGGTGTGCGCTTTTTACGCTCTTGGCAATTTCCTCCCAAACATCATTTTTGATATGACAAAAAACGGCATTGATGGCGCCATAAGCCTGAACGGCAACACAATTTACGCGCTCGGTCACATTGCGTTCGGCGGGGCATATGTGGCGGTGTACGGCGTAATAACCGCCGCTGTGGTCGCGTGGTCGGTCGCCATCGTGTTCAAACGGGAAAAGCCTTCGCGGCTCTGATTTCAAAGGTAAAGGAATATGAAAGAATTATTGGGTTACTACAATATGCTCAGGTACGGCATGAACAATGCCGCGCTCGAAAAGAAGGCGTGGGGCTATATCGCGCGCATATTCGCGCCCGCGGTCGTGTCTTTCGCCTTGGGTATTGCGCTGGGACTGTGGGACGACTTGTTGTCCTTTGCTGTTATATTGTTTGCATCATTAATGACCGTATTTACAAGCGCGTTGGGATATTCGCTGACGTGCGGCGCGCCCTCGGCGATAAATCTTGCTCCCGTAGGGTATAAAAGGCGCACGCTGTACTTTTTTGTGTGTTGTATTGTCTATTCTTTTTTGTTTGCCGCGGCATTCACGGCGGTATTTGTCGCTTTTTTTGTTCTTATTGCTTTAACCATGGGGGGGAGCAGGTGTGTCCGGTCAACTTTCTGCGGGGCAAATTGCCGTTCACCCTTCGTTTTTCCTCATGGCGGCTGGACTGGTGCTCGGCAACTTTGGCATGGGCGCAATGCTCGGCTACAAAACTTCGACAAAGGCGTTTTGGCTTATTTTTGCGCTCTATGTGCTCCTGGCGGCGGCAACAATAATATCGCTTTTGTTCGCGCCCGCAATCGAGGGCGCGCCCGCGGACGTCGATATTCAGATTGACGGGCTCGCACAAATTTTCAGCCATTTAAACAATCCGTGGCTGTTCGCGGGCACATACTTCGGGGTGTACGCCTTAATTTTTATCGTCGGCGTGCTGTGCGTGCTCAAAAAAAGCAAACCTGCGGCGCTTTAATCTTCCGCGCGCCCGCAAATAAAGGAGGAAAAATATGAGGCAGTTTTTAGGATATTCAAAAATGCTTTTATGGCAGTCCTTCGGCTTAGCGGCCGCAAGGAATAAGGCGGATTTTGTTTTTCGCCTGCTGCTGCCGCTCGTAGCAAGCGGTATGTTTGTAGCCATTTTATATAAAACGGGTATGCCCGTCATTTTAATAGCGTTCGGATTGTCGCTTTCGGTGTGCGCCGGAATATTCTGCGCTGCTGAAAACGGCAGACCGTCTGTACTGTACACTCTTCCGCTGTCGCGCGCAAGGCGGGCGGCATATCTCGTTGCCTGCATTCTGATGGCTTCGCTCGCGCTGTCGGTCGTCATCTGGGCGCTTTTTATCATCATAAAATTTTTCGTGCTCTGTCCGTATATCGCCGAAATGGGCGATTTCATGGCGCTCTTTTCGCCGCCCCAGCCCATTGTCCGTGAAAACGTCACAGTGTTCGTCGCTTTTCCGCTGTTCGCGTTCGCCGTTGCAATGTTTCTCTGCTATAAAACCTCAACGGCAATGCTCGTTGTGCGCGCCGTGTTTGTCATAATAATTTCGGCTCTGTGGGTGGGTCGGGTGTCCGTTTTATTCGAAGGTGAGCGCGCATGGTTCGATTTAGCTAATGCATTGGTGGGACCGCTTGCGGAAGATTTTTATTACTATTCAGGCTACTACGGAACGGTATTCCTGGCGGTCAGCGCGGTGCTGTTCGCGTTGGAATGTGGTTACATTTTTATAATAAATATCAGATCGGCGAAGAATGAAATTTAACCGAAGTTTAAATTATTATCAATTTATCGCGTTAAAACATTTGTAAAAACGGCGGCGGTGTGGTATACTAATACCACAAAAATAAATCAAACGGAGATTCCATATTATGGCTAAGATAACAAAGGATACTTTAATTGTTGATTGCCTTAAAATCAACCCCAACAGTGCCGAAATTTTGCAGTCGGTAGGCATGCATTGCCTCGGCTGTGCAATGGCTCACGGCGAAACTATCGAGGAAGCCGTTTTTGTTCACGGCAACGACCTCGACGCCCTTCTTGCAAAACTCAACGAAGGCGTAGAAGCTTAAACGCGCATTAAAGCGCCGCCGCGACGTCAGTCGCGGCGGCGCAAATTATATTCGCTCATACTATTCAATTGACGCAAGCGCAGCCTGCAATTTATTTTAATTTATGGATAAAATAGTACAGCTCCAAAACATAATAGACAAAAGCAAAAGCGTTGTCTTTTTCGGCGGGGCGGGCGTCTCCACCGAGAGCGGAATACCCGATTTCCGCTCACAGGACGGGCTTTATAACCAAAAATATAAATTCCCGCCCGAAAGCATAATTTCGCACACTTTCTTCGTCGGCCACACGGCGGAATTTTACGAATTTTACCGCGATCGTATGTTATATCTTTCGGCTCAGCCCAACGCCGCGCACCTTTACCTTGCGCGGGCAGAGGCGGCGGGCAAGCTCAAAGCTGTCGTAACACAGAATATCGACGGGCTGCATCAGGCGGCGGGCAGCAGAAGGGTGTACGAGCTGCACGGTTCCGTCCACCGCAACTACTGCACGCGCTGCGGCGCCTTTTACACGGCGGAATACATAAAAAACAGTACGGGCGTTCCCCTGTGCGAGTGCGGCGGCATTATCAAGCCCGACGTCGTTTTATACGAAGAGTCCCTCGACGGTAAAACCATAGAGGGTGCGGTTTCGGCTATAAGTTCGGCGGATACGCTTATAATCGGCGGCACCTCGCTCGCAGTCTATCCCGCCGCGGGCTTTATCGACTTTTTTAACGGCAGCAACCTCGTAGTCATAAACAAAACGCCCACCTCTGCCGACGGCAGGGCGCAGCTTGTCATCAACGGCGGCATTGCAAAGGTCTTTTCGCAGCTCAAAATATAGCGCTTAAAAATTAATTGGCTGCACAATATGTGCGCGCCAACGCATAATCTTGCGTTGGCGCGCATTTCCATTGCTGGAAAAATCTTTGTATTGCATAAATGAATAATTTCATGTATAATTATCCTCGGAAAATAAAATTTCAGGAGGAATGAAATGAAACACAAATTTACTGCGCTGTGCGCCCTTGCAATTATTTCGGCTGCATCGCTTGCGGGCTGCGCGGCAATACCCGAGGACGAGTCGGCGGTTCCCGTTCCGGATGAGGAGATAGTCGCGCCCGAAGTTCCCGAAGAACCCCAGGCTCCGGGCGGCGCGGACGAACAGCCCGGCGGCGCCGCAGGGGAAGAAGATTCCAAAGTCGACCTGGTGATGTATATCAAGGTTACTGGCAATAACGTCAATATCCGCGGCGGCCCCGGATATGAGTATAAGGTGCTCGGCACGGCCGAAAAGAATACGCTTTACGCTGCCAACGGCGAAAACGGCAATTGGTACATGACCTATTACAAGGGAATGGAGGCGTACATATACAAGGACTACTGCATACTCGTTGACTTCGAGGCGGAGTCCGAAGAGGTGGAGGAGGTAATCGCCGAGGGCACCAAACACATGGGGGTAAAGTATGTCTACGGCGCCACGCGTTACCACAACGGCAAGGGCGTGCTGCTTTCGGGCTTTACTGCGCAGGCTTTCGACTGCTCGTCTCTCATGCAGTACATCTTCAAGGTCACGGCGGACATCAATTTGCAGATGACCACGCGCACGCAGGTCGTTCAGGGTACTACCGTAAAGGACGGTTTGAAGAGGGGCGACCTCATGTTCTTCACCAACTCTTCGCGCAAGAACAATACGGGCGTAGAGAGAATAGGGCACGTCGCTTTATATCTCGGCGGCAACTACATTCTGCACACCGCGTCCGATTACGCCAAAATAGAACAGATTTCGTCCACGCGTTGGAGTTACTTTATTCAGGCGCAGAGGATGATCTGAAAGGAGGCAGACAAACTAAAATAAAATTACTGTTGTAAAATGAAAAGTTGCGGCGCCGCGTATGTGCGGCGCCGCAATGTGCTTATATCAAAATGTGTACCGTATGGCGGTCGGCAAAGAGGCGGGGTTAAGGTTTGTTTAAAAGGAGAGCGGGCGCAACGACTGTTGCGCCCGCCGCATAAGTTAATTGTTGTTCTGATAATTCATTATTATGGAACCTAACTGCTCTATAATTTCTTGTGCTTTTGCTCTGTCTACCTTGATTTTGGGAACTTTTTTACCGCTGAATAACCGTGCGAAAAATCCCGTTTTCTTGGCTTTATATGACGACATTCCTATTGTAAGGGTATTTCCTTCGGGGTCTTTTGTATAAATATTTAGTAAAAAACGCGCTTGGTGGCATCTTTTATATTCTTTTACTAAAATGACAATGCCGATGATTACGGGAATAAGTATTATCCCGAGAATGATTACGAGTATGCGCGCTTTTGGCGAAGTAAGTTCACCGGAAACATTTTTAACGTATTTTAGCGGAACTTCAAAACGTTCAAACGCTTTTTTGCTGCTCCGTTCCGAAATAATGCGTCTGTTTGTTACAGTAAGATTTGCCGTTGTTTTGACATTGGATTTGCTTATGCCGTAATCCCAGCTTTTGATTACGGCTTCGCCGCCGGATAGTTGTGTTGCCATAGTTCTCTCCTTTTTTTTATTTATAAATATTATAATCTTACAATAGTAAGAAGTCAAGCATTTTTCTTACAAAAGTGAGAAAATTATCGGGCAGAACTGCATATCTGTAAAGTATCTATGGAAAACATTTTCGGTGAAAGGTTAAAGGAGCTGCGCCGCGAATACGGAGTGGGGCAGGTGGAGCTGGCGAAGAGCATAGGGGTAAGCAAGGGAATCATAAGTTTATGGGAAAACGGTCAACGCGAACCTACCATGAGCAATCTCGTGTCCCTCGCAAAATATTTCGGTGTATCCGTCGATTATCTCGTCGGGCTCACCTATCTTTAAGGTGCCAAAAAAACGCGGGAGGTGGCGCAGCTGAACTGCGCCACCTCCCGCGTATGACCGTGCAAGAGTCTTGTCGGCGTACGTATATTGTGTCGATTTTTTGTCGATACATATTATATACGCGCGCATGTGTATGCGCGCGCACGCGTAGACAATTCATGTGTCGTCGCGTGCATTTTTGTTTTCGTCACTTTCGCTCTCGTTCTTGTGAATGGGTCCGGTGATAAAGTCGCCGACGGAGGCGGGAGGGTTTTCCTCTCTCTCGCGGTCGGTCTGTTTCCTCCTGAAAAAGAGCATCAAACCCGCACATGCCGCCGCAGCGACAACGCACAGCAGTCCCCACTGCCAGCCAGAATATACAAATACAAAAATTGCAACCGCGCACAAAGCCACAGCGACAATGCAAAACGCTATTCTTAAAATGGTGTATAATTTAGTCATGTTTAAATCCTATGTTGGTATTTTAGATAAAAGTGTATAAAATAATATCGTCGCAAGGCGGATTGATTCCGCCGCTGCGAACTCAATTTGTCTTCTCTCGCCAACGGCAAGGGGAACCGTTGGCTCGGTCATCGTAAACGCGTACATATGCGTTTACTTATCTCGGGCGGCAAAATAGTAGGTGACTACTATTTTGAGAAATCCACCCTTGTCTTGCGGCTCACCGAGGTGAATTGCCGCGATTATTTAATCGTGGGCTAAATCAAATTGCGGCAAGAGGACAAACAACGCACTTCTGCAAACAGTGGTCACCCACTGTTTGAACGTTGTGAGATGAGTGAGCGCATATCCCCGCGCGAACGGTGACCGAGTGTGGCGTTGTCCTTGCGCCACACGAGAATGGGTTCCTTAAATAACGGCGAGTTGGTGCGTTGCCGCCAATGCACAACGAGCGTTAATTGTGCTTTTGCTTTCATATTTATATAATACACATAAAGATGCTATAAGGCAAGCAAAACGACCTGTTTCTTAAAGCGATTAATCTTAACGGTTCCGTCATTTCAGTCTAACATGGCGTTACAACCTGCCGTGTCATTTCGACCGAGCGCAGCGAGCGGAGAAATCTATCGGTAAAGAGGGAGGGGATTTGCGCGTCTCGCTCAGTCGGGCAAATTACAAGCGGTATCAATTTATACGGCTATTCTTTTATCAACTCCTATAAAAACGCGTTTCTTTGCGGTGCGCCGCTGTGGCAGGGGCAAATCATGTTAAAAATTCACAAAAAATTGTACCGATTATCCGCTTAAAAAATTTGTCGTAAAATTCGGGAAAAAGTTGACATTATAAAGAAATCCTGTTATTATATGCAAGCTGTGTTGCGGCGAACCTCTTCAAAAAGGGGGCTTGAACAAGCCGCCGGAAAGCCTTTTCAGAACGCGCGAAAAAGTGCGAAAAAAGTTTGAAAAAATGCTTGACAAGTAAATATCCGATGTGATATGATATGCAAGCTGTCGCCCGAAAGGTTGCGCAAATGCAATCTTGAAGGTAAAACTCAAACTTAAAAACTTCAAAAAGTTTTTAAAAAAGTTTTGAAAAATGCTTGACAACTTGATATCATATGTGATATGATATATAAGCTGTCGCCTGAAAGCAAGATTGCTTGAAGGCAAGAGATAAAAAACTTAAAACAAAAACTTTTAAAAAGTTTTTAAAAAAGTTTTGAAAAATGCTTGACAACTTGATATCTGATATGATATAGTAATAGAGCTCTCGCGACAGAGCACTGACCGAAGGTCAGTTGAATGCAGTTTAAAAATTGAATAGAAGGAAACGATTTAGTTATCGAAAGATAACACAGTTTCTGTCAATAACTTTGAAGTACATCAAGTACCACAAAGCTAAAGTCAGCAAAGATAATGACTAATTTAGTCGAGATAGAGCCACGAACTTAATAAGTTTGTGTTTTATACAAATTAAACTCAAGAGTTTGATTCTGGCTCAGGATGAACGCTGG
>DVHK01000021.1 GCA_018712135.1 Candidatus Coproplasma avicola | reverse complement strand
GAGAGTTTATGAATTTAAGAAATGTTGCAAAATATGCGCTCAGTTGTCTCGCGGCGGGGATTACGGTGTGCGCGTTCGGCATTATCGGCGCGTTGCTGCCTCAGAACAGCCGTTTGTGGGTCAGCCTTATCGTCGCGGTGGCGGCGCTGCTCTCCGTATGGCTGGCGGTCAACCTCATCTGTGCGGCGCGCATAAGCGGCAAATACCGCAGCATGAACCCCAGGCAGGCGTACGAATACGGCAACCGCGTCAAGGAGCAGACCGAGCGCGATTATTTAAGCGCCGAGCGCGCCGTTCACGCGTCCCTTACGCGCGCGTATATTGCGCTCGCGGCGCTGGTCGCGGCGGTGGGGCTGATAGTCATGTTTGTCAGCGCCCTGCGCGCAGAGAGTATCTGGCTCACCCTTACGGCCATTGCGGCGATTTACATACTCACAACCTGTTACTCGGTGCTCTTTCCAAAAGATTACGTCGGTCTGCCCGACCGCCAATATATCTTAAACGAGGGGGAATACCCCGCGATTACGTCAATAGTCCGCCGCGCCGTGCAAAAGGCGGGCTGCAACCGCTCGGTGGTGATTGCCATTCACGGCGACGGTACTGGCATTTACGAAACGCGAAGTAAAGTTGTGCTGTCGCTCAATCCCGCGGAGTGCGCCATGCTTACGGCTGACGAGCTTTACGCCGTTTTTCTGCACGAGTTCGCGCACGTCGTCAACGTCGATACTTCGCGTTCCCGCCGTTTCAATCTCGGCAGACTGCGCTGGGAGGGTGCGTTTGAAAACGACTTCGGCTTTGTTGTCAAGGCGTTCACCTCGTCGCTTGTATATACTTTTGAAATCAATGTTACGCTGTACCAGGCGCTTTCCTCGCGCCACCACGAAATGCTCGCCGACGAAAGAGTGAGGGAGGCGGGCGAGGGCGGCAACTTCATAAACGCTACGGCAAAGGGTGAGATGTTCAGTTTGTTCGACGCAGTTCCCCGCCGCGAGCTCAATTACGACTGCTTTGAAAGCAAGGCTGCGCCCGCAGATTTTGAAAGTAAAAAGCTTGCCCTGTTTTATGAAGTTATGCGCACCGAATGTGACACATGGCGGGACATATTGTCGCGCGAACTGCCCGCGAACGTCGCCTCGCATCCCACCCTGCGCCAGCGCATGGACGCTATGGGGGTGAGCGATTACGACGTGTCGAAGCGCGAGACCGAAGGCGGGTATGTCGCGGAAACAAAAAAAATGATGGAGCGCGCCGACGAAGCTGCGCGCAGATTCTTAGCGGATAATTACAAGGAAATACGCCGCTCGCGGTATACTGAGCGCAAGGAACTCATCGACTGTTATTATGCCGCCAAAGAAAAAGGTGAAAAGCTGCCTCTCGATCGTATGCACTACTGCATGTCGGCTTTATACGGGGTGGACAATGCCTCAGCGCTTGAAATAGCGGCGACCCTCCTCAAAGAAAACGATGGATACGCATATGCCCATCTGTACAGAGCGCACATATATTTTGACGGATATGATGCGCGTTGCGTAGACGAGTTCCGCGCGGCGATGAATGCTGATTCGGCGCTCAGTGAGGAATGTCTGGAATGCATAGGTAAATTTGCTTTGCTTTCGGGCGATGAAAAGTTGCTTAAAGAATATCGCGCCTCTGCCCCCGACAAGCTCGGAGAGGCGCGGCAAGAGGAAGAAATGCGCATGTGGAGGCCGGGCGTCGCCCTCTGTCCCACAAAGCTTTCCAAAGACGTTATCTCGCAGATAGAAGAATATCTGCTCTCTCTCGGCGGGGTAGAAAAGGTTTACCTTGCCGACTTCGGCGAGGCGCACACAACCCTCGTCATGGTCAAATTTTTCTCTCGCGTGCCGGGCGCGGAGTGTAAACGCAAGATGGAAGATATATCGGCATACTTCGACATGCGGCCCGAAAAATTTTTCACCGCCGAATACGGCGCGTCTGCCATGTACGCGCTGGGTGATGCAAAAATTTTCCCCTTTATATCAGACGGAAAAAGGAATGAATAATTGCATTGGTCGGCGCATATGTGGCGGGTAACTCAAAAACAGGGGGCAGAAAACCGCAAAATATATATGGCGGACAACCGCAAAAATCAAGTGCGTGCGGGCGCAAAATTGCGCCCGCACGCACTTGATTTATCCATGAAATTTTTATGCCGTATGCGCGTCAGTACTCGTCGGTAATGCCTAAAAAATAATCGGCGGAAACGCCGAACGCGCATACCATGCATTTAAGCGTGTCATATCCCGGTTTTGCCTTGCCTTTAAGCCATTCGCTGACCTGGCTCTGTTTTACGCTTATTTGTTTGGCAAACGCGCTTTGGGTAAGGTTGTTTTCGCTTAAAAACTCTTTTAAAATCTCTTTGAATTCTCTGCTCACAATTTTATTATATAGAAAATTCTATAAAATTATTGACATAGTCGCTCGGTCGAAATGACAGATTATAAATAGCACACTTTTCGGGAACACCTAATTAATTTATATTCAATAACAACTTTGGCGCTCGGAACGGGTGTGCCAAGTCCGCGCGCCAGGGTTACTATTGCGAATAATTTAAGCAGACAGCACACCGCATAAAGGGCAAAGGCGCAGCAAGCGCCGCCCATTCGGGCGGCGCTTTTAGCTATCTTTTTTTGCACGTTTAACCGCAATATTATGCGGTCAATTATTTTTTGCGCTTGTTCTGAGTTTCGGGAGCCGACGACTGCACGGCGGGCTGTTCAGCCGCCTTTTCGGGCTGCGAAGCGGAATTTTCCGCCGCGGGAGGAGCCGCGGGCTCATCCTTTTTTACGGGCGAAATTATCGAGGGAAGCGACAGTCCCGCCATGTTGTAAATTTCTTCGAGGGGAGGCAGCGATTTTAAAAGCCCCGACAAAAAATTTGCCGTAGACGTTTTGCCGTCCTTGCCTTCGCCGCCGTCCCAGACGGTGACTTTGTCTATCTTTACACCCGAAATCGCCTTGACCTGTTCGGCGACGATGGCTTCAAGCTTGTCGGCGATGAGCAGGCGCACGGCGTCGGGCGCGGTGCCCGCGCTCCTGACGAGGGCGTCCATACCTTCTGCCTGTTTGGTAAGCTTTTCGCGCACGCCGCGCGCTTCGGCGTCCATCTTGACGAAAATCGCATCGGCTTCACCCTGCGCCTTTCTGCGCGTCTGTTCGGCGATCGCCTCTGCCTCGATTTCGAGTTTTTGCTTTTCGATGTCGGCGGCGACAATTATGTCGGCTTCCTTTGTCGCCCTTTCGCGCGATGCGCGGGCAACTTCCGCCGCCTGTTCGGCGGAATAGCTCTCTTCGAGCGCCTTTGCCGCCTGAACCTTTTCTGCCGCGACGGCGAGTTTTAACGCCTCCGCTTCCTTTTCGCGCAGGGTCGCCTGCGACAGAGCGATTTCTGCCTTGGCCTTGTTTTCGCCGTCGATCGCCGTCGATTCGGCTTCGGCTACGCGTATGCGCTCCTCCATTTTGGCGTTTGCCTGACCTATGGCGCCCTTTTTGTCCTCTTCGGCGACGGATATGCGGGCGTCGTTGATGGCCTTTGCCGCCGCCTCCTTGCCGAGGGCTATGATGTAGCCCGATTCGTCCGAAATGTCGGTTACGTTTACGTTTATAAGGCTCAGTCCGACCTTTTTAAGCTCGCCTTCGACGTTGCGCGAAATAGCTTCGAGGAACTTATCGCGGTCGGAGTTGATCTCTTCGATGTTCATGGTTGCGATCACGAGGCGGAGCTGACCGAAAATTATGTCGCGCGCGAGATCGCTTATCTGCGACATTTTGAGCATACCCAGTCTTTCGGCGGCGTTCTGCATTATCGATGGATCGGTGGATATGCCGACGGTGAATATCGAGGGAACGTCTATGCGGATATTCTGCTTCGAGAGCGCGTTTTTGAGGTCGACCGAAATGGACAGGGGCGTCAGATCCATGAAGGCGTACTTCTGGAAGAAGGGCCAGACGAACGCGGCGCCGCTGTGAATGCACTTTGCCGAACTGTAAGTGCCGTCCGACGACGGCTTCAACTTACCGTAGATAATCATTATCTTGTCGGGCGGGCAGGTTTTGTAGCGGACGGCGACGGTGAGCACGATGAGCACCAACAGCAAAACTACTACCACCACTACCGCAATGATTGCTTCTGTCATATTAAATCTCTCCTTGACAAAAATTATGAACGCCGCCTGCACATTCCCGGTCAAACGGGAAATACTGTATTTGAAAGGCGCGGCTATATACCGCAGCGACCACATCAAAACAACCGCAGCAGCGCACAAATTTCAGTTGTTATTTTTTTGTTACCACGGCGAAATCCGAAGAGTATTCCACGATTTCGACCGTACTGTCGACGGGAATTCTTTCGCCGTCGGTCACAGCATCGATTTCCATATACTTGCCCTGCGCGGTCAGGGTTATTTTGCCCCTGCCCGTGCGGCCTTCGGGTATGCTGACGTATACGGTAGCCGTCGTTCCAACGAGGTTGGACTTGACGAGGTTGCCCGAGCACTGCATTTTTGCAATCGAACGCATTGCAAAAGCCACGCCGAAGAGCGCCGCCGCACCCGTGGCAAAAGCGATGAGTATGGGCGCCCAAAGATTTTCGGGCATAAACGTCTGCGAAACAAAGCCGCACCAACCGCCGAGGGCGAAGAACGCCGTCATGGACTTGACGGTAAAAATCGAAAGCCCGCCGTCGGTATCCACGTCGCCGTCGAAAACATCGTCGACGTCGAAGTCGCCACCGCCGAACGAGAACAACATCATTATAATCTGTATAATGAGGAACACGCTGGCAACCACGGCGATTATAAAATACGTCTTTTCTGCCGCCGTGAGGTTTAAAAACCAATCCATTTTTATGTACACTCCTTAAAAGTCGGATTTTGTAAATTGATGCTGTAACAATTATATCATACGCGGGCGCGGGTGTCAATATCAATACAAAAATATTACACTTTACAATTAAAACCATGATATATTGCGGTTGGCGGGCATATATTGTGCGGGCAACCGTTATTTTGCGGAATCTGAAAAACTGCGCGTCCGCATAGTGCCATATCCGCACATGTTTGCCGCGCGCCCGCCGCACGGCGGGCGCGCGGGTTTGAACTCGTTTCAGACGGGCGCAATTTTGCCCATGTAAAAGCATTTTGACACGACAAAACGCCCCGCGTAAAGCGCGTTTGATAGACAATTCCGCCCTGCGGGAGTATTATATATACAGGTGACAGCCATGGATATTAACGAAAAAATCAAAAATGCAAGAGTGCATGCGCATCTTACGCAGGAGGACGCCGCCGACAAACTCGGGGTGAGCAGACAGACTATGTCTAACTGGGAGAACGGAAAAACCTACCCCGATATTGTCAGCGTGGTGAAGATGAGCGATTTATACGACGTAAGCCTCGACCACCTGTTGAAGAACGAACCCGCAGAGGGCAGCGCGCCCGAGGAGCAAAAAATGAACGATTATATTGAGTATCTTGAAGAAAGCACCAATGCAGTCAAAAAAAGAAGCATAATATTAAAAATAATCGTGCCGTGCGTTTATCTGCTTGCATGGGCGGCGGCGCTGATCATGTTCTGGGCAGGGCTGAGAGTAGACGCGTTCGGATACGGATTGGTTGTACAATGGATAGCGCTGCCGCTGATAATGTTTATAATCGCGGCAATAATGGGCGCGACGGATATGTATGGCAAGCTGAAATGGCTGTTCTGTTTGCTGTTTGCCATAATGCACCAGCTTTCGCAATATCTGACGTACGACGTTGCACACATGATATCCATAGGTCAATTTGAATTGCCGAGCGACCTTTCGTACTTTATCCTCGCCCTTGCGGTTTCTGCGGCGGGCATGGTTTTGGGCGCAATTATGCGCTATATTGCGATAAAAACGGCAAAAAAACAACGACAATAAATAAGGAAACCAATCGTAAAATAAAAACCAAGGGGCGGCGGGCGCAAATACTTTGCGCCCGCCGCGCCGATGGTTAAGAAGGGATATTGTAAAACATATTGCCGTCAGAACCGCAGAACGGGCTGAGTTAAGGGTTTTACAAGACCGGTCATGCCGCCATTATGCCCGTTGGCGAAGTGTTCGGCGTAAGGAACGCCGTCTTTGACTGTCAGAAAGTAATATTTTGTATTGCCGCGCCCGGTTGTATAGGGCGCCTCGTTCTGCTCGAAATACATATATGTGCCGTCGCAAGATATTTCGCTGGCGTCTATTATATGGGTTATGCTCGCCGAAGGCTGGCCGTCCGCAATATTGAACTGTATATGAACCAACCTGCCGTTTATGGGTGAATTATTGGACGAGCCCTCAGTATCGACAAAACCTATAACCTCGCCGCCTATAAGATAGCCTTCGTTGACGCGCGCAGGGAAAGAACCTTCGAGCCTTTGGCAAGCGGTTAAATATCCGCCTTCACCCACCTTCCATACTTCACCGAACATAGAGAAGAGATATCCGCCCTTCAACGTGTAGTTTATGCCGTCGCAGTCAAATCCCGCGCGATCGCCCGTGATAAAAGGAGCAAATATACCCTCAAACACGACCTCGGTATCCGGGGATACGGGCGTGAGTGCAAAATTTTTGCCGAACACCTTTAAAGCGCCGCCGTCGAAACAGTATACCCTTCCGTCAGAGCCGATGGACACGCCGTTCTCCGCAGTTATTATCATAGAATTTCCGTATATGATATACGACGGCAGATTTACTATTCCCGCATCCGCGGGGATGCCGCCGTAGTCTGCACCGGCAAGGATGTATTGCTGCCCGTATATGTCGTGCCGAACTGCCGATACACGGTAATCCCACTTCTTCACGGCCTCGGGAGGAATGACAAGCTCGTAATAAACCGACTGCGCGTTTTCGTCATACCGCACGTTGTACCATTGGGGAATGTAATTGCCGTACAAAGGTTTGACATAAAGAGTATCGTCCTTTAACGGCTGAACGTACAGCGTGTGATTTATATCGCCCGAATATTGGTTTACCTGTTCGATTATATCGTTGAGCGCGAACACCTTGCCCGTGGCGTTGTGTATGACTACCGTCTGTATGCGTTCGTGGTGACAGCCGAAGTTCGTTCCGTTATAGGCAGACATGCTCTGCATATAATCCCTTTCGTTCCACCACCTCCACTCGTCGTCGCTGACGTATTCGACATAAGTGAAATTGCGCGAAACATAGACCTTTGTGGCGTTGCCAAGGCTGTCCTGTCTGATCTGCCCGCGCCCGTTAGTGCGCTCGTAAACAACTTCGGAAATTGTGCCGTCGTCGTTGAAAGCAATTAAAACGTTCGCTTTTGTCGGATCCCAGTCGTAATCGGACTCCCAGTCGTAGCGGTCATCGTCGCTCCAATCGCCCGAAATTATATCGTCGTCCTCTGCCGTCCCTTCATCGGCCGACGCCGAAGCCGCGCGCAGGACGCCAACATCCGAGATATATGCCGTATCCGACGACGAATCGGGGGCATTCCATACGCCGAAAGCCGCCACGCCGTCCATATTCACATAAGTATCTTTAAGAAG
The DNA here is from genome assembly GCA_018712135.1 of Candidatus Coproplasma avicola. Classification (GTDB taxonomy): domain Bacteria; phylum Bacillota; class Clostridia; order Christensenellales; family Borkfalkiaceae; genus Coproplasma; species Coproplasma avicola. The sequence goes on along the minus strand of DVHK01000021.1, from coordinate 11,607 downwards.
GGACAGTATTCCGAAAGCGCCGCGGTTACCCCAACCGAAACCTATTATCATCGACACGATTACAGCGACGAAGATGACGGCGGCAACGAGCAACGCCACCCACCTTTTGCCCGAAACGCGGGACTTTGCAATATATTTTGATTTGGGCACTTCTGGCTGCGAGGTATCGCCGCATGCAGACAGAATTTTTTGCGTTCTGTAAAGCTTTGTCTGCCCGTCTGAGGCGAGAGAGTCGAACGCTTCGGTAAACTTCGATTTCATGGCAATTTACTCCTCCAAAAAATTTTTGAGTTTTTCGCGCGCCCTGCAAATCCGCTTTGTGACAGCGCGCTCGGTTCCGCCCAGAATACCGGCAATTTCGCGGGCGGTGTAGCCCTCGTAATAGTGCAGATACAGCGCGTTGCGATCGCGCTCGGGCAGTTTTCCCAAAGCATCGAAAACTTCGCTGTAATCGTCGCGCGGTTGAGGCTGCGGCTCGTAAAAGCTCACCTCCGCACGCCGCGACGACGCCCGCAGGTAATCCTTGCTTTTGTTTATGGCAACGCGTATGAGCCACGCTTTTAGCTGTCCGCCGTATAGCTGCGGTCGCTTTTTTACGAGTATGAAAAAGACTTCCTGCAAGATATCCTCTGCATCGCGACGGTTTTTCGTGTACTGAAAAGCCACGCGGAAAACGGTGTCCGAGTAGTTGTCTACGGCATCCTTTATGAACTTTTCAGTTGCTGTATTCATGGATATTCTCTCCGACGGCTCTATGAACCTTCACTTATAAAACGACCGTGCGCCCCGAAAAGAGACATTGTACCCAAAAAATTTTTGAAATTTTTCGTCACGAAGAAAAAACAATTTGCACAAGCTTTTACAACCCGCCGTAAAAGGCATTGAGAATATTTGCCAGTTCTTCGGGATTTTCTTCGTTTACGACATGACCGACATCTTCAAGCACTTTTAAATTTGCGCCTTTAATGTTCTTCTCGAAATATCGCGCCGACTTTAAGTTTGCGCCGTCCTTTTTGCCGCAGATTATCATTGCGGGACAGCTTACATTTTGCACTCTGTCCGAAAAATCCAATCTTTTCATTGTATTGCCCAGGACAAAAGTATTTTTCTTGTCGAAAGCCATCGTATCGAACATGCATTCAGGCAAAAACCTGAAAATTAAATTCTGCAAAGCGAAAGCCGCCTTAGGCACTTTGTGCGGGGCGCCGATAAGAACGAGGGACGCAACCTTCTGAGGATTGTCCGAGGCATAGTTCAGCGCCAATATGCCGCCGAGCGAAAGGCCGCACAAATGGACGCGCCTGTCCGCGGCATTGCAATAATCCGAAAAGCACGAATACAGATTATGGTAAGTCGCCTGCCTGTCGCCGAGAATATCGGAAAGCTCGGGGCAGAGTATATCTTCTTTATTGTCCATCAGACAGACGGTTTTATTCCAGCTTGCCGCCTTATGTCCCGAACCGTGTATAAAAATTTTTTTCATTGCGCCTCCTTTATGCCGCATTTTTTATAATATTTCCCGCCCATTCAATGAGAGTTTTACTTTTTTGCGTGAATTCATTTTCATCGTTGCCCGCAAACGGCTGCCCACAGATTGCAAGAATACAATTATCCTCTGCGCCTGCGACTTTAATCAGCTCTTTCATTGCGGGCACATAAACACCTGTATCGCGGTAATGCTTCAACCGCACCACAAACCGCGCCGCCTTATAAATATCTTTGATCGCAGACCTATCCCTTGCGTGTAAAAAGTTATGCAATGCCGCATGAAAGACATTGCAGGCACCGACGCGGACGGCTCTTTTTACATCTTCTTGCGTAAAACATACTTTCAGAAAATCCAGGCTGCCGAAATACGGAACGGCATCGAGGTAAAGTTGCAGCAGATCATACTTTTCCCAGGCGAGCAACTGCGGCATACCGGCCACGAAACCGCAAACCAGATGTCTGAATTGCATTTGGTCAAGGACGGCGCGATACAGTTGAAAATCGGAAAATTCCGCTCTGTCGAGTATTACAACGACATCAATATCGCTCGTCGGCGTTTGTTCGCCCCTGCCATAGCTTCCCTGCAAGCCGATAAAAACGACACGTTCCTTAAAAGCCCCGAGAACGCGAGCCTTAAAATACGTCATCCACTTTTGAATATCAATCTGTTTCAAAACTTCCCTCCCGTCTTTAATTAAAAATATTATAGTATAATAAACCTATAAAATCAATGCCGTTCATGCAAAAAACTGCGGAGGGGGCGCAAAAGTTTTGCGCCCCCTCCGCCAATGTTAACGCAGGACTATTGTGAAGCATATGTTTGCGCCTTTGATATTCTGCCCGAAAACCGCATCCCTAAGCCGACAAGACTTTTAAGGCGCGCTTCACCCTCCCGCTTTTATTTATCCGATAAAAAATTTTCTATCTTTTCAAAAATTTCGGAAAGCTTTTTACGAAAAGCGCATTTTTCAAATTGCGCTATATAGATTTGTGTTCTGCCGTCCAATATATCCCTTGCATCCGCCGCCTCGTCTTCTCCCACAAATGCCATATCTGCGATTCTGTTTCTGACGGCATAAAAATTCTGAAAAATCTTATGCGAAACCTCGGAGTATTTTTCTCCCCCTTGACCTTGCTTTTTGCCGACGTCAACCACATAATTTCCCATATACACCAGTTCAGCCAAAGCGGTCAATTCGGCTGCCGTCAATTTGAGTTCGGCGCCTCTTTGCGCTGTATCCTGAAAGTAGTACATCAACTCGTCCATCTCTTCAACCGTCGCCGCCCGCGCCTTCGGACGAGCACCGCGAGCCGATTTGCGTGAAGACCTCTCTTCTCCGGACGCCGCTTTCAGAATTCCCATAATAATTTCTTTTTAGGCAACGCAGTCGGTTTTGCCACGCCCAACGCCCTTGCCAGACACCGCAAGTCGTATATCCCCTTGCCGTTCAGGTATTTATATGCTCCGCAATACTTTGCCCGCAATTCTTCGTCAGTCATCGTCCGTGCGCTCCTTTATTTTTACTCGCTGAGGAATAAAGTCCGCCCCGAGCTTAAACCGTCAGTTTATAAAAATTTTCCCTTATACGCATATTGTATAACGTCCCGAGTTGGAAATCAATCGAATTAACGTCCCAAAATGGGAAAATAGGTTCAAAGGATATTATATGATATGAGCAAAAGCAAGTTTCAAAACAATTTACAGGACATCTTTGCCGAATATTTCACTCAAACGGGATTAAACATAAACAGCTTTGCCGTTAAATTTAATATCTCCGAATCAAAAATATATTATTGGCTGAGCGGAACATATCTGCCCTCGATTAAAAGCTATATTCTTTTAGCTGATATCTTTCAATGCTCCGTCGATTACCTGATAGGCATCACGGAAGATAAAACCTTTGTAAAACCTCAAAATCCCGTAAGTTTTCTGACTCGTTTTGACCAAATGATGCAGGAGAAGGGCTGCACAAAATATTCTTTGGCGAAATATTGCAAAATCGGAAATTCCGCGGTATCTAAGTGGAGCAAGGGAAAAATTCCCAACACGGAGAATATGGTTCGCCTCGCCGAGTTCTTCGGGTGTTCCGTCGACTATTTAATAGGGCGAACAGACATAAAATAAAACGCGTTTTGAAAATTATATTATAAAAAGCGAGTCGCAACTATCGACTCGCTTTTTGATTTGCCCGCCAGGTTTCTTTGAAAAAAATCAATATTTCAACAATCCGATTATATATCTGTTATCTTCTTGCCCGCGATATCGCGCGGGATATGAACGACAGGGCGAGCAATATGAGCGAAATAACGAGGAATATGCAGAAGAAAAATAACATAAACGTTCCGCCCGCGACAACGGCGCCCGTAAAAGCGGCGAGCGCGTTTTCGCTGACCAGAATGAGCACGAGATCGGCGATTAAAAAGAGAGCAACATACACTACAAGCCCCGAAAGCGCGCCCTTTATGTCCGCGCGGGAAAGGGTCATATGGGTGGCTATAAAGCTGCCTGCAAGCACGAAAACCCACCACTGCCACGCGCCGACATAGGAGAACATAGCGACAAAAGACTGCCATATATGACCCAGCGAGGACCAAAAATCGTTGAGCAAATCTATTTTTGCAATCTCTGAGGACACGCTTGAAAAGAGTTCGGGCAAAAGAAGATACAACAGTCCCGCGAGTATCAAAGCGCCTATTATTATTGGCGCTATGCCTATGAACAAGTTGCCTATGCGCTGATACAGGCTTTTGCGGTTGTAGGTGTGCTGCACATACCCCAACACTCCGTTTGCCGCGTCCGGCTCATAAAATTTGATTTTAATAATTTTGTGCCCGAATATCAGGCAGGCAATCGCATGCGAACACTCGTGCACGGGCGTACCTATAAATCCCGTGACAAGACAAACCGTGTGGGCGCGGCGACCGAGATTGCGGTAAAACGCGCCGTTGCACAGCGATATCACCGCACCGAACAAAAATATCACGCCGAGCGTGAACACCATCTGCATGATAAAATTCAAAAAATAATTTGCAACATTCATATTTCACCCCCGCAACAGCTCTTCAATATCGCGCAGCAACTTATGCAGTCGTTAAACGCAACGGAAATGCGGCGAAAAAGCACCGCCGTCCGTTTACGAATATCTGCCCGTTTCAAAAGCTCCCTCCTGTCTTTTATAAGAGTATTATAGTACAACAGCCGCATAAAATCAATACCGCTTACAGAAAAACTGGGGCGGGCGCAAAAATTTTGCGCCCGCCCCAGTTACAGATGCGCCGCGCGGCGCATATTCCGCATTAATTGCCTTTGTCTTCCTTTTTTATGCGCTTGGCAAAGAACACCGTTTCGTTCTGCTCGGAAAATCCGTTTTTCAAATAAAAATGATAGGCGGGAACGCGTTTGTCGGTCAGTAAAGTTATATACGACAGCCCTTCGGCGGCAAGCGCCTTTTCTATTTCGCACATAAATTCCGACCCGAGCCCCGAGCATTGCAAAGAAGGACTTATGCCGAACTCTTCGATAAAAAATTCTTTTCCCTGATACCAGCTTTTAATTCTGCCGAGGGCAATGCCGGTCAGAATCCCGTTTTTAAACAGCCCGAAACACAACGAATTTTTATTGCCCATCAGTTCTTCCACATAAGCGTCGATTTGCCCATCAGTCCAGTCGTCATTCCACGGTTCGCCTGAAAATATGTCAAGCAAAAGTTTTATAACCTTTGATTTTTGACCGATACCTATTTTACATATAGTCACCATGCTAATCCCCTCAGCCATCAGGCATCAAAAACCTCCGAAGCATCAATTTTTTACTTTGTGTCACCAACGTTGACACTTTTTGCCTGCCGCACCATGGGGTACTTTTCTAATCATATTTTACGTAGCACCACCATAGTCTCGACGTGTTTGGTTTGGGGGAACATGTCGAACGGGGTGACCGAAATTATTTCGTAATATCCCTGCATTGAATGGGGCATATATACGGGGTTTTTGATTATCTTGTTGCCGTCCTCGGCGAGGGAGCCGCACAGCAACCCCAGGTCGCGCGCGAGCGTGGCGGGATTGCACGAAACGAGGACGACTTTATCGGCGCCGCTCTTTAAAATTTCCCTGATGACCGAGCGCTCCATGCCCTTGCGCGGAGGATCGCACACGATTACGCGCTCCATGCCCTCGGTTGCGGCGAGGACTTCGCCTATTCTGTCCTCGACGGCGCCGCAGAGGTTGTGCATTTTATGCGAAAGATTGTTGAGCCGCGCGAGTTCGTCCGCACATCTGACCGCCTCAGGCACGATTTCGATGCCGTAGGCCGCCGCGCAGTTGCCCGCGAGCATGGCGGTGAGCATACCCCCGCCGCTGTATAAATCTATTGCAACGCTTTGCGGCGAACAGACTTCGGCGCGGACAGCTTCGTAGAGCAGAGCGCGCACGCCGTCGTTTACCTGCAAAAAAGTGTTCGCACCGGCGGTGAAGCTGACGCCGCAGTCCTCGCCCTGAAAAGTGCCTTCGCCGCGGCATAAGTGCCACTCTTTGCCGAAAATTGCATTGCCCGTGCCGCTATTTACGTTGAGCCACAGCGCATACGACGGAAAAATCCCGTCGAGAATGGCAGCCAGACCAGAAAGGTCGATTTTTTTGGTGGCGACGACGGTAAAAATATAATTTTCGCCTATTTGCCTGCCCACTATGTGGCGGATAACGCCCTTTCGGGTCGATTCATCGTACCCTTTTAGCCCGACGCTATCCATAAAGGCGAGCAGGTTCTTCAAAAGGGGAGCGCACCATTCCTTTTGCAGGGCACAGTACGTTACCGGCACGATGCGGTGCGAACGCGGCGCGTACACGCCGACTACGTTGCGCCCCTGCGCGTCGACCCCGACGGGCAGGGCGAGCTTGTTGCGGTAGCCGTATTCCAGTCCGCCGCTTACGGTATCGCCCACCGTTACATTCAGCCCGCCCAGTTTTTTGAGGCAGTTTGCGACGAGGTCGCGCTTGAAGGCAAGCTGCGCAGGGCGCGACATATGCTGCAACTGGCAGCCGCCGCACCTGCCGTAGACGGGACAGGGCGGCGTTACCCTTTGGGGCGAGGGGGTTAAAACGCGGTTTAATTTGCCGTAGACGACGTTATCGCCCACTTTGAGCGCGGTGAATTCGACCTCCTCCCCCGGGATACACCCGGGAACGAAGGCGCGCCCGCCCGATATTAAATTAATGACGCCCTCGCCTTCGCTTCCCAGCGAGGCGACGACGCCGCGACAGATTTCATTCTTTTGCATATATTCAAATTTGCGTTTTCCCGCATAATATGGGCAAACAAACGCGACTTTAATTACTTTTTTATCCTGTACACGAAGGCGTTGATTATCTTCTGGCACCTGAACATAATGTAGTCGTACACAAAAAATATTATCGTTCCGCCGACGAATATGAATGCGAGGATATAATCGTTTATCACCTGATATACGGACTGTGAGGTATCGCCTATCGATGAGTCGAACACGAGTATGTACATGACCCAGAGGGCGAAATCAAACCACACCGCCTTAACTATGGCGGCGAGCCACTTGTTTATTTTAAATTTAAGTTGCAGCGCGTTTAAAAGGGGGTGCAACCCGAAGAACATGATGAAGGGAACGAGCAGCCACAACTCGCCGATCGCCCCGAGGAGAACGGTGAGAATACAGGTGCCGATGTACGCGAGCGCGCCGCCCGAATAGAAGTCTTTTGACAGCGGAATCATCAGGCAAATTTCCGCCATGATGTATCCCGTTGCGAGAATGGGGCGCACATATGTGCCGATGAGCAGAAATATTACCGCCAGCGCGCACGAAACTGCCGAAAGGGCGATTTCAAAAGATTTGGAGTCCTTGTTTTTTGACATTTTTAATTACAACACATATTGCACATGCAGTTGAGGCAAAGGTTTGCATAGCAGCAGGTGATGCAGTCCGTGCAGAAGTTGCCGCCCATCTGATTGTCCTGCTCGGTGCTCATATCCTGACCGCGGTAAGCGCTTTGGTTGGCGCCCTCGTTGGCGTGGTTGGCGGCGTCGTACTGCATTTTGTCGTTGAGCTTTTTGTATGCATCCTTATATTTCTGATTGCCCGCATCGAGGTGCATGGCGATTTCCAACTGCTTTTTGCTTTCGTTGACCCAGTTTTTGCGGTAAAAGACCACGCTTTGAAGGTAATGCCAGTGGGCGGGGCGCTCGTTAAAGGCGTCGAGGGCGCGCTGCGCCTCTTCGAGGTTGCCGTTTTTGATGAGCTCTTCAACCTTTTCGTAAGCCGTTCCGCCCCCGTTTTCCGCCGCGTTTTCGGCTTCGGCGAGCTCGGCTAAAAGTTCGGTGCGTGCAGTCTCTATTTTGGTGAGCATACGCGCGGCGTTGTTGCCCACTTCGCCGTCGGCAAAGCGCTCTTCGAGATATTTTTCGCGGAGGGTGTTATACGCCTCCTCTATCTGCTCGCGGGTGGCGTCCTCCGACAGACCCAGAATTTCAAGATTGCGTTTGTTCATATTGCTCTTCCTTTTTCCCTTGTCCGCACCTGCCGTATACGAGGCTGCGGGTTTTGGCGGGAATGCCTAATAATATTATATTGTCGGTTAAGTCGTGATTGAAGTGAAATTTTACGTTGGCGAGGTGCATACGCATGTCGGCGAAGAGAGCGTTGAAAATAAAGTTTATTTCCTCTTCGTTCTGCTCCACCGCCTGCGCCTTTGTGCGGCTTTTGAAGGCGTTGTAAAGCACATTGTACCTGCCTTTTTTTACGTCCTTGTCGTAATCGTCGAGCGCGTCGGCGAGGTATATCCACTTGCCTATGTCGTAAAACAGACCGCAGGTGTGACTATCGGACTTGTCGCCGAGGATATATTCGGAGAGTTTTTCCATCATGCGCGCTGTGGGCTCGCAGGCGGCGTCGATTACGGCGCAGCCCTCATTTTCGAGCGCGCTCTGCGCGGCGAGCTGATCAGAAATTATGCGCGCGGCGACAGGGTGTTTTTTTACCGTTTTTTTGTAGCCGCTTTTATATAAAAAGGCGAACAGCCCCTTTTTGTCGCCATCGGACTTGTCGTCCAGCAATTTATAGTACGCGAGCGCGGTGTTTATGCAACCGAGCAGCACCGAAGTGTCGTCAGGCAGCGCCATGTAGCGGCGCTTTAAGGGGTGGAGGGCGCATCTGCGCTTTTTGACGACGACGTCGACATTTTTGAGGTTGTGGACGAGCGCGGACACGAAAGCCATGTCGTAGGTCAGCGCCGTGCGCGCCATCTGTCCGCTGCCCTGTTTTATAGACTTGCACATGCCGCAATACAGCGCCTTATACAACATTTCGTCCTTGACGAACATGTGCGGCCTTTCGGGCTGAATATATCCGAACATAGGCGTTTAAAGCTGATAGAAGCCTATCTTTTTATAGACTTTTGCGAGCGTTTTATTCGCGCGGCGGGCGGCGCGCTCGGCGCCGTCCTTCAACACGCCGTCGAGGTAAGCTTTGTCTGCGAGCAGGCGCGCCTGCTCCGCCTGAATGGGCGCGAGCTTATCGGCGACAATTTCGCCGACGGCGAGCTTGAAGTCGCCGTAACCCATACCGTCAAACTGTGCCTCGCACTCCGCCATGCTCTTTCCGCTGAAAACCGAATAGATGGAAAGAAGGTTGCTGACCCCGGGTTTGTTTTGGGGATCATACTTTATGCAGGCGTCGCTGTCGGTCACGGCGCGCCTGAACTTGCGGATTATCGCGTCGCGGTCGTCCGACATAAAGACAGAGCCGTTGGCGTTTTCAGCCGATTTGCTCATCTTTTTGGAGGGATCTAAAAGGTCGTTTATCTTGGCTCCCACCTTCATATACACTCCCTCCGGCACGGTAAACGTGGGGGAATATACGTTGTTGAAGCGTATTGCGACGTCGCGGGTGATCTCTAAGTGCTGCCTCTGGTCGACGCCGACGGGGACGACGTCGGTCTGATATAAAAGAATGTCCGCCGCCATGAGGACGGGATAGTCCATTAGCCCCATATTGATATTGTCGGCATGTTTTGCAGATTTATCCTTGAATTGGGTCATGCGCTCCATTTCGCCGACGTAAGTGAAAGTGTTTAGCACCCACGCAAGTTCGGCATGGGCGGGCACGTGAGATTGAAGGTATAACACGCACTGCTGAGGGTCTATGCCGCAGGCGATGTAGAGCGCCAGAAGGCTTAAAGTATTTTTGCGCAGTTCGGCGGGGTTCTGCCTGACCGTTATGGCGTGCATGTTGGCGATTGCAAATACGCAGTCGTACTGCGACTGCAAATCCACCCAATTTTTTACCGCGCCGATATAGTTGCCTATGGTTAAGTTATTTGTCGGCTGAACAGCCGAATAAAGAACTTTTTTATCTCCCTGCATACACATTTCCTTGCATTTCAGCATTAATTCCATATTATTTTAACATAACAATTTGCAAAAAGCAACATCTTGACGGCACTCAATGGGTCAATCACCAAACTAAGCTTAAAATTACACGGCATTTTCACCATATATTGCGGCCATAACGGTCTGAATTCTGACCGCGAGCAATCGCAATAACTTATGCCGGCATATCTGCGGCACAAAAAATTGCGCGGCGAAGATATTCGCCGCGCAATTTTTTATCAATAATTTTTACTTTTTACGGCGCGCGAAAACAACAAGCGATTTTGCTGCCAGCACCGCCGCTATCAGTCCGAACACAACCGCTCCGAACATGATAAGCGAACCTGTCACCATACAACTCACCATAATTTATCCTCCCTTTTATGCGCGCAAGGCACTTTGATTTCAGTACAATTCAGACCCGTCTTTGAGTTCGGGGAACCTTTTGCAGAGCAGCCCGAATATGTAGCGTGCGCACTTTTCGGCTCCGTAATTCGGGCGCTGGGCTTTGGCGGCGTCAATATAGGGCTGCAAAGCCTGAGGATTGTTTACAAAATATTCTACCTTGTCGGCGGCCTTTTTTACATTGAAGATTTTCATGGCGCTACCGACGGTCTTTATGTAATACCTGCCTATCCACCTCTCTATGTCGGTGGCGTAGTGGGTGATTATCTGCGGGATGCCGAAAAAGCAGGGTTCCGCCATCATCGAGGCGCCGCTTTTGCCGCACGATATGTCGGCGGAGGCGACAATTTCGAGCATGTTTTCAGCCATGCCGAAGGGTTTGAAAGTCGTGTTTTGCGGGGGCGTGAGCGATAAAAAATATTTATAAAGTTCTTCGTTCCTGCCGCATACGGATATGAGATTTATGGGAAGGTTGCGGGCAAGAAGCTCTTCGGTCATGGGCTTCAACTTGCCCACGCCGTAGCCGCCGTCCGCCAAAAGGACTGTGAATTTATCCTCGTCCACTCCTATTTTGCGGCGGTTGACAGCCTTGTCGAGACTGACGGAAAAGGCTTCGTTGCGGATTAAAAAGGGAACTAATTTTATATTGTCGTTGTTGTACCTTTTAAAGTGCATTCCGCGCGCGCGGCGGTAACCCGTGGGCATGGAAATTAAAGTTAAATCGCTCTTGTAGCGGAAGAGGGTGTTTACCTTTGCGTCGGGGCAGTACACCGCGGTGAGCGGGCGCTCCTTCATGTGCATGGCGTAGTAGTTTGTTGCCCAGTGTGTGCTGACGACGAGGTCGGGAGCGAGCTCTTCCATGTGCTTTATACCGGCTTCGGCGGCGTTTTGTTCGATGAACACTATGGCGCTCCAACTTGAAATGGCGGTGCCCCAGAAATCCATGTTGAAAGTGGCGAAGAAACCGAGCAGAGGGTGGCGGTTATAATTTTTTACGCTATCCGATAAATGCTTCTGGTATTTTATGAGGTTGGGATCGCCCGTTTCGGTAAAGAAGTTCGAGCGGACGACCTCTACTTTGTCGCCATATAATTTTTCAAATTCGTCGGCAAGGCTGTTCATGGGCATAATGTGCCCCAGCCCCGCCTCGGTAAAAGGGAATACAACCCTCGGTTTGTTCATAAGAGCTCCGTATACGGCAGCAAACCGCTTTGATATTGCTACGTGTAATATAATTATACTACTTTTTTTTATATTAGTCAATAGATATAAATTGCCCGTTAATTTATTTTAACCCGCGGCGGGGCGCGCTGAATGCGCGC
>DVHK01000134.1 GCA_018712135.1 Candidatus Coproplasma avicola | reverse complement strand
TTGGCGTGCGGCGCTGAAACGTCCAGCCAGTCATAGCCTGAAATCATCGCGCGCATGCCCTTGATGAGGGGCGGCAGAATAACTCCGCCGTGTTCGGCGCAGGGCTGGCTGTCCCACACCGAAATTTTTAAAACCTGCTCGCTGTCGGCAACGGCTTTAAGGTCGTCCACGCGCTTGGCGGAGGAATAAGACCGCGTCAACACGTCTACGAACGGTTGATAGTTGCCGGCATAGTATGCGCAGTCGGCGCAGGACAGCAGGGGGTATAAGCCCTCGTGTTCTGCAATTATGTCCAGCGCGTACTTAACGCCCTCGGCGGGGGTGGGGTCGCAGAAAATAATTTTTCCGTCCGCCCACGCAAGTCCGCCGTTTTCGGCGATTATGGCAATTTTGTCGAGCACGGGCGCAAACATTTTCTTTATGTTGGGCAGCTGTCTGCCGCTCGCAGGGGCAAAAGTCACGCCCATGTCTTTAAGCTTATTGATGTAGGGAAAGACCTGGGCGGGCATTATCTTGGTCGGCGGCAGCAGGGTGCCGTCGAGGTCGCTTGCAATAAACTTTATCATGCCCTTATTTTATCACATAACGCGCGTTTAAGCAAGCGGAGAAAACAGGCGGAAGAGTTTTCTTTCCTTTCCCTCAAAGGGCGCGGACAGGGCTAAGCAGCCCTCAAAATCGCGCGCAACGTCGTCCGTCAGCCCGCCTTCAAAGTGGGCGCCGCACTCGTAGTTGAGCCACAGCGAGCGGCAGTCAAGGTTGTAGCTGCCCAAAAAACAGCCGCCGTCGCATATCACCGCCTTTGCGTGCATAAAGCCGGGGGTGAAGGCATAAACGCCTGCTCCGCGCTTTGAAAGCCGTGCCGCACAGTCGCACGTCACGGCATAGGCAGTCTTTTTGTCGGGCACGGCGGGGATAATAATTTTAACGTCAACGCCGCGCGCAGCCGCGTCGCACAGCGCGGCAAAAATGCGTTCGTCGGGGCATAGGTAGGGGGTAAACGCCCAAACGCGGCGGCGTGCGGCGTAAATTTCGCGCACTATAAGTCCGCTCGCCCGCCCGCAGTGCGCGGGCGGGCTGTCGCTCACGGGTTGCACGGTTACAAGCCCTTTGTCGGGCGGGGGGAGTGCGAGTTTGCGGCAGCCCGACCACACCGAAAGGAAGAGTGCGTGAAAATACTCCGCGGCATGTCCCGTCACCTCAAACGCGCTGTCTTTCCATTGCCCGTGCGGGCGGGTCAGCCCCGCGTATTCGTCGGCTATGTTCATGCCGCCCGAAAAGGCGGTTTTGCCGTCTATCACGGCGATTTTGCGGTGGTCGCGGAAGTTGAGCCGCGAAAGGGGCGGGGGCAGCAGTCTGTTGAAAATTCTCACCTCCGCGCCCAGTTTTTTAAGGCGTTTAAGCTGTTTTTTTGGCAGGCGCAGCGCGCTGCCCAGCCCGTCGGTTATAATTTTAACGTCCACGCCCCGCGCCAGCGCGCCTTCAAGCCGCGCATACAGCCCGTCGAAAATCCGTCCCCTGGCGAGGATATAAAATTCAAGGTAAACGCTCTCTCTCGCCCCGTCGATCGCGGCATATATGCCGTCGAAAAAACTTTTGCCGTCCTCGTAGTAGCGGCATGTCACGCAGTCGGTCGCGCCGCAGAAGTCAAGGGCGTCCTCGCAGGGGGAGGGGCGGTACAGCGTTATAAAGAACGCCGCCGCGCCCAGCACGGGCAGGGCGGCTATCGCAAGCAGCCATGCGCATCTGAACTCGGCGGGGTATTGCCCCAGCGCCGCCTTTATCGCCGCCGCAGCGGTCAGAATAAACGCCCCCAGCGCCGCCGCGCCCAGCGACAAAAACGTGGGCAGCCACAGGCACAAGAGCACAAAGCCCGCCACATATGCCGTAATCAACAGCATACATAGGAATAATTTTGAAAATATAAACGAAAAAAAGCCGCGCATAACATAAAAGTCTGCGCGGCAGGAAGGGTTTAAAATATAAGTTTTGCTATCGTCATCTTTGCCCCGTGCGATATGTCGGAGAGCATTCCGCCGAGTATTGCGGCGGGGTCATATTCCGTCAGTATCTGCCTCTCGAACAGGTCAAGATTGATCGCCCCGTGCAAAATCATGTTTATTGCCGACTCGGTATAGCCGAATCCGTCCGTCACCGTGATTATGCGCGTGTTGTGCCTGAAAAGGGGGATGGAATCGAGCTTGAATTTAAGCGACGCCATGCCCTCCAACACGAGGGTCTTGTCCCGCGCGAGCACCCGCGAGGCGATATCGGGGTTGATTTTCGAGCATGAGATATAAACCGCGGCATCGCAGCTCAGTCCGCTCGTCGCTTCTTTTATGTTGGCGTCGAGGTCGTCGTCGACGAGCATCGAAAAAAATACTCCCGCGCGTTTGAACTTTTCTATTGCGGCGGCGTTGTCGTCTATCACCACGGGCACGAGCTTGTGATACATCGCCACCTGAGCGAGAATAAACGCCATTGAATTGCCGCCTACGATAGCAACTTTGCTGCCCGCAGACAGATTGAGTTGATCGTAAATATTTTCGGCAAAAGCCACGTGTTCTATGCACAGCGCGCTTATGTCGTCCACTTCGTCGGGCAGAACGGCGACGCGGCGATAGTCGCACGCCACAAAGTCGCGCAAAAAGCCGTCAAAATCGATGCCGGCTATCTGAACGTGTTCGCAGTTGTCAGGGTCGCCCCTCTTGCAGTGCAGGCATTTGCCGCAGGGGCGGGTGCCCTTTATGAACACGCGCGCGCCCTTTTCTACGCCGAATACTTTTTCGCCGCGCTCGGTGACTATGCCCACGGCAAACCTGCCTATGGTTTTGGGGTAGTTCACGGGCAGTTCGCCCGAATAGCACAGCGCGTCGTATGCGGTCAGAAGAACGTGGGTGACTTTTACCTTTACCTGCTCGGGCGAGATGGTAAGTTCGCCCTGCGGTTGATTGGTCAGGGTTTTGGGCCCCATTAAAATCCAATTATCCATATATGCTTATTATACGACAATGCCCCGCTTAAATCAACCCTATTTTCAACAAAAAAAGCAAATTTTGTGCAAAAAAAATGTGTGCGGTCACAAAAACGGTAAGTTTATATATGTGCGCGCGCCCCGAAAGGGCGCGCGCCCGCAAAAAAATTTGGCGGCGCGGCAAAATAATTGGTCGGGCGGCGGCAAAATAATTGACTTGAAAGTTTTTTTTATATATAATAGTTTAGCATCATAACAAAGATAACAAAGCGAGGTGATAGAAATGAAGCCCGAGATACATCCCGATTATCACGAGGTAACGGTAGTCTGCGCGTGCGGAGCGACCTTCAAGACCGGCACGACCAAAAAGGTTGACACGTTAAAGGTCGATATCTGCAACAAGTGCCATCCCTTCTTCACAGGCAAGCAGAAGCTCGTGGACACCGGCGGCCGCGTAGATAAGTTCAAGAAAAGATACAATATCTGAAAAAAGTAGGCTTCAAATTTGCATTTTGAAGCCCTTTTTACTATCGGGGGCAAAAACCCGTAAAACCAAGTTTGCCCAAAGGGCACAATTTGCGCGCGGCGCGAAAGGCGCCGCGCGTTTAAGAGTATAAAAAATGGCAGAAAAAGTTAAAAAGCAAAATTGTACCTCAATAGGCGGTCAGGCCGTCATGGAGGGCGTAATGATGCAGGGGTCAACCGCCTACTGCACCGCCGTCCGCGACCCCGACGGGCAGATTCAGATCGAGCGTCTGCGCCTCAACCGTTCGCCCGCCGCAAAAAAGGCGGCAAAAATCCCCTTCGTCCGCGGCGTGGTAAACATGTTCTCATCCCTCGTGCGCGGCATGAAAACGCTCATGCGCAGCGCGCAGGTGGCAGTCGGCGAGGAGGAGGGCGAACCGGGCAGGGTCGAACGCTGGCTCGCCGAAAAATTCAACGCCGACATAATGGAGGTGGCAACTTACATCTCTGCAATCCTCGGCGTGGCGCTCGCCGTGGCGCTGTTCATGGTCATTCCCCAACTCGCCGTCGGCGCGATAGTTGCGGGATTCCCCTCGCTCAACGGCACGATATGGCAGTATCTCCTGCTCGGGCTGTTCAAGCTCGTCATCTTTCTCGCCTATCTGGGGCTTATTCTGCTCTTAAAGGATATACGCCGCCTATACCGCTATCACGGCGCCGAGCACAAGACGATAAACTGCTACGAAAAGGGTCTGCCGCTTACGCCCGAAAACGTAAAAAGCTGCTCGCGCATACACGACCGCTGCGGCACGTCCTTTTTGTTCATAGTTTTAATAATCAACATTGCAATATTTTCGGTCGTCTCCTGGGCGGTCGGCATAGACGTAAGAATAGAAAATAACATTCTTCGCTTTCTCGCCCGCCTCGGCATGGAAATAGTTCTCCTGCCCGTCATCGCGGGCGTGGGGTACGAGGTGTTGAAGCTGCTCGCGCGTTTTCACGGCCCCATATCCCTCGTCTTGAAGTCGCCCGGCATACTGCTGCAAAAGGTGTTCACCACGCGCGAACCCGAGCTTGAAATGATAGAGGTCGCAATCGCCGCCTTCAATTCGACCCTCGCCATGGACGCCGACCCCGACATGCCCGAAAGCCACTTTATAATCGGCGGCGTGCTGGCGCCCATGCTCGAAGAGACCAAAAAGCTCTTTTCCGAAAAGGGAGTGGACGAAAGCGACGCCGAGTGGATTTATTCGATAGTCACGGGCATACCCCGCAGCCGCCTGGAAGAAAAGGGGCTCATGATAAAATCGTCCGAGGCAAAAAAGATAGACGAAATCGTGCAAAAGCGCCTCACTGGCAGACCGCTCTGGTACGTGATAGGCGACACCGAGTTTTACGGCTGTAAAATCAAGGTGGACGAGCGCGTGCTCATTCCCCGCCCCGAAACCGAAATTCTGGCAGAACAGGCGGTTAAAACGGTGGAGGATGGCGACAAGGTGCTCGACCTCTGCACGGGCAGCGGCTGCTTAGCCATCGCAATAGCCAAAAACTGCGGCGAAAAGCGCATAACCGTCACCGCGTCGGACGTTTCGGACGCGGCAATAATGCTCGCCAAGGAGAACGCCGCCCTCAACGAGGTCGAAGTCAACTTTGTGCAGAGCGATCTGTTCTCCAAAATACACGGCAGGTTCAACCTGATAGTGTGCAACCCGCCCTATATAAAGTCGTCTGAAATTTCGGGTTTGCAGCGCGAGGTGCGCGAATACGAACCGCGCGTCGCCCTCGACGGCGGTGACGACGGACTGGACTTCTACCGCAGGCTTTCGCGCGAAATTTCGCGCTATATCGCTAAGGGCGGCATGCTCATTCTCGAAGTGGGCGAAGGTCAGGCGGCGGAAGTTTTGAACATGTTTGAAAAGCGCGACTACGCCATGGTCGTCAAGGACTATCAGGGCGTCGACAGAATACTGAAAATAGCATTCTGAGCATTTTCGCTCAAATCGTACTCGCTGCAACGTACGGTGTAAATAATTTTTTTCCTTTTGTCCGTCGCTGCCATTGTCATTTCGAGCTAAGCCGAGAAATCTGCGCGTAGCGCGACAATGGCAGCTTTGAGATTTCTCCGCAAGGTCAAAATGACAAAAGGGGGAATTACTTAAAATATTTCACGCAATAACGTACGACATAGTCGTACATTTCATAAATGCGAAGCATTTATTTCACGTGCCGAAGGCACATTTCACGCATACGTAGTTTGCATTTCACCAAATCATATGAAACTAAAAACACCCACAGTTGGTACGATATGTATCAGCACCCAAGGGCGCGATAAGGGCAACATATATGCGGTTCAAACCGTGATAGATGAACGCTTCGTGCTCGCCGTGGACGGCATCCGCGCAAAGCTGGATAGTCCCAAACGCAAAAACATAAAGCACCTGTATTTAACGCCCCGCAATTCGGCGCAGTACGGTGCGGACTTCTCAGACGGCAAAGTCAACGACTGCACGCTGGCGTATGCCATAAAGCAGTATAAAAACTCTCAAAATTAAAGTCGGAGGAAAACGATTTGTCTAAGGACGATGTAATCGAGGCGGAAGGCAGAGTTATCGAATGCCTGCCCAACGCCAACTTCAAAGTTCAGCTTTCAAACGGTTATGTAATCACGGCTTACATTTCGGGCAAGCTTCGCATGAACTATATAAGAATTATAGAAGGCGATATGGTCAAGCTGGAAATGAGCCCTTACGATTTAACCAAAGGCAGAATCACCTGGCGCAGCAAAGGTTAATTTGCCCGCCGCAATAAACAAAAAGGAGATTAATTATGAAAGTAAGACCTTCTGTAAAGCCTATGTGCGATAAGTGCAAAGTAATAAAAAGAAACGGCAAAGTTATGGTAATATGCTCTAAGAACAAGAGCCATAAGCAGCGCCAGGGCTAAATAAAATCGTTCAAGTCGTACTCGCCGCAGGCGGCTGCGCGCGACTTGCAACGAGGTAAATTTGTCGGGCAATGCTTAACGGCAGAAATCAATTCCGCCTACATTGCCTCGGCGTAATTTATTTTAAAAGCGCGGTTTCGCTTGCAAACGTAATTAATGCGCATTGCGGCGGAGTAAATCCGCCTTGCGACGTAATTAATGCGCTGCGCGCAAAAATTCTCACCACAACGCAAGCGCAGCTTGCATTTCACGCGCCCGATATCAAAGCAATTGAATGTTGCGGGCAGAGAGGGCGCATTTCACGCACAAAGGTGCATTTCACGCTGCGTCAGCAGCATTTCACCATTATAATGACAGAGCTGATTTCCGTCAATGCGCCCCAAGGGTTCGGCGGGGATGTGCCACACCCTTGGGCGTGGAACTCTATTATTATAAAAATATTTCTGCGGCAAAAAGGCGGTCATTCCAACGCGTCTTTGAGCCGTACGGTTGACATAATTTAAAATTTTTTGTAAAATTAAACGGAGGAAATAAATCGTTATGGCACGTATTGCCGGTGTAGATTTACCCAGAGAAAAGAGAATTGAAATAGGTTTAACCTACATTTACGGTATCGGTCTGACCACCAGCAAGAAAATTCTTGCAGAGACCGGTATCAATCCCGACACGAGAGTTAAAGACCTCGACGAAACTCAGGTTTCCAAGCTCCGTGAATATATCGACCACAATTACAGGGTTGAAGGCGAACTCCGCTCGGAAGTTTCCCTCAACATCAAGCGCCTCATGGAAATAGGCTGCTACCGCGGCGTCCGTCACAGAAAGGGACTTCCCGTCCGCGGTCAGTCTACAAAGAGGAACGCGCGCACCCGCAAGGGTCCCCGCCGCACCGTCGCTAAGAAGAAGGGCGCTAAGTAATCAGGGAGGACTAAATTAAATGGCAGCAACTAAAAGGACAACAGTATCCAGAAAGCGTAAAGAGCTTAAAAAGGTTGACAAAGGTCAGGTACACATTCAGTCATCCTTCAACAATACTTTGGTAACCGTAACCGATTTGCAGGGCAACGCCCTCTCGCAGTCCAGCGCAGGCGCTCTGGGCTTCAAGGGCTCGCGCAAGGGCACTCCCTTCGCAGCGCAGATGGCTTGCGAAACGGCGGTTAAAGCGGCAAAAGAACACGGACTTCGTTCGGTCGAAGTTTACGTAAAAGGTCCCGGCGCGGGCAGAGAGTCGGCAATCCGCGCAATCGCGGCGTGCGATGTGGAAATAACCTTAATTTCGGATGTTTCCCCTATCCCCCACAACGGTTGCAGACCCCCCAAGCGCAGAAGAGTATAATCGGAGGAGAGATAGAACATGGCAACATACAGAGAAGCAAAATGCCGCCTTTGCAGAAGGGAAGGCGCAAAACTCTTTTTGAAGGGCGATAAGTGCTACAACGGCAAGTGCCCCTTTGAAAAACGTCCCGTAGCTCCCGGCCCCCACGGCGCGGGCAGAAGAAAGGTTTCCGAATACGGTCAGCAGCTGCGCGAAAAGCAGAAGGTTAAGCGCATCTACGGCGTTCAGGAAGGTCAGTTCAGAATGTATTACGAAAAGGCTGACGCAATGAAGGGCATCACCGGTGAAAACATGCTCTCGCTTTTGGAGCGCAGACTCGACAATGTAATTTACAGAATGGGTCTGGGCGTAAGCCGCGCACAGGCGCGCCAGCTCGTAAACCACGGTCATTTTACCGTCAACGGCAAAAAGGTCAACATCCCCTCCTACATCGTTAAGGCGGGCGACGTCATCGCCGTTAAAGAAAATAAAACCTCCAACAAATATTTCGAAGCCATCAAAGGTTCAAAGGTTGCAAATCTGCCCAAGTGGCTTGAATTCAACCCCGAAAAATTAGAAGGTAAAATAATAGCGCTTCCTCAGAGAGACGATATCGACAGCCAGATTGCCGAGCATATGATTGTCGAATTCTACTCCAAGTAATTAAATTTAAGTTAAGGAGGTAGTTTATGATCGAAATGGATATGCCCAAAATCGTGGTGGACGAAAGCGAGGATCAGTCCTACGCAAAAATTGTCGTCGAACCGTTAGAGAAGGGCTTCGGTCTTACAATAGGCAACTGCTTAAGAAGAATACTCCTGTCCGCGCTCCCCGGCGCGGCGGCACAGGGCATAAGGTTTTTGGACGGCTCTGTAAAGCATGAATTTTCGGCAGTTGCGGGGGTTAAGGAAGACGTAACCGAAATTATCCTTAACTTAAAGTCGCTGGCAATCAAAACCAAGATAACCGATAAGGATTACGTAAAAGTCGTTCACCTCTACAAGGAAGGCCCTTGCGAGGTCAAGGCGAGCGACATTTCGCAGGACGCCGAAATCGAGATTATCAACGGCGATCAGCACATCTGCACCGTGGACTCAGGCGGCAAGATAGACATGGAAATTACTATCGGCCGCGGCCGCGGTTACAAGGGCGCGGATCACACCCGCACCGAACTTATCGACTACATCCCCATCGATTCCATATACACGCCCGTCAAAAAGGTCAACTACAACGTAGAGAATACCCGCGTCGGTCAGAATACCGACTTCGATAAACTCACGCTCGAAGTGTGGACGAACGGCGCGTTCTCCGCAAAGGAAATCGTTTCGCTCGCTGCAAAAATCATGCAGGATCACATTTCGCTCTTCGTCGACCTTTCGGACACGATCAGGGATATGGATATCCTCGTCAAGAACGAGGACGACCGTCAGCAGAAAATCCTTGCTATGGCAATCGAGGATATGGATCTCTCCGTGCGCTCTTATAACTGCCTCAAACGCGCAAACATTCACACGGTGGAAGATTTAACAAAAAAGACCGAGGAAGAAATGTTGAAGGTAAGGAACCTCGGCAGAAAGTCCTTAGACGAAGTAATTTTAAAGTTGCAGTCCTATGGTCTTTCATTATCAAACAAGGAGGACTAATCAAAAATGCCCGGCAAATTAGGAAGAACTTCATCACAGAGAATCGCCATGCTCAGAAACCAGGCTTCCGAGCTTTTATGGTACGGCAGAATAAAAACCACTCAGGCAAAAGCCAAAGAACTTCAACCCTACGTTGAAAAAATAATCACCAAAGCTATAAACACCTACGACCTCAACGAGGAAAAGGACGTCGTAAAGACCGATTCCAAGGGCAAGGAAGTAACCGTAAAGGTGGTTAAGGACAGCCCCAAAAAGCTTGCCGCCCGCAGAGCCATCATGGCAAAGCTTCGCGACATTCAGGAGGTCAAGCCCTTCGGCGAAAAGAAGTCCGAGTTTAAAGCCCGCACCAAGGACATCAAGCACCCCTTGATGGAAAAGCTCTTCAACGAAATTGCGCCCAAGTACGCACAGCGCAAGGAAGAAGTAGGTCAGGGCGGCGGCTACACCCGCATTTATCTTTTGGGCGAACGCCGCGGCGACGGTGCCGAAGAAGCAATTATCGAGCTCGTTTAATTTTCTCGCAGCTCAGATAACGCGTTTAAAAACATCAATAAAAATATTTATAAAAAAGAGCATGAAAATTTTCATGCTCTTTTTTGTATTGGAAAAATATTTGCGTAACGTTTGTAGCATAGTATTGTTGTCCGCAAGACGAACAGGGTTGAGTGACAATGCTCAATTGCGGAATATGATGCAACGGAACGTTGTTGTACGAAAGATGGGCAGAATAATGCGAAATACTCAATTGCGGCGCGCCCGGCAGCGGGTCACCCCGCCAACGGAACGTTGGAAAAAAGCCCCGCGGCGCGATTTCAGTCGTGCCGCGGGGCAAGCTTTGATACATTATTTTCCGAGAATTAGGTTGCCTTTAAGGATTAGGTAAACGAGGTCGATTACGCACAAAATCCACGTCCAGCCGACGAAGAGGAACAACAAAAGTACCACAATGTGAATGATGCTCTTCGTGCGGAGCGCGACGCTCAGGCGTACAAGACATTCAACAATCCAACCCACGAAGGGAACGACGAGCAGAATTACCTGAACAAGGCGGTCCTGCGAGTTGAACCATTTATCAAAACTCATGAAAAATCTCCTTTAAGTGGCGCCCGCATATGTGCGGGTCGGCAAATTACTGCAAGAACAGTTTTTTGAACAGAAGCACCCAAACGAAGTCTAACCAACCGAACGCAATACCGGAAGGTATGGTGACAAGTATGCAGACTATCAACCTGATAAGTCCGCCCTTTTTAAGAAAGGTTGACCACCTTACCACAATTTCGACAATCCAGTTTACGCCGGGGATGAGCAGAAGTATAAGCTGTACAATTCTGCTCTGTCTGTTAAACCAAGTCATATTTTCCTCCTTATAAAGTTTTTTATCGGGCGGGCGCAAAGCGCCCGCCCCTTTTTGCGCGCCGCGGCGCGCAAATAAGCTGTCGTTTACAGTCTTATCCGACTGAATATATTATAGCACACTTTAATTATATGTCAAAGCGTTTGACAAAATTTGTGTGCGTTCGTTATTTATGCCTTGCGTACGTCCTTTATCTGCCCGTCGAAGTCCTTGAAGAGGAAAGTTTTCCGGTCGTAAACAATATAGCCGTGCCAGCTGTTCTCTTTGGGCAGCGACGCCGAACCGGGGTTGAGGTGAATGTATCCTTCGCCCTCGACGGCGTTCAGGGGAACGTGCGTGTGCCCCGTAAGGTACACGTCGCCCTTGCGCATGGGTGGAATGGGTCTGTGCCCGTGCGAAAGGTGAATGTTCAGCCCGTCGACAAAAACCGTGGCATAGTCGGACGAGCAGTTGAAGGGCAGAACCATCTGGTCGACTTCGCTTTCGCAGTTGCCTCGCACGCAGATAATTCTGTCGGCGAGCGGCGTCAACAGCTCGACCACCTTCTGGGGCGCGTATTCCTCGGGCAGGGGATTCCTCGGACCGTGATACAAAATGTCGCCGAGCAGTATCAGCCTGTCCGCGCCCTCCTTTTTAAAGGCTTCAACTACCTTTGCGCACCAGTGCGCCGAACCGTGTATGTCGGAAGCAATAATAAGTTTCATAAATTCATCAACTCTCCTATCTTTTTTATTACGCTGAGGTCGCGGTGCGGGCCTATAATTTCGCCCGCGCCGCTCTCTTTAAGCTTATAAAAAGCGTTTTCGGGCATGTACGCCTTGCCCGCCGCGCACAGCATTTCGTAATCGTTCATGTGGTCGCCGAAAGCCACGCTCTCCGAGCGGTCTATGCCCAGGTAATTTAAAATGGCGTCGAACGCCCGCCCTTTGTTGGCGTGCGGCGCTGAAACGTCCAGCCAGTCATAGCCTGAAATCATCGCGCGCATGCCCTTGATGAGGGGCGGCAGAATAACTCCGCCGTGTTCGGCGCAGGGCTGGCTGTCCCACACCGAAATTTTTAA
>DVHK01000133.1 GCA_018712135.1 Candidatus Coproplasma avicola | reverse complement strand
CGCGACTAAAAGTCGCGGCGGCGCTTACAAATACTATAATTTGCAGAAACTTTTTTACAAATACTTTTTTACTTACAGATTTTTAATGCCGGGAGACGAACGAGTCTCTATCGGCTTGCGACCAGCCCCATTCCTCGCTTGTGCGGTTTGCCTTGAACCAGTCGGTATCCTTTAACACGGTGGTATTTTGCGAGCACCACAGGCGCAGACCCGCCTCCTCTTCGCCGACGGCGGTCTTATAGTAAAAAACTATGTCGCCGTTCATGGGCGCGAAAGTATCGTTTGCCCCGTCGTCCATAATGGTGACGTAAACGTTTTGGGTGTAGCCGTCTATTCTGTCGATAAACGCCTGCGTGGGGAAAATATTTTCCTCTGCCGCGTCGTATTCATTGTAGCCCGCGCAGCAGCAGACGACTACGTTTTTAGGCTTTATTACTTCGAGAAGGCAGTCGTTTGAAGAAGTTTTGCTGCCGTGATGACCTGCTTTGTACAGCTCTACCTCGGGCAGATCGTTATTTTGCACCAAACGCTCCTCGCCGTCCTCTTCAAGGTCGCCCGTGAAAAGGTAATGGTTGGTCTGCTCCGCCGAAATTTCCTGCGAAAGAAGCATACACACCGAATAATTGTTTTCGTCCGACGAGGCATTTTCGTAATAATAGTTATACAAAATATTCATCGATATTTTGTGCTCGTCGTCGAGGTAATAAGTGCTCTGCGCGCCGTTTTGGCTATTGTAACAGTCGAGCGCGGTGTACACATCGGCTCCGTTATTACGTGCATATTCCACGGCGGTGAGATAGCGCCCGTAGAGCGTGGGATTGCCAGAAGCCGTCTCATCATCCTTGTTGGTCTGGTTGAACTGTATTATAGTGCCTATCTGATAGCTATATAAAATGCCGTTGTAGTTGCCGCCCGATGACGTTCCGACCAATCCGGCGATATGATCGCTGTCGGCGTGGGTGGCAATAACGTACTCTATTACCCCGTCGGTACAATAATCTTCGAGGTAATCTTTAATAGCCGACGCGTTGCCCTGCGTGGGGCCTGCGTCTATGAGCACTTCGGTTTCGCCGACCTTGATCAAAGTGCAGTCGCCGCTGGCGCGCACTTCGGGGGCGATGAAGTGAATTGAAAGCTCGGCAGAAGTTATTTCCGTCACGTCGCCTTCGGGCAACTCTCCGGTTGCGGGCGGCTTATAGTCGTTGAACTGATCAAACGCGCGGTTAAACAGATCGGGGCGAATGAGATAGATTACAAGCAAGATTATAACTATTATCAGCAGAACGATCGCTATGCGCGTGAGCAGTTTTGCGGGGCGCTTGGCGGCATCCGACGAGCGGTTTGATTTTCTTTTTGCCATATTTCAGCCTTTAATCCTGCAATGCCTTTAATTGTTCGATTATTTTTTCGCGCAAGCCCTGGAATTTGTTGAGCTTTTCGCGCTCGTCGTCGACGAGTTTTTTGGGCGCCTTTGCAAGGAACCCCTGATTGTTGAGCTTTGAGTCGGCGCGGCGAATTTCGCCCGTAACCCTTTCGAGCTCTTTATTGAGTCTCTCCTTCTCCTTTTCGATATCGACGAGTTCGCCCATGGGAATATAAAGCGTGCACGAAGAAAGAACCTGCGTTACGAGCTTTTTACCCGCCTCTTCCTGCGAACTTACAAATATAATTTCGTTTGCGCCCGCGAGCTTTAAAATTGAGTCGGCATTGGCTGAGATAACGCGCTTGTTTTCCGCCATGATATACAGCGTGACTTTTTTTGAGGGGGCGCAGCCCGTCTGAATTTTGACGGCGCGCACCGACTTTATTATATCCATAACTCCGCCGAACGCCGCGCACTCCTTTTTGTAGGCGAGCTTGGAATTGTAGCGGGGGAATTCCTGAACCATTATGGAACCTTCGGTTCCGGGCAGATTGCGGTAAATTTCGTCGGTGATGAAAGGCACGAAGGGATGAAGAAGTTTGAGCGCCGTGGTGAGCACGTAGTGCAGCACCGAAATGGCGTTGTCCTTGCGCTCGCCGTCGTCCGACCACAGGGCGGGCTTGGTGAGCTCGATATACCAGTCGCAGAAGTCCGACCACATGAAATCGTAAAGAATCTGGCAGGCGACGCCCAGCTCGAACTTGTTCATGGCGAGGGTTACGTCGCGCACGGCGAAGTTGAGTTTGGAAATTATCCACTTATCCGCCTGGGTGAGTTTGACTTCCGAAAGGGGTTTGATCTTTCTGCCGTCGCAGTTCATTACGACATAGCGCGAGGCGTTCCAGATTTTGTTCATGAAGTTGCGGCAACTTTCGACCTTGGCATCAGAATACCTCATGTCGTTGCCGGGGGCGACGCCCTGCAAAAGCGAAAAACGCAGGCTGTCGGCGCCGTATTTATCGATGACCTCTAAGGGATCGACACCGTTGCCGAGCGACTTTGACATCTTTCTGCCCTTGTCGTCACGCACGATGCCGTGAATGAGCACATAGCGGAAGGGAACCTTGCGCATGTGTTCAAGGCCCGAGAAAATCATCCTCGCGACCCAGAAGAAGATTATGTCGTACCCCGTGACCAACAGGTCGGTGGGGTAGAAATAATCCAAATCGGGAGTATCGTCGGGATATCCCAGGGTCGAGAAGGGCCAGAGAGCCGACGAGAACCACGTGTCGAGCACGTCCTCGTCCTGCTTGATGTTTTTGGAGCCGCAGTGAGGGCACTCCGTGGGGTCGGTCTTTTCGCAGATTTCTGCGCCGCAGTCGGGGCAGTACCACACCGGAATGCGGTGACCCCACCAGAGCTGGCGGGATATGCACCAGTCCTTTACGTTCTCCATCCAATTGTAATATATTTTTGCAAACCTTTCGGGGATGAAGGTAGTCTTTTTGTACGTCACTGCGTTTATCGCAGGGCGGGCGAGCGGCTCCATCTTTACGAACCACTGTTTGGAAACTATGGGTTCGACCGTACTGTGGCAGCGGTAACAATGCCCTACGTTGTGGGCGTGGGGTTCCTTCTTTATAAGGTATCCCCCCTCCTCCAAGTCCTTTTCGAGCTGTTTGCGGCATTCGTACCTGTCCATGCCCGCATACTTGCCGGCGTTCTCGTTCATGGTGCCGTCGTCGTTCATGACGCGGACAACGGGCAGATTGTGGCGGAGCCCCACCTCGAAGTCGTTGGGGTCGTGGGCGGGGGTTATCTTTACGCAGCCCGTGCCGAATTCCATGTCGGCATGTTCGTCGCCGACGACGGGAATGGGCTTGTTTACGACGGGCAGAACGACATTTTTGCCTATCAGGTGCTTATATCTTGCATCTGCAGGGTTGACGGCGACAGCCGTGTCGCCGAACATCGTTTCGGGGCGGGTGGTTGCGACGACGAGATATTCGTCGCTATTTTCAACCTGATATTTGAGGTGCCAGAAGAAGGACTGCTCCTCGGCATATTCGACCTCGGCGTCGGAGAGCGCCGTTTTACAGCAGGGGCACCAGTTGATTATGCGCGAGCCGCGGTAGATGAGCCCCTTGTGATAGAGGTTGACGAACACCTCCCTGACCGCCTTGGAGCATTTTTCGTCCATGGTGAAAGAAAGGCGCGACCAGTCGCACGACGAACCCATTTTTTTGAGCTGCTCGATAATTCTGCCGCCGTATTTTTCCTTCCATGCCCAGGCGCGCTTTAAAAAGCCTTCGCGACCGACATCCTGCTTTGTAAGCCCCTCCTTTGCCATCTGTTCGACGATTTTGACCTCGGTGGCGATGGACGCGTGGTCG
The DNA here is from genome assembly GCA_018712135.1 of Candidatus Coproplasma avicola. Classification (GTDB taxonomy): domain Bacteria; phylum Bacillota; class Clostridia; order Christensenellales; family Borkfalkiaceae; genus Coproplasma; species Coproplasma avicola. The sequence continues at coordinate 31,305 of DVHK01000133.1, read as the reverse complement.
GTGCCGGGCAGCCAGAGGGCGCAATAGCCCTGCATACGCTTAAAGCGCGTGATTGCATCCTGCAAAGTGTTGTCGAGGGCGTGCCCCATATGCAGCTGACCGGTTATGTTGGGGGGCGGCATCATTATGGTGAATGGCACTTTGTTTTCGTCTATCTCCGCTCTGAAATAGCCGTGCTCCTCCCAGTCCTTATAAAGTCTGTCCTCAAAATCGTGCGGGTTGTATATCTTTTCCATAAAAAAGTTCCTCTGATACTTGCTGTTATTTCCTTGCCGATGGTATGCGCTTACACTCTGTCAAAATGACGGCAACATTCCGTTGCATCAGGCTCCGCGATTGGGTGGTATCACATAACCCTTCCCCTCTTACGGACAATTTTTTTCTTATGTCATTTCGTGCGCAGTCGAAAAATCTATTCCTCATTCACTTGCCTTACTGATAGATTTCTCCGCTCGCTTACGCTCGGTCAAAATGACAGGGGGAATATCGATAGATTTCTCCGTGCGCGCGGCTGCGCCGCACTTAGTCGAAATGATATACTGCCCGACTTCATCGGGCTTAGTCGGAATGACAAGGGCTATGGTATTTTTCACCCGGTCTCAATGACAATAATCGATAAAAACGCGTGGCGATGACAAAGAATAATTTTAGATGTGATACGAAAATATTATAAATTAAAAGGGCGATAATTGTCAAACGTTAAGCCGACGACATAAAATGTAATATCAAAAAATTTTTGGAGACGACGCATTTGAAAAATAAAATTATTTGCCTTTTGGCTGCGGCGATACTTTCCGCCGCCACTCCCCTCGCTTTGAGCTCGTGTTCGACCGACGACGGCGTGATACGCGTAAACGAAGTTACCCATTCGGTATTCTACGCGCCCATGTACCTCGCCGACGGGCTGGGTTACTTTGAAGAAGAGGGAATTACCATTGAACTTACCAACGGCGGCGGCGCCGATGCCACAATGGCTGCCGTGCTTTCGGGCGGGGCGGACATAGGTTTCTGCGGCCCCGAGGCGGCAATTTACGTTGCCATAGGCGGCAGCAACGACCTGCCCATGGTGTTCGGACAGCTGACAAAGCGCGACGGCAGCTTTTTGGTGGGGCGCGAAGAGCAGCCCGACTTTGAATGGTCGGATTTGGAGGGCAAGGAAATACTCGCCGGCAGAAAGGGCGGCGTACCCGCCATGACCTTTGAATACGCGCTCAAAGAACAAGGCGTAAACGCGACGCTCAACTATGACGTCGCCTTCAACATGATGACGGCGGCATTCGAAAGCGGCGTTGCCGACTACTGCACGATGTTCGAGCCTGCCGCGAGCGAATACGAGGCGCAGGGCAAGGGCTACATAGTGGCGTCCGTCGGGCAGGAATCGGGCGAAGTGCCCTACACCTGCTTTATGGCAAAACAAAGCTATATAGACGCCAACCCCGACAAGATCGAAGGCTTTCTGCGCGCCGTGACAAAGGCGATTAAATACGTCAACGAAACCGACTCCGCCACCGTGGCACAGCAGCTTTTGCCATACTTTGACGGCACCACCCTGCAATCGCTTGAAGTTTCGGTTGAAAACTACAAAGCCATCGACTCGTGGGTGACGGATATGGCGATGAAAGAGAGCGCTTTCACCCGCTTGCAGGACATCATCGAGAGCGCAGGCGAACTTGAAAGGCGGGTAGACTTTGACGAACTCGTTTTAACCGACGTGGCGCACGCCGTCTATGAACAAGTGTACGGGTTATGATACTTCAATTTAAAGACGTAGACTACACCTACCACACCTTAAACGGCGAAACGCAGGCGTTGAAGGGGCTTAACTTCGCCATACTGCGGGGGCAATTCGTTTCGGTGATAGGGCCCTCGGGGTGCGGAAAGACGACGATACTTTCGCTCGCCGCCAACCTTTTGCAACCGACGGGCGGCGAGGTTATACGCGGCGGGGGCGACTGCGGATATATGTTGCAGCGCGACGCACTGTTCCCGTGGAGGACGGTTGAAGGAAATATTTTTCTTCCCCTCGAAATACGCGGCGAAAAGAGCGCGGAGCAGAAAGAGAGGGCGCTTTCCCTCGCCGAAAAGTACGGGCTTAAAGACTTTTTAAAGAAGAAGCCCGCGCAGCTTTCGGGCGGGATGAGGCAGCGAGTGGCGCTTATACGCACGCTCGCGGCGGGCGCCGAACTGCTGCTGTTAGACGAACCTTTTTCGGCGCTCGACTATCAGACGAGGCTTGAAGTGTGCGACGACGTGCAGTCGATAATAAAGAACGAACACAAAACCGCGCTTCTGGTTACGCACGACATTTCGGAGGCGATTGCGCTGTCTGACAAGGTTATAGTGCTTTCGGCGCGCCCCGCAAGGGTCATCGCCGAACACGAAATAACATTCGGCGACGGCACACCCAAATCGAGGCGCAATTCAGGGCAGTTTGCGCGCACCTTTGAGGTGCTGCGCGACGAACTGGGATTATAAAATTGCAGTCCGCCGCGCCGCGCTGCGGCGCGGCGGACATTACAGGTTTAACGCATGAAAAAGCAAATACAATACTCCGAGGGGCACGCAAAGTTTTTAAAGGGCGTGCGGCGCAAAAAAATTATAATCTGGACGGCGCGGCTGGGACTTCTTGCGGCGATATTAGTTTTATGGGAACTGTGCGCGCGGTTTGAAGTTATTGACCCCTTTGTGACCAGCTCGCCCTCGCGCGTGGCGGCGACGATAGCCGAACTTTACGCCACGGGCAACCTGTTTTACCACATAGGCATAACGCTGATGGAAACGCTGACCGGCTTTTTTGCCGCAGTGATATTGGGCTATGCGATAGCCGTGGCGCTGTGGCTGAGCGACGGCGCGAGAAAAATTTTTGAGCCGTATATAGTCGTTTTGAACGCGCTGCCCAAAATCGCGCTCGGCCCCCTAATAATAATCTGGATGGGCACGGGGTACACCGCCATAATTTTTATGACGATAATCGTGGCGATTATCGTGTGCATCATGAACACCCTTACGGGATTTTTGCAGGTGGACGGCACTATGCTGACGCTCATGCGAGCCATGGGCGCAAACAAGCGGCAGACGCTGACAAAGCTTGTCATACCCGCCTCCCTTCCCCAGCTCATGAATACCCTTAAAGTCGCCGTTGGCTTGGCGTGGATAGGGTCGATAATGGGCGAATATATCGTTTCGCGCGCTGGACTGGGGTACCTTATTGTGTACGGCGGGCAGGTGTTCAGGCTCGACCTGGTCATGACCGCCACAATCATTCTGTGCGCGCTGGCGGGGGCAATGTACGCCGTCGTAGCCATAATTGAAAAGATAGTTACAAGGTAATTGCCTGCGGCATAGTGCGGCACACAAAAAAAATAAGCCGCGCACACGACAACCCGCGCTATGCGAAACTGTATGGAACATAAAGAAAGCCCGCGCACGCTAAGCGTGCGCGGGCAACGTTCCGTTGCATCAAACTCCGCAATCAAGCATTACTGTACTACCCCGCTAACCTTGCGGACAGCATTCCGTTGCTTCATATTCCGCAATCGGGCGCAATCGCCGCCGCTTTACCGCCCCGCATCCATACGTTCCGTTGCATTGTATTCCGCAAACACGCCACTATATTACGCGGCGGTAAACGTCCCCTCGCGCGAGGGGCGGCGGAAGGACATGCGCTCGCCGACGTTGAGACCGCACAGACCGTCGAGCTCGCTTAAAATTTCGCGACTGTCGCGTATGGGGCGGGCGCCGCCGTAAATGGTGAACGACTGACCGTCGGGAGTTAACAGTTCAAGCTCGTCCTCCCTGTCCGCGCGCACTCGCATCTTTTGGGAATTTATATACGCCGCATAGTTGATTTTCATATAGCCGCCTCCTCAATTATTGTTTACACGATATATTATATACAATTAAGTTGACAATAATTGTCATATATGATAAAATTTTTTTAAGAATTTTTAAGAAAATTTTTGCAAAAAGTATTGACAAAATGCAAATCTTTATTTACTTGCCTTATTGATAGATTTCTCCACTCGCTTGCGCTCGGTCGAAATGACAGCGGGGTGCCCCCGCCAACGGGTTCCGCAATTGAGTCTTTAAAATTGCCCCGCCTCTCTTGCGGACAACTTTTTATTTCTTCCTTTTCTTTACTAGTTATGTCATTTCGAGTGAAAGGCGTTAGCCTGCAATCGAGAAATCTATTCCTTATTTACTTGCCTTATTGATAGATTTCTCCACTCGCTTGCGCTCGGTCGAAATGACAGCGGGAATGTGTTTGGATTTTGGTCAAAATGGCAAGCATGAATAAATTCCGCATCCGGTTGAAATGACCGAAAAGATAAATTTTTTATACACACATTAAGAAGCACAATACTTTTGTCATATTATATGGAGGAAGCCGCCTTGAAATACCGCATTATGATAAAAATTCTCGTCACCCTGCTCTCCCGCCGCAAAGTATCGGCGAAAGAGCTTGCCGACAGGTACGAAATTTGCCTGAGGACGGTTTACCGCTACATTGAGGATTTGTCGGCGGCGGGCATTCCCATAGAGGTGACGCGCGGCAGGTACGGCGGCATATCCATTTCTGACGCGTACCGCCTGCCCGCGGGGTATCTGTCAAGCGAGGAATACGATTCGGCGTGCAACGCGCTGAGGGCGTGGGCGGCGCAGGTTAACGACGATGCGGCGCTTTCTGCCCTTGAAAAGATTGAAAGGCAGAAAAAGAACGACAGGCGCGAACTGACGGTTACGGGCAACATCATAGTTGACGGCGGCGTATGGGGCGACCGCGGGGCTTTTTCCGACAAGATGAAGGCGTGCGAAAAGGCTGTCGACGAGTGCGAGAGCATTCGCATAGATTACATTGCGCGCGGCGGCGAGCACTCCACCCGCGTCATTGACCCGCACGTTTTGATTTTAAAGCGCAACGTGTGGTATGTTTACGCCTACTGCCACAGCAAGGGCGACTGGCGTACCTTCAAGATAGGGCGCATAAAAAGGCTTAATTTTACCGGCAAGCACTTTAAAAAAAAGAGCATCTCGAAAGAGGACATACCCCTCGACTTCTTTCATTCGATTGAGGATATGTGCGATGTAACGCTTGAAATCGAGCGCGCGGCGCTCGCCGACGCCGAGGAATGGCTGGGTGTCGATTCGATAGAGCCGCGCGGCAACGCGCTGGTGTGCGACGTGACCCTTCCGCGCGAAGGGCTGGCGAACAAAATACTTTCGTTCGGCGGCGCGATAAAAGTGTTGTCCCCCGCCGCTCTGGCGGACGAGGTCAAGACCATTGCCCGCAACATATATGCGGGGCAATGATAAATTTTGCTGTGAACGACATATAAATAATGCGGGCGCGGCGAATGCCGCGCCCGCACAAAAAATCACACCCGCAAGCAAAAAGCTTGCGGGTGTGATTTTTTATTATCATTCGTTTATCAATTGGTTTTAAGCAGAGCGCTTTTGGAAAAACCGGAAAGCAAAACCGTAAGTTGATTATTCTGCGGGAGTTTCCTCTGCCTTTTCGCCGCCCTTTGCGTGAAGAGAGGGCTGCAACTCGGGGTGTTTCATCATGCGTTTGAACAAATACTTATACAGGAAGAAATATGCAATACCGAGTATTACCATTACTATCGCCCAAAGCTGCGAAGGGGTGAGCCCGGGGATGAACGAACCGCGATGGTCTACGCGGAAAAATTCGATTATAAATCGCCACACACCGTAGGCAATGGCATAGACGCCGAAATTGCAGTTGAAGTTGAACTTGAAGTATAAAACTATCATTATGCCCGTGAGAATGAACAGGAATATGCACTCCATGAGCTGCACGGGAATGACGTTTACGCCGTCCATTGTCATGCCGAGTTCGGCGTTGTAGCCATGGGCGCAGGGCAGACCTATCCACGAATCGGTGGGCGCGCCGTAGCAGCAGCCGCCGAAAAAGCAACCCAGTCTGCCGAATGCGTGGGCAATGGTTATGCCCATGGGGATTATGGGCAGCGCGTCGGTCAGGGTGGCGTTCATGTTGTTCTGCAACAGCTTGGATTTTGCACGCGGGGCAATTACGAAGATGTAAAGGTTCCACACGATGAGGAATGAACTTACGCCGCCTATCAGACCGCCGTAGAAGGTCATGGACGTGTTGAGTCTGAAACCTTCGGAGGGGTCTTCGATATAGTCGTAGAGCGACTGAAAGACCATAGCCATGAATATGCCGAACGCCGTGGCGAGAATACCGATTATTAAAATTTTGTCCGAAGCTTCTTCGTTGAAGTTGCGGTACCAGAACGCCCACATCAGAAAGATGAAACAGGCGATTATTCCGACAGCCATGCATATGCCGTAGGCATACACGGGCTGACCGAACACATGGAAAAGTGCCTGAGGATGCATAAAATTTGTCCTTGCAATTATTATAGCGTTTAGCTACGGTTAAGATTATATCACTACCCCACTGCGTTGTCAAATGCACAAGAGTATAAAATATGTGAAATGTATGGCTGCGCCATACGTGAAATTCCGCTGCCGCGGAGTGAAATAAACGCTTTGCGTTTGTGAAATGCGCGGTCTTAAACCGCGCGTTATGGTAAAAGTATTTTAAATAATAATCGTCTGCCTCAACGCAACCGACAGGTTGCATTTCTCGCGCCATTGGCAGAGCAGGCATTTTGACCCGACTTTTGGCGCATTTCACAGCGGTGACGCCGCTATTTCACGCGCGCTATGCGCGCATTTCACCCTAAGCTTTAAGCATATTGTTTACAGCAGAAACCAACGCCTTGTATGACGACTTGATTATATCGTCGTCTACGCCAGCGCCGAAGAACATTCTGCCGTCTGCCTCCACGCCGACGTACGATATCGCCTTGGAGCGCGACCCCTGTGTGAGGGCGTGCTGTTCGTAGCAAGAAAGGGTGTATTCTTTGCCGAAATAAGCCTTCAACGCGTTGGAAACGGCGTCGAGCCTGCCATTGCCCTTGGAAATAACCTGCGTCACCTTGCCGCCGTGCGACAGAGAAACGCACGCCTCTATGCCGTCGATTTGCCTGAAATGGCACTCGGTTATGTCGAACACGGGGCGGTTTTGGAGGTAATTATTTTTGAATACTTCGTATATATCTGCGGGTTTAAGCTCGCTGTGGGTGACGTCGGAGACGTGCTTTACTTTATAACCCATGTCCTCTTTCATGGCGCGGGGCATGTTTATGCCGAAAGCCGTCTGCATGACGTAGCCTACGCCGCCCTTGCCCGACTGGGAATTGATGCGGATGACGTCGCTTTCGTATTCCCTGCCGACGTCCTTGGGGTCGATGGGCAGATAGGGTACGTCCCAAATCTGACGGTTTGTGCGCTCGCGGAAAGCCATGCCCTTGGCGATGGCGTCCTGGTGGGAACCCGAGAAGGCGGCGAACACCAACTCGCCCGCGTAGGGCTGGCGGGGGCTGACGGGCATGCCCGTGTACATTTTGTAGCTTTGGGTTATGGCGGGCATATCCGAAAAATCCAGCCCGGGGTCGACGCCCTGCGAATACATGTTCATGGCGAGGGTTATTATGTCGACGTTGCCCGTGCGCTCGCCGTTGCCGAAGAGCGTGCCCTCCATCCTGTCCGCGCCCGCGAGCAGACCCGTTTCCGCCGCCGCAACTCCGCAGCCGCGGTCGTTGTGGGGGTGAAGGGATAAAACTACGCCGTCGCGGTATTTAAGGTGTTTGTTCATGTACTCCACCTGTTGTGCATAGACGTGGGGCATTGCGTTTTCTACCGTGGCGGGAAGGTTGATTATTGCCTTTCTTTCCGCCGACGGCTGCCACACGTCGAGGACGGCGTTGCACACTTCGAGCGCGTACTCAGGCTCGGTGCCCGTGAACGATTCGGGGGAATATTCAAAGCGGTAGCGCGCCCCCTCCTGCTCTGCGAGCTGTTTTAAAAGGCGGGCGCCGTCGACGGCAATCTTTTTTATTGCCTGCCTGTCTTTGCCGAAAACCTGTTCGCGCTGGGCGACGGATGTTGAATTGTACACGTGCACAATTACGTTTTTTGCGCCCTTTACTGCCTCGAAAGTGCGCTTTATTATGTGTTCGCGCGCCTGCGTGAGCACTTGAACGGTGACATCGTCGGGGATGAGACCGCCGTCGATGAGGGCGCGCATAAAGGCGTACTCCGTTTCGGACGCGGCGGGAAAGCCGACTTCGATTTCCTTGAAGCCTATACGTACGAGCAGTTTAAAAAACTCGATTTTGGTCTGCAAATCCATGGGCTCGACGAGGCTTTGATTGCCGTCGCGGAGGTCGACCGAGCACCAGACGGGGGCGCTTTCTATCATGGATTTTTCAGCCCAGTCCATGCAGCGCTCGGGGGGAAGGAAGAATTGTTTTGTGTACTTTTTGTAGTTGTTCATGCTATACCTTACAGTGTTTGAGCATAAAAATATGCAAAAACGGGGCGCGTTTCTTTAAAATTAAAGAGACGCCGCCCCGTGCGTGGTACCACTCTTCTTCACGGCAACTAAGCTGCCGCCTCACAGGTGCATATACACCCTGCCCGTTTTACGGCGGGAAACCGTACCGGGCTACTTAAAGTTCACCCGATCTGCTCCGCGGCGAGTTCGAAAAGCTTTTTCGGCTGCCTTGCACCTTGCGGCAGCTCTCTGAAACCAAAAGACAATTTTAATATTCCGCTTCATCGCATTATAGTATTAAACTGTTCTTATAATAACATATATATGAAAAAATTGCAAGCGATTTGACAAAATTAAAATGATGCCAAAGCTATACGCTCAAAAGTATTGTTCGGACAGCAACGTTCCAGCGGAGTGTCCCCGCGGACAAGCTCCGCAATCAGACAGTATCACTTTACCCCGCCTCTCTTGCGGACAACTTTTTAATTACTAATGTCATTTCGACCAAGCGAGCAACGCGAACGCGCGGAGAAATCTCGCCTTGTTCTTGTTTTGCTGACAGATTTCTCCACTTCGGCGCTCTGCGCCTTCGGTCGAAATGACAGGGTAAGGGGCGTATGTGATAGCTTAATCGAAATACTACGCATTGTTTAACAAAATGACAAAGCCGGGCAACGACACGTTGCCCGGCATATATTGCACAGTGAATATAAATTTAAATTATTTTAAATCGGGTTTGGGTTGCTTGGGTTTGTGGTTTTTGAAGAATATGGGGCGCAGGCAGGGTATTGCAAAATAGAAGCCCGCCGCAATGAACATTGAAACCGACCAGCCGATTGCCCACGCCCAGCTTACGCCCGAAAAGCCCATGGGACCCGTGAGTATGTACACGAAAGCTACACGCAGGATTAAATCGGTGAAAGTTGAAATGGTAAAGCCGAGGTTGCCGCCGCAGCCGCGCACGGCGCCGTCGCACACTATTTTTACGCACACGACGGGCAGGAAGGAAGTGACTATTACAATAAAGTTACACGAGTACGCGAGCGCGTCGGGCGTAAGTTTTGAGGAGTCGACGAACAACCGAGTAAAAAATTCGGGCGCAGATATGAACGCCGCCATGAATATGGCGTTAGTTATCAGGCAGTAGACGAGCACGACGAGGTGCCCCTTTACTATGCGCTTATACTCCCCCACCGCTTTATTCTGCGAACAGAAATTTGCCAGTCCGCTCGTCATCTGGCTGACGCCCATATTTGCCATGGACACGAGCTTGAACGCTGCGGTAAAGCCCGTGGTGGCGTCTATGCCGATGTCGTTTATGCGCTTGCCGACGAAGAAGTTGCCCACCGAAACAAACGCGTTCTGCAATATGACGGGAACAGACGCTATCATAAGACTGCGGCTTATGTCCTTGACGAACATGCGCGGCTTTTGCTCGCAGGGCAATTTTTTAAGCTTGCGGGCGAGCACGTACGCCGTAAGGGCTGCGGATATTGCCTGGGAAATGAAGGTTGCCCACGCCGCGCCGGCTACGTCCCAATGGAACACGCACACGAACAGAAGGTCGAGCACGACGTTTAAAAGGGATGACATTACGAGGAAGATGAAGGGCGTTTTGGAATCGCCGAGCGCCGAACATATTCCGCAGCCCGTGTTGTACAGAAATACGAATGGCATGGAGCCGGCGTATACATACAAGTATGTAAGGCAGTCGGCGCGGTAGGACGAGTCTACGCTTAAAAGATCCATGGAAACGTTGCCCAGCCCGAAGCCGAGAACCATGGTTACGGCGCACAGAACGGAGAAGGTTACTATTGAAGTGTTTACCGTTTCCTTGACCTTTAAATGGTTTTTGGCGCCGAAGTATTGCGCGACGATTACCGAACAGCCCGCGTTTGCGCCGAGCGCGAAGGCGAGTAAGATGTTGACGATCGTTGTTGCGTTGCCGACGGCGTTGACCGCGAGGTTTGAATTGGCGGCAAAGTTGCCGACGACGAGGAGGTCGACGAGGGAATAGAGCTGCTGCACCATTGCGCTGCCGAAAATGGGAAGGCAATATAAAAGAAGTACCTTCCACACGTTGCCGTGCGTAAGATCGGTGGTGCCTGATTTTTTGACGAGTTTTTCTTCCATAGCGCAAATGATTATAGTCTTGCGCCCGCCGTTTTGCAAACGGCGGGCGCACTATTTTCAAAAAAAATATATTAAAATTTTTTATACCATATATCGATAAAAATTTATCTTAAAATTTTTGCGAAAAATACGCGTTGAACGGGGCATATATGCCGCCATTTGAGTACTTTTACCCGCGCCGCCTGCATCTTTTACAATTTATCCGCATGGCTGTGTTCGGCGTGCGGGCGGGTGAAGAGCGCGAACTCCTCGTCTATGTCGAAGGGCGAAAACTCGTCGTATAAGGCGAGCTTGGAGATGGAAACTTCGTAAGCCGTCATAGTGACGAAGGATTCGTCCGCCTGCTTTTTCTGATACTCGCGCGACTGTATTCTGCCCGACAGAACCACCCTGTCCCCCACCTCCATTTTGGAAACAAAGCGGGCGTTTCTGCCCCACGCTATGGCGGGGATATAGTCCGACTTGTTGTATGAGCGGTTGACGGCTATCAGAAGATCGGCGATTTCGCGGTTGAATGGCGTTGTGCGGTAGACGGGCGGTTTGCAGATGTAGCCCGAAAGCACGACAGAATTGGGGTTTGCCGAGGGGGCTTGCGACAGCACCTCGCGCACGAATACAGTGAGCATGAGGCGGGAGCGACCGCCTTCGAGCTTGTTGTACGAGCGGAACTGACCGAGCGCGCACAGCGTTTGCCCCACCTGCATTTCGGGAGTCATGAGCCGCTCGGATATAGTTACGGGCAGTGTATCCGCCTGACCCGAAAGGCGGTTGACGCGCACAAAAAATTCATAAAAGCCCTCGCCAAACACCTCGTGAGAAAATTCCGCCTTGGATACTATCGTTCCGCATAAGTAGACCTTGTTGTTCTGTTCGCTGTTGACATTCATAAACGTACCTCTTTTTGTTTATCTTTAAGTCAACTGTTGGCGTCCGTCCGAATCGAGGGTGTAACCGTCGCGGTATATCATCTGCCCTATCGGCTTGAAGGTATAGCCCCTGTTTTTGAGCGTGGAGATTATAACCGGCAGGCTTTCGGCGGTGTGCAGACCGTTGTTGTGCATGAGTATTATGCTGCCGGGCTGCACGGCGTTGATTACGAGCATGGCGATGTCGTTTGCCGAAAGATCCTTCCAGTCGAGGCTGTCAACGTCCCACTGGATGGTGAACAGCCCCTCCGCCTCCGCCGTGGTTATGAGAAGGTCGTTATAGTCGCCATAAGGCGGGCGGAAAAGTTCGACAGGTTTGCCCGTGATGTCCTCAATAGCCTGCGAGGACGAGCGCAGCTCGGCGCTTATCTCCTCTTCGGTCAGGCGGGACATATACGAATGGGTGGCAGAATGGGTACCTATTTCGTGCCCTGCCTCGTCTATTTTCTTGACGTATTCGGGATATTTTTCCGTCCAAAATTCGACCATGAACCACGTTGCCGAAACATCTTCGCGTTCGAGCGCGGAGAGAATGTCGTCGGTGTGTTCGGTGCCCCACGCGCAGTCGAAAGAGAGCGCGACTACCTTTTCTTCCGTGCCAACGGCATATATGGGTAGCTTTCGCGTAGTTGCGCCGAAATAGACGGCGTAAGCGCCCGAATAGTAAGCCGAAAGCGACAGCGCGGTTATGACGACCGCGATGAAGAAACAGATGATAACGCCCTTGATTTTTAAAACGTATGCCAAAGTTGTACCCCGATGATAAAACAAATTTGCCTGAAAATTTTAAATTAATTTGTCGGATTATGTATTCTCTTGCCGAAACCGACCGTCTGCGGCGCATTCGGCGATGCCGCAGGTTACATGATAATATACTTTGCGGGGCAAAAAATTATGACGGGCATCAAAAAATGCGGGGGCGGCAAATTGATATAATCTATTCTGACAGCGTTCCGCTGTATCCTATTCCGCAAACGTCGTTGCCGTTCTCCCCGCCCCTTTTACGGACAACTGATTCTGCTGCTTATGTCATTTCGAGCAACGCGTAAAGTCACCCCTTGTCATTTCGACCAAAGGCGCAGAGCGCCGAAGTGGAGAAATCTATCAGTAAGGCGAGATTTCTCCATAAGGCGAGATTTCTCCATGCGTTCCCTTTGGTCACTTAGTCGAAATGACATAGTATTTTTAATGCCTATAAACAAATTTTGTGTTGCCGAAAGCATTCGCCGAGGACACGAAAACGCCGCGCGGCGGGGAAGAATTCCCCGCCGCGCCCTTAAAATTTTGCACGCGGAAAGCCTTTGGCTTTCCGCGTGCAAAATATGCTCTTTTTACAGCACGCTTATTTTTTTAATGGCAGCCGCCTTATAATCTCAAAATTTAATCGCTCTGCCAGGGGTACGGATAGGACGTATTGCCCACGTATCCCATAAAAATGCCCTCAACGATGAGCGGCCACACCTCGGTAGTGTACTCCACATCTTCGACGGGTCGGGCGAAAATTTCGACCACGTAATAATCGCCGTACTGCCCGTAAAAATCTTTTACCTCGCAGGACGATGCCCAGGCGTTCTCTGAAACAAAGTCCTCCTCTATGCGCCGCTTTATCCCGTCGTCCAAAGGTTCGGGCTGCGACGGTGTGAAATCCACCCGCCTGTAGTCCTCCTCGCTCTGCGTTAAGCTGTCGGCCAAAGCCACGTAGCCTGCACGCAGCGCGGCGATATTTTTTATATCGTCCTTTGAAAGTTCGCCGCTTTGACACAGCGCCGTGAGAAAGTTGTTGTCCGTTTCGGCGGTGTTCACGTCGCTGCCGCAGCCGGCGATCGCCATGCACGCCGCGGCGCACAGCGCGGACAAAGTTACAATTTTAAAAATTTTTGACAGTGCTTTCATTATATTACCCCCTTTAAATTATTTTGAAATTATCTGTTTTATTTGCGCAAAGTTCAATGTACGGCATATAGAGCACACTTGAATATGCCTTATATATAAAACATCTGAAAGGCGCAAAACCTGACATTTATTTCAAAAACGATTTTTGCAGACAGATTTCTCCATGCGCCGGCGGCGACTCTAGTCGCCGCCGGCGCATGGAGAAATGACGAAAAGAAAAAATACACATTTCGGTCATACATAAAAAGCTGCGTACGCGCGCAGCTTAAATGCAATAACTTATTTCGCGCTCAATCCTTTTTGCCCTTCTGGCGGCGGATTTCGTGAACGGTCTTTTCGTACCCCCTGTCGCCGGGGACATAATAAATTTTGTCCTTTAAGCCGTCGGGCAGGTACTGCTGTTCAACGTAGCCGTTGGGGTAGTTGTGCGGGTATTTGTATTGCGCCGCCTGCTTTTTGCCCTCGCGGCTGTCGTAGGAATGGTCGCGCAGGTACGCGGGAACTCCGTCGTCGTCGCGCACGTTTTCGGCGTCAGCTTTAGCGGCGAACATCGCCGACTTGACGGAGCCGCTCTTTGAGGCTTCGCACACGTAAATTATCGCCTCGGAGAGGGGTATCAGCCCCTCGGGAGCGCCCGTTTTTTCGAGTATGTACATGGCGGAAGCCGCCATCTGCATGGCGCGCGGGTCTGCCATGCCGACGTCCTCGGCGGAGTGAATTGCCAGCCTGCGGGCGACAAGCATGGGGTCGCACCCGCCCGAAATGAGGCGCATGGCGTAGTAAAGGGCGGCGTTAGAATCGCTGCCGCGGAGCGATTTGCAGAACGCCGAAAGATAGTCGTAATAATCGTCCTCGTTATACGAGAGCGCTTTTTTTTGTATGGACTGCTCGGCGTCGGCGAGAGCGACGTGAATGTGCCCTCCCTCCTCCGGCGGGGTGGTAAGAACGGCGAGCTCCAAGGCGTTGTACGCGGAGCGCAGATCGCCGCCCGCAGTTTGGGCGATGTGGTTGAGCGCGTCGCCGTCGACGGTGACGTCGTACATGCCCAGCCCCTTGCGCTTATCGACGAGGGCTTTTTGCATTGCCCCCATAATATCCTGCGGCGAAAGCCGCCTGAACTCGAACACGCGGCAGCGCGAAACTATTGCGGGGGTCATCGAGGCGTAGGGATTTTCAGTAGTGGAGCCTATAAAAATAATAGTTCCCTGCTCGATGGCGGGCAGGAGGGAATCGGACTGGGTCTTGTTGAAGCGGTGGCACTCGTCGAGCATGAGATAGGTGCGCTTGCCGTACATCTTCAAGTTGTTTTCCGCCTCCTGCACGGCTTTTTTAACGTCCGCCACGCCCGCCTGTACGGCATTGAGCTTTATGAACTCGCCGTGGGTGGTCTGGGCGATTATATTGGCGAGGGTAGTTTTACCCGTGCCGGGAGGGCCGTAAAATATGCAACTGCCCAGGCGGTCGAGCGCGATAGCGCGGCGCAGCAGGCTGCCCTCGGCAACTATGTGCTTCTGACCTATGAAGTCGTTAAGGTTGTTGGCGCGCATACGCTCGGCGAGCGGCTTTGCAGCCTCGGCATTGCCGTTAAAATCGAATAAATCCATAATATCAGCAGTCCGAAAGCAGTTCCTTTATTTCGGGCATGTGTTCCTTGCTGTAAGCATAACCCAGCTCGTAAGCCTTTTCGGCGTCCTTTACGTTGTAGGCGCTCAGTCCGTCCATAGGGGGCGAAAGCCACAGATTGTAACTGTCTTTGAAGTCGCGCTTGGCGAACTCGTTCTGGTTGTAGTCCATTATATCGTACACGCGCAGCACTTTGGCGATTATGTTGGGAACCTTATCCACCCTTTCGCCCGTGTTGGAGAGCACGTCGAAGGCAATTACGACGTCGGCACCCATCTCCCTGCAATGCTTTACGGGCACGCGGCAGAGCACTCCGCCGTCGACGAGCAGCATATCGCCGTGCTGGACGGGGCGGAACACCGTGGGAATTGCCGACGAGGCGCGCACGGCATCAGCCACGCTGCCTTCGTCGAGGAGGGTCAGCCTGCCGCCGAGGATGTCGACGGCGTAACACGCGAAGGGAATGCTCAATTTATCGAAAGTGACGTCGCCGAACTTTGAGAGCAGAATTTTGCGCACTTTGTTGCCCTTGAACAGCGCAAGCTTGGTTATTGCCATGCCGTCGAGGTCGATAAGGTCGGAAGTTTTAAGCTCGCGCACGGTGGACAGCAAATCTTCGACCGTCATGCCCGAGGCATACGCCCCGCCGACGACTGCGCCCATGGAACAGCCCGTAATTATGTCGGGTCTGATGCCCTCCTCTTCGAGCGCCTGCAAAAAACCTATGTGCGCACAGCCGCGCGCGCCGCCCGCACCGAGGGCAAGCCCTAACTTTTTACTCATAAAAAACCTCTTGAACAAATAATTATGTACTATGAAAATAAAATATGTACCGTTATATGCCGCGCTTATCGCCTTTGCCGCCATACTCGCATGTTCGCCCGAAAGGTATGTGCCCGCCTGCTTCGAGGGCATGGCGCTGTGGGCGAAGTGCGTGGCACCCGCGCTCTTTCCGTTCATGGTCATAACCATGCTTTTAATCAAGACGGGCGGGACAAAACTCGCCGCCAGACCTTTTGAAAGGGCGGGAAAATTCTTCGGACTGCCGCCCGCCGCAGCGGTAATTTTTGTAATGAGCGCCGTTTCGGGCTATCCCGCAGGCAGCAGAATTGTATGCGAATACTGCGAACGGGGCGAGATATCGGCGGACGACGCGCAAAGATTGGCGCCGCTGTGCTCGACTTCCGGCCCGCTGTTTATTATAGGCAGCGTGGGACAGAATATGTTCGGCAATAAAGGTTACGGCGCGGCGGCGCTCGCCGCGCATCTCGTGTCGGTCATGGCAGTCGGACTTGCAATATGCCTCGCCAAAAAGAAAGACGCGCAAAAGACATGCGCCAAAAGGCTGACGACCGGCGACGGGAATATTTTATACGACGTCTTTTATTCGGCGGTAATTTCCGTGCTGGTCGCGGGCGGATTTATATGCTTTTTTTACACGCTTTCGCGCGCGGCGCACGACTTTAATGTGTTATTGCCCTTGGAGTGGATTCTTACGCCGCTTTTTGATAAAAATGCCGCAAATTTCTGCTATGGACTGATAGAGGCAACGGGCGGTTGCGCCGGTCTCGCCGCGGAGGGCGGGGCGCTCGCATTGCCGCTTGCGGGATTTTTGATTACATTCGGCGGCGCCTCGATACTCGCCCAGCAGCTGTGCTACCTGACGAAGTGCGGGGTAAAGCCGACAAAATTTATACTTGCAAAGTGCGCGCAGGGCGCGCTGTGCTTTGTTTTGCTGCTTCCGCTGGCGCTGTGAAATCCACGCCGCTCAGCCGCATTTCCTGCAATTTAATAACAGCCCAGAATTTTGACAGAGCTGCACATATTGCCGAGCGAATTGAGCGCAGAGCGCGTATGCGGCAAAGCGCAGTCCGCCTCAGCCTCGATAAAAAACCTGTACTCGCCCACCCTGTCCTTGATGGGGCGGCTTTCAATTTTTGTGAGGTTCATGCCGCCGTCGGCGAACACCGACAGAGCCGCCATCAGCGACCCCGGTTTGTGGGCGCAGGTTATGGATAAAAACATCTTTTTTGTGTGGCGGGACATGTCGGGACTGCCTTTTACCACGTAGAGAAACTGCGTATAGTTGAGGGGCTCGTCCGATATGCATTCGGGCGAGAGGGCAAACCTTTCGTCCACCTCCTGCGCTCCTATAATGCCTGCGTCGGCAAAAGTTTTTATTTTTTTAAGGCAGGCTGACGTTGACTGAGTGGGTATGAGCTTTGCCTGCGGCAGGTTGGTATGCAGAAATTTTGCGCACTGACCGAGCGCCTGCGCGTGGGAATACACCGCCGTTATGCCGTCCAAATCCGCCCCCTTCAACGTGACGAGACGGTGATCTATTCTGACATTGACCTCGCGCACCGCCGTAATACCTTCAGCATCCTGCAAGAGATCGAGATTTTGCATGACGCCGCCGTTTAAAGAGTTTTCTACGGGCAATACTATGCCGTCTACGCTGTTTTCTTGCAGCGCGCCGACGAGCGCGTAAAAGGACGGATATGGCAGATATTCGCCCTGCGCAAGCAAGCGCGCGGCGATCTGGGAATAGCTGCCCTCCGGGCCCAGGTAACCTGTTTTAAGCGACATTGCGGTACTCCTTTGCAATACTGAGCGTCTTAAACTTTTGCGGCGATGTCCAAAAGCAACCTGCGGGTATCCTCCCAGCCGAGGCAGGGATCGGTTATCGACTTGCCGTAGACGACGTCCTCCTTCTGGTTGCCCTCTTCGATGAAACTTTCGATCATGAAGCCCTTGACGATCTTTTTGAAGTCAGCGTCGTAAAGGCGGTTCTGCATTACCTCTTCGCATATTCTTATCTGCTGACGGCACTTTTTGCCGCTGTTGGAGTGATTTGCGTCGATTATAATTGCAGGATTTTTGAGCCCCGACTTTGCGTAGCCGTCAGCCGCCTGCATTACCGTTTCGTAATGGAAATTGGGAATATCGTTGCCGTAGCCGTCTACCGCGCCGCGCAAAATGCCGTGCGCGAGGGGATTGCCCGTAGTTTTGACCTGCCAGCCGTTGAGCTTGAATACCTGCCCCGACTGCGCGGC
This sequence comes from Candidatus Coproplasma avicola, assembly GCA_018712135.1. GTDB lineage: Bacteria > Bacillota > Clostridia > Christensenellales > Borkfalkiaceae > Coproplasma > Coproplasma avicola. The sequence continues at coordinate 13,285 of DVHK01000133.1, read as the reverse complement.
GTATATCGAGTTGAGCATGACCATGACCGACCCGCTCATGGGATTTTTGATGCCGACGGAGACGTCTACGCCGCTGGATACCAGGCGGTGAAGCTGATTTTCGCAGCTCCTCGCGCCGACGGCAACGTACGAAAGGAGGTCGTCGACGTAGTTGTAATTGGCGGGGTACAACATTTCGTCGGCGGCGGTCAGACCGGAACCCTCTATCGCGCGGATGTTGAGGTCGCGGATGGCATATATGCCCTTCAAAATGTCCTCGCCCTTTTTGGGATCGGGCTGGGAGAACATGCCCTTATACCCCACGCCCTTGGTGCGGGGCTTGTTGGTGTAGATGCGGGGAACGAGGACGAGCTTGTCCTTTACCTCGTCGTTGAGCTTGCCCAAACGCTCTACATAGTCCAAAACGGGGGCTTCGGCATGAGCCGAGCAAGGGCCGACGATGACTATCATCTTGTCACTCTGCCCCGTGATTACGTCGGCGACCATCTTGTCGCGCACTTTTTTGATTTCAACCAGCTTTTGGGGCATGGGCATGGCTGCCTTTATTTCTTCGGGTTCGGGAATTTTAACTTGCTTTTCAAACATTTTTATCCTCCGACATCGCCAACACGTCCGCATATATGCATGAAGGAACGAGATCGGCGAAGTCCTTTGAAAATTTTATTGAGTTCCTGACGAGCGTAGAACTTACGTGAAGGTGATTCTGCTCGCAGGGAAGATATATTGAAATTATTTCGGGCATGAGCCGCTTGCTTGCGTAGTGGTTACGGTTTTCGTACTCAAAATCTATCGCGTCGCGCACGCCGCGCACATAGAATGGTGTGCTCTCCTCTTTAAGAAGGTCGACGGCAGCGCCCGAAAAGGTGCGCACTTTGACGCCTTTGACACCGAGGAAGAGTTTATTTAAAAGGCACATACGCTGCTCGTCGCTGAAAAGACAGTTTTTTTGGGGGTTGACGAGCAGGGCGACGACCACCTCGTCGAAAATTTTCAGGCACTTTCTGACGACGTCCTCGTGTCCGACGGTGGGCGGGTCGAAAGTGCCCGCAAAGACGCATTTTTTCATACTTCCTCCTCCCCTTTGCTCGCCTCTGCGCGCGCGAAAAAGGTTAAATAGGTTTTACCGTATTTGCGTTCGTCTACCTTTTCAAGCCCGCATATGTGCCCTTCAAAGGGGCGGTCGCGCTCGTATACGGCGAGACCTTCCTCCTTTAAAAGGTTGCGCCCGCCTATAATTTGCAAAGCGGATATGCCGCAGTCGTCGGCGTAGGGCGGGTCGATAAAAATTATGTCGTATGGCGCCCGCGCGCTCCTTAAAAAAGCCGAATAGTCGCCGCAGGTTACGGTGTAATTGTTCTGACCTTTGAGGCGGGCGAGGTTGCCCTTTAAAACCTTTATCGAGCGGGGGGATAAGTCGTTGAAGTCGGCGCGCGCCGCCCCGCGCGAAAGACACTCTATGCCCAAACTTCCGCTGCCGCAGAACAGGTCGCACACCTCCGCCCCAGCTATGCGGGAGAAGAGTATATTGAAGAGGCTCTCCTTTACCCTGTCGGCGGTGGGGCGGATGTCGCTGCCCTCGAATTCGTTGAGTTTAAGCCCGCGGTATCTGCCGCTTATCACCCTCATTTTTTGCGCCTGCCCTTTTTGGGTTTGGCGCTTTCGGCAGCCTCTTCCGCCTGAATTTTTTTCTGTTTCTCCTTGCCGTAAACGTAGCCGACAGCATGCGCCGCCACGGGGAAGATTATGAAAATAAAATTGAGAGCTTCGGGCAATCCCGCGAGTTTGAAGGGGTAATATGCCCAGCCGAACGCGTATTCCAAAAGAAATGTGCACACCATGTTGGGGGCGCAGATATTTATAAGCTGCACGACGATATAGGGCACGCAGGCGAGCGCGGGAATGGCAAAGCCCTTCCACAGCGCGTATTCACCCGTTTTGAAAATTACCTTTTCTTCGGTGTTGTTGAGAGCGCGCTTTGTCTCATTCAGATAAAACCTGCGATACGCCGTGGCGCCGTTTTTTGTACCGAAAATTACGTATGCGCCCGCGAGCAAGATATCGCCGCCGATAACCGCGACGAGCGCGACGGCGAGGTCGTCAGAGGCGGCGAACATTATTATGGTGCAGCTGAAAAGCAGCATTATGACGAGCGGAAACATTGCGCCCGTAAGCAGGTCGAGAAATTCGAGCTTGAATTTGTTGCGTTTTTGCTGCGCGGTGAGTTCAGTTGCCAAAACGGTAAATCCCCCTTTCGGTAATGAGTATATCCAAAGGCTCGTCCCAGCCGTCTTCTTCGAACTCGTCGGTAAGCTGAAAATCGTAGCCGATGCCCGCCTTTACGGCGGTTGAATTTTTAAGGTATCTGTCGTAATATCCGCCGCCGTAACCCAAGCGATAGCCCCTTGAATTGACGGCGAGCAGCGGGCATATTATTACGTCTATCTGCCCTTCATAAGCCTGTCCCCGCGGCTCGCAGACGCCGAGCGCGCTCTTTTTGAGCCCGTCGGCGACGTACTCCGCGGCGACCATGTTTTTGCCCTCAACGCGGGGCAGAAAAACGCGTTTGCCGAGGGATATGAGGCGGTCAATGAGTTTTTTTGTGTCCGCCTCGGAGCCGAACGAGTAATAGATTAAAAAGGTGTTTTTGTCGCCGAACAGCGCGACGACATTGTCGGATATGGCGCCGTCGGCGACCTCCCTTCGGGAATGCTGAAAGTACTTGCGCTTTATTTTGTATTTGTACCTGAGTTCATCCTTCATATATGCGCAGGCTCCTTTTTGTGACGGCGCACAACACCTCGTACGAAATTGTACCCGTCTTTTGCGCGTAAATTTCGGCGTCGGAAAATATGCAGACTTCGTCTGCCACGTCCTGTGACACGAACGCATCCATGCACAGGTTGCCCTCGCCGAGGGGGCAGGTGCGCGCGAAACCTTCGGCGTAACCCGCGCGGTAGCTTGACAGCTTATTATAGTGTTTTTGCGCGGCGGCGTAGCCGACCCCTCCGCCGAAGGGCGGTTCAAAGGTCTGCACCCTGCGCGCGTACACGCTGAGCGCGGGCGTGAGATTACTATCTTTAAAGCCTTGCGGCGCGTAGCCGTACAACCCTATTCCGCAGCGCACGCCGTCCATTATGAAATCTCCGCCCAGAAGCGTGCCCGCCGTAGCCGAGATATGGGCGACTGCCGAGGGATATTTATCCTTGACAACCTTTGCGCAGGCGCGGAAAACAGTAAGCTGTTCTTCGCGGATTTTTTGCGATTGGGGGGCATATATGTGCGAGTAAACGCCGCAGACGTTGCAGTCTTGCAGCTGAGCCATCAGATCTTTTAGCTGCATGGGAACGCAGCCGTAGCGGTTCATGCCCGTGTTGATTTTTATGTGCACGTTTAGCCCGCGGCTGAGGCGGGCGGACTTTGCATCCGCGACCGTAGCCGTTAGGTCATAAGCCGCCATGCGCGCGCCGTCGTCCCTGTCCATCGGGGGAGTGAGCACGAGCACGGGCGAAGATATGCCTGCGGCGCGGAGTTCGACACCCTCGTCAACTATGGCGACGCAAAAACAATCGGCAATGTGCGAAAGCCGCCTTGCGACCTGTATGGCGCCGTGACCGTAGGCATCCGCCTTGACCACCGCCATGAACTGCGCGCCGCCTGCGAGTTTTTTGAGGTAGCGGGCGTTGCGCTCTATTGCGCCGAGATTGATTTTAGCTATGCTCTTCTGCATAACACCATTATATTCGGCGGCGATAAATTTGGTTATATTTTATTTTACCACATTATGGCGGCGTTTGCAATAGTTTTGTATGCATTTGTTTGGCTGCGCGCCGCAAGTAACAAACTCATTCGGCGGCGCCCTTCCGCATTACGGAAGGGCGCCGCCGGTTTTGTTTTATTGACATCGCATAAAAATAAATACCGCGCGCGGTTGACATTTGCTGCGCTTTATATTAAACTGTATTGTATAATTTATGTTCTGCGGGCAGCTTTGAATAAAGCTTTAATAGGGAAGTCGGTTTATAGCCGCACAGCCCCCGCTGCCGTTGCGCCGCCCGCCCCCTCCACTGAAATTTTTCGGGAAGGTCGGGGCGATATAAGGGCGCGCACCCCGCCGCAATTTGCGCAAAATAATTTGCGTGCAATTTTTCGGGATTAAGTCGGAAGACCTACCCGCAGGACAGGACGGAGCAATTCCGGATAATGACGGCGTGAGGGGACGCACGCCTGCCATTTGAGCCGCGGCGAAAGCCGGGGTTTTAATGTTGTGCGTTCCCTTTTTTTAAAGGGAATTATTTTTTTATAAGGAGTTTTTTATGATAAATTTAAAAAGAACGGGCGCGGCGGTTGCCGCGGTTGCGGCGACCGCCGCGCTTTCGGCGCTGTGCGCCTGCGGCAATGGCGGCGTTGTAAAAGTAGAAAACGACTACGGCAGCGACAACTATGTTTTGACCGTTTCGGGCAGCGTTATGCAGCTTGCCGACGACACCACCCTTTACGACTATCTTTGCGCGCTTAAAGAGGACGGCGAGATAAACTTTGAAGCGGAGCAGGGCGACTACGGAATGTACATAACCTCGGTTGAGGGCGTAGCCCAAACCAACGAGGGGACGAGCGGTTACAGCTGGATGATTTACACCGACCTTACCGAGCTCGACAGCGTAGTTTATTCTTCCGCCGACTACGGGACGTGGGGATACGACGGCAAAACACTAAACAGCGCGAGCTACGGCGTGAGCGGTCTGCCCGCCGTTGAAGGCTATACCTACGCCCTCGTTTACAGCTACTGGTCGTACTGACATGCGCGGGCATGGCGCGGGCGGACTTTCGCCCGCAAGGGAAATTGCATACGTCGCCGTGACGTGCGCGCTTTTAATCGGCGTGCAGCTCGCCCTGTATGCCCTGCCCGGGGTGGAGTGCGTGACGGCGCTTTTGCTGTGCGCATCTTTCGCGTTCGGCGCGCGGTTCGGATTTCTGACAGGGCTGGCGTTCTCCCTTTTAAGGTGTATATTGTTCGGCTTCTACCCCTCGGTGATCATTCTGTACTGCATATACTTTCCGCTGTTCGGGCTGATTTTCGGGCTGACGGGAAAGCTCGACGGCAAAAAACTGCCGCTTTTCTTTAAGGTTGCCGTAAACGTAGCGCTGGTCGCGCTTGGTTGCGCGGCATTCTGCGCGGCGGGATTCGACCTGATAAAAGTTTCGCGCATATATGAAGAGACAGTCGAAATCTTTTTATGGGCGTTAGGCGGAATTTTCTGCGCAATTTTTATTGCCTTCAATGCGGTGTGCATTGCAGACAGGCGGTCGACATCGCAAGGCAGGCTGCTCCTGTTATTTTTTGTGACCACCGTGGCGGCGATTTGTACCGTGTGCTTTACGCTTTTAGACGACGTGATTACCCCACTCGTAATAGGGATGACTGCGGGCGGCACGCTGACATATTTTTACGCGTCGTTCACCGCCATGCTTCCGCAGACGGTCTGCACGATAATTTCGGTGGCGCTTTTGTTCTACCCGCTGACCTCAGCGCTTAAAAAGTTGAAAAAGTAAGCTTTTCCTTACTTTCATTACCAATTTAACGCCCGCCGCCTTGAATAAGGCGGCGGGCGTTTAACAAATACGCAATAATAGGCAATGCCTATAAGTCAAGCATTTTATAGGCATTGCCTGTATTCTATAAGTGAGGAGTTTAAAAATGATTACAATTGAGCAGATTCAGAAGAGATTAGCGGAGGCGATAAAGCAGAGCGGAATGACACAGACACAGCTTGCACAGCGCTTGGGAATAAAACAGCCCACAATAGGGCAATATATTTCGGGCAGGGCGATGCCTGCACTTGACACTTTGGCGAACCTTTGCAAAATTTTAGATATAGATGCCAACTATATTCTTTGTATCGAGGAATAATGAACGCATTACATAAGGGCGGCATATGGTAACGTTAGAGCAAATTCAACAGAGATTAGCGGAGGCGATAAAGCAGAGCGGAATGACACAAACTCAACTTGCGCAAAAGCTCGGGATAAGCTATGTACAGATTTCTTGCTATGTCCACGGCAAAAAAATGCCTGCACTCGACACCTTGGCGAACCTTTGCAAAATTCTGGACGTAGATACAAATTATATACTCTGCCAGGATTTGCAGCTGTAAATTACGGGCAACAATACAGTAAATCCCCCTGCGGCGCGCATTTTTGCGCGCCGCAGGGGGATTATTTTTTTAGACGAAGAACCGAGTCGTTTAACTATATTGCCCGCGATAGCCTCCTCTTTACTTAAATTTAAAGCAACCGAATATATTCGGTTAGGCTTGCGCACTTTGCGTCTGTTTTGAAAGTGAGATATTCGCGCAGCAGCCTTAAAGCGCGCTTTACGCCGTCGGGCGTAATCATGCCCGGGCTGTAAGTTTTGCCCGCGCACATGCGCAGAACGTTGTAAGTCACCCCGCTGGTGCCGGCACCCGTGCCGCAGTCCCAACAGGTGAATGAGCCGGCATTCATGTCGAAGCGCATTTTGTCGGCGGAAATTAATGGCGAGCCGCACTCGGTGCAGTTGTCGAGCCCGACGGTGTAGCCCGCGGCGGACAGCGCCGACAACAGAAATTTGATGAGCGCCGCGTCCTCAGCCCCGTTGCAGATGTTTGAAAGCGCCTGAACGGCGAGTGTGAACACGGGAGTATCGTCAATACCGCCGTAAGTTAAGCTGTTTGCCGCCTCGCACACGGCAGACGCGGCGTAAAACTTGTTTATGTCTGTGCGGATGTCGTAAAAACTTTCGGTTTCGGAGGCGTTAGTCACGGTGTAGCGCTCACCCCGCTTTGAAAGAATGTATTCGGCAAAACAAAAAGGCTGGGCGGCAAATTTAAGCTTTGCCCCCGCCTTTTTTACCCCCTTTATGCCAGCCGAAATTTTGCCGAGTTCGGCGGTTAAAAGGGTGAGAATTTTGTCGTTTTCGCCGTAGTCCGCCGCGCGCAGCATGAGCGCGTTGACCTTTATGCCTTCCATAGAACACCTGCAACGCGGCACAGCCCGCGCCTTATTTGCCCTTTAAATGCTTGTACAGCATGTAATAGCTTATCGAGCCGGTTTTTTTGAACATCTTCCACGCCAGCTCGGCAGCGTCGTCGTCCCTTTTCATGCGCACCCCCTTTTGTCAGCTGAAATTAGTTTGCGCAAAATAAAGGGCGATTATTAAAAGGGACGGCCGTTAATTTTTCTTAATGTCGTAACCGTAGTCGCGCATGAGGTCGGGGCGGTCGCGCCAGTCCTCTTTGACCTTGACATATGTGGTGAGGAATACCTTTGCGCCCAAAAATTTTTCCATATCCTTGCGGGCGAAGGAGCTGACCTCTTTTAAAGCCGCGCCCTGCTTGCCGATGAGTATGGCTTTGTGATTGGATTTTTCGCACACGATATCTAAATTGATGTCATATACGCCGTTTTCGCCCTGTTTGAAGGTGTTGACGACGATTGCCACGCCGTGGGGAATTTCCTTGTCATACTTCAAGAGGATTTTTTCGCGCATTATTTCGGCAATCATGAACTTTGCGCTCTTGTCCGAAACGATGTCGTCCGAAATTACCTTTTCGCCATCGGGCAACATGTCGGCTATCGCCGCCTCCAAATTTTTAAGGTTGGTGCCCTTGCGCGCGGAAACGGGATAAACGTCGCACTCTATGCCTTCGTCGAACAGCTTTTTTACATCCTCGGGTATGCGCTCCTTTGGCATAATGTCTATCTTGGTATAGGCGATAAGCATGGGGATATCCCCCGACGAATAGCGTTTTATGAGCGCGATGTCCTCTTCGGACAGACCCGCGTGACCGTCGTGCACGAATAAAATAAGGTCGACGTCGCGTGCGGTGGTCTGGGTGGTCTTCATCATCGACTGGGACAGGGCGTTTTTAGCCTTGTACAGCCCCGGGGTATCGACAAAAACTATCTGATAGTTCTCCTTGGTGAGCACGCCCATTATGGCGTCGCGCGTCGTCTGCGGCTTGGGGGAGACGATTGCCACCTTTTCGCCGACGAGCACGTTGACGAGCGTGGATTTGCCCGCGTTTGCCCTGCCGATTACTCCTACGTATCCGCTTTTCATGTATCCTCCCGCGTTAAATGAATTTTTGCCAGCACTTTTTCCTCTTTTTCGCGCATTTTTGCCTTATCCGCCTCCTCCATGTGGTCGTAACCGAGCAGATGGCACACGCCGTGGGCGGCAAGGTAATTGATTTCGCGCTCTACCGAGTGACCGTATTCGGCCGCCTGCTCCTCTGCACGCTTGCGGCAGATGACTATGGAGCCGATAAACACGCAGCCGTCCTCGTCGGTTTCAAAGGGGTGCCGGGCCTGCAAAATTTCGCCCTCGGGGTCACCGTCGAACGAGGGGTAGGACAGCACGTCGGTGACGCTGTCTACCGAGCGCGTGCGGGCGTTTAGCTCCCTTATGCCCTGTTCGTCGGTGAAAATTATTTCGGCGGACAGGGTGCAGTCGCACCTGACCTCGCCGCCGAATGCGGCGGCGAGGTCGGAAAAGTCGTAATCTTCGCAATAAATTTTTATGTCGTTCATCTGCTTTGACCCTTGGGTGAAATTTTTAATTTGGGGTAAGATATTCTTGTGTGATACACACCCGAAAGCACCGCCGCAACGGTGTGGGTGATTATGGTTAATTCGCGCATAGTTATGTCGCAATCGGCGAACTGGTCCATGTCGAGGCGCTCTTCAATCAGCGAGGTGACGAGCTCTTCGACGGCTTTGGGCGACCTGTCTTTGAGCGAGCGCGAAGCCGCCTCCGACGCGTCGACGATCATTAAAATGGCGGCTATTTTGGTGCGCGGCGTGGGTCCCGCATACGAATAGTTGGCTATGTTTATCTCGCCGTCGCTCATTTTGAGCGCCTTGGCGTAGAAATATTTTATGGGCATGGTGCCGTGGTGCTGAACGGCGCAGTCGGCAAAAAATTCGGGCAGATGGTTTTTGCGTATCAGCTGTGCGCCGTCGCGCGTGTGCGAACGGATTATATCGGCGGAAAGCTCGGGCGAAAGTTCGTTGTGCATGTTGTAGTCCGACTGGTTTTCGGTGAACATTTCGGGGTTTTTAAGCTTGCCCATATCGTGATAGTAAGCCGCCGCGCGGGCGAGTTCGCCGTCCTCCCCTATCGCCGTGGCGCAAGCCTGGGCGAGCTGGGCGACAACCACCGAGTGATTGTAAGTGCCGGGGGCTTCGTCTTTGAGCTTTTTGATTAGTTTTGCATCGTCGCTCGTAAGTTCGCGCAGGCGGAATACGGTGAGTTCGGAAAACATCACCTCGAACACGGGAAGAATTATCATGTAACCCAAAACGCTGAAAAAGCTGCCGAGGGCGCCGTAAGCGAGCGCGATGAGGTTGGCGCCCTTATCTTCGACGAAGAGTATTTCCATGACGCCGATAATGAGTTCGGTGGGCACGAGCAGAATAAATACGACGAGAATGGACTGAATTCTCGATTTGATTGCAGGGGTTATGAACACAGCCGTCATGCCCGCGCAGAACGCGACGAGCAGGCAGGCACAGCTCACCCACATATTGCTGCCTAGCGCGTCTGCGGTGAAGTTGATGTCGATTATAAAGAGCATGAGGGCGTAAACCATGTTTAAAAACACGGCTTCGCGCCTGCCCAAAAGGGTTGCCGCCATGAGCGCCAGAAAGGCAAACGGGCGGGCGTTGGGGTCTATGGTGTTGGGCTGACCGATTATGAAAGACAGAAAGAGAGCGACGTCGAGCAGGACGAAACACTCGACTATCCTCGACATATCGGTCAGAATTTCGGTACATTCAAAGTAAAAATAGGCGTACATCAGCATGGACAGAATTATTACGCCCGAGGCGACGAACAGCACGCGGTTGTAGTTGACCCTGATGTAGTTGATGACGTTGAGCCCCTCGTTGACTTCGAGGAGCAGAAAGATCATTGCAAACAGCAATATTACGTTTAAAACGAAAAGCAGAATACTAAGGCTGATCGTCTTTTTGGATAGTTTTCTTTTCATCTTCTTTTCCTTTGGCTTCCGCGCGCTCATACGCGCGGACTATGCTCATGACGAGAGGATTGCGCACGACATCCTTGGCGGTGAGGGAGATAATTTTAATGCCCTCTATGCCGCGCAGGATGCGCGTCGACTGAACGAGCCCGCTGCGCTTGCCCTCGGGCAGGTCTACCTGCGTTACGTCGCCCGTAATGACCATTTTGCTGCCGTCGCCCAGGCGGGTTAAAAACATTTTCATCTGTTCGACGGTGGTGTTCTGCGCTTCGTCTAAAATTATGAAGGCGTTTGAAAGCGTTCGCCCGCGCATATATGCCAGCGGAGCTATCTCTATCGAGCCGCGCTCCATGAGTTTTGTATAGGTTTCGAGCCCGAGCATCTCCTGCAAGGCGTCGTATAAAGGTCGCAGATAGGGGTCTACCTTTGTCTGCAAATCGCCGGGGAGAAAGCCGAGTTTTTCGCCCGCTTCTACGGCGGGGCGGGTTAAAATTATTTTGTCGACCTGCTTCTGCTTCATCGCCTGCACGGCGAGACATACGGCGAGATAGGTTTTGCCCGTGCCCGCGGGGCCTACTCCGAAAACGACGGTGTTGTTTTTTATTGCGTCGACATACAGCTTCTGCCCGACGGTTTTGCACTTTATCGGTTTGCCGCGCGAAGTTATGGTGACCGTGCCGGAGGACAGCTTGGTTATGTCCGAAGCCTTGCCCTCTTTGGCGAGCTCTATACAGTATATTACCCTGCCTTTGTCGATTTTTTCGCCGTTTTCTGACAGCAAGGCGAGGTTTTCGATGACGTCAGCCGCCTGACTAGCGGGCTCGTCCTCGCCCGATATGACGGCGTCAAGCCCGTCAACGCGGACGGTGACGCCCAGCTCGTGCATGATGATGTTAAGATTTTCGTCGAATGTGCCGAGCACGCGCGAAAGCTTGTCCACGCCGCCCAGGCTTACTCTTTTGGTTATCTCCATAAACCTCCGCAAATTTATTGCATATTTACGCTTGCCGTATAAGTATATGTAAAATTTACCGTATAAATTACGCCGCCCGACGCGGCTTTTGCGCTGTAAGACGTGACCGTGGCGCTGTCCGAATACAGATTTACCGCGGCGAGAGCCGAACGGAGCGCCTGCTCGCTCTCCTCCTCCGCCGCCACGGAAATTTCGGCCGAAACTTTTATGCGCGCGTATCCGACGCATATGCACGCCTCAACGCTGCCGTCGGACGAGATGTACTGCGGGGAAATTAGCTCGTCGCCGACATTCACCTGCTGTCCGACCGTCACACAGGGCGTGCCGCATATTGCGACTATGCTCTGCACCTCGCCCGCGACGGGCGAGAGAAGGGGCGCGCGCGAAACGCCCGACGAACTTTCGGCGTCGCACTCGACGTCGACTATAACCGCCGTGCCGCGCTTGCTTATCGAACAGAAAGTGACCTGCGGCAGCGCCATGATGCGCGAGACGGCGACGGGCTCGCCGACGGCGGAATATATCCCCCCGACGCGCACCCCGCCTTCACGCAGAATGGCGCGCACTTCGGACGCGAGGTATGAACCGCTTCCCACCACGTCTATCTTGAACACGAACGACTGCGAAATGACAATGGCGCATATAAATGCGGCGGCTCCGGCTATCGCGCCCGCGCGCGAAAGAACGCGCACGGCGAGCGAACGCAGACCCCCGTATTTTATTACGCATATATTATAACACGGGTGTGCAAAAATTGCAAAAACTTTTTTAATGTAATTGTCGCCGACAGCAAAAGTTGTGACCGCACCCTTTTTTTGCAGCCCCGAAAGCGGAATATTTGCCTGCGAAAGCTTTTTTATGACCGTTTCGGGCGGGGCGACCACCGAAATGCGGGCGAGATTATAAGATGCAAACACTGCTTATCACCCCCGAAATGAACATATCGCCCATGAAATACCTGCCCACGGTGAGGTTTTCACCCTCGACGCTTACGCGCATGTCGCCGACGGCGAGCACGATTTTGCCGGGCGAAAACTCGGTTACGCCCTTTACGCCCTTGAAGTAGCCGCCGAAGCCGGGCACGACGGTGAACGCGCGCAGCGTATCCGCGCCCGCGGCGCTTAAAATTTCCTGCAAAAATTCCATACATTAATTTATGCAAAAAGGGGCGCGCACATGCAGGCGCCCGCGCCGAAGAGGTAAGCGCGCGGGCGTTTGCGACAAACAAAGGCTTTTTACGCGCAATTTGCACACATTTTTCGGCGGCGGATATTTTATAATGAGAGCACAAAAAGGTGATTATATGGCAGTTAAAATTTATTTTGCCTCGCACAAGGGCGGGGCAGGAACGACGACCTGCGCCGTGGGCGTGGGACTTGCTCTTGCGCATTCGGGCGAGCGCGTGCTGTTTGTCGACGGCGATTTGCGCTACCCCGCAGGGCTGACCATTTCAGGCTGCGCCGGGTTGCAGGTTTATACCATAGAGGAGGCGCGCAGGGGCGCGTGCAGAGTAAAGCAGGTCATAATAGAACACCCCCGTTCGCCCAACTTCTTTATAATGCCCTGTTACGGCTGCGCGGACAGAAAATATATATCCTCCGCCGCGGGCGAAGTCGAGAGCCAATTCGACTATGTTTTGTGCGACAGGGCGGCGCGCGACAAGTGCGACAGGGCCGTCGCCATATGCGAACCCTACCCCACGGGCATAAAAGGGGCCGATATATGCCTCAACGAGCTTACGGACTGCGGATTTGAAGGCGCGGGAGTCATCGTAAATAAAGTCAACGGCGGACTGGTTTACGACGGCGCGATCATGCCGCCCGCCGACATAGCCGCCCTGCTGCACGCGCCCCTTATGGGAATCATACCCGAGGATCTGACCATTCCGCTGGGCGGAATGAGGCAGGACAGTGTTAAGGCATTTAAAATGACCGCCGCGCGCATAGCCTCGGGCGCGGGCAAAATTTACCCCGCCATGCGCGGTTACGCGGGCATAGGCGGGTACATAAAGCGAAAAATGAGGAGAAAGATATGAACAGCGAAATACTTGCGGACAGCCTCTTTGCCGACCGCGAAGAGATGACCGAAGGCGAAAAGCAGCTTTTCATGAGCGATTTCAAGAGGGTGTGCGCCGATTATTTTGAATGCGACGGCAAACCCGAATTAAACCTTACAAAGACCGACGACGGTTATTCGGTTTGCATAATATTTGCCGCGCGGCGCATAAAGCACTTCCGCCGCGTATAACGGCGCACAAAACAGCAATATACGGCGAGCGGGCGCGCGGAAAAAT